>JAOTYY010000277.1 GCA_029861595.1 Gammaproteobacteria bacterium
GCCACGTACACGCCGGTCGAGACAGTGGCCTCCTCGTGGTGCAACGTCGCCACTCTGGCACGAAACCTTACCGTGCTGTTTATTGGTATCGAGCTCAGAATGTCGAACAGCAAAGATTGATTGAGATAGAAAAACTCGATCGGGTTGTGGATTTCGCGACCCTCGTTGCGATGAGCGGCGGCGGTGGCAGCCGAGGCCCGTGGCAGAAACATATTGTCGCCGTGATGCCGTGGTGAAGCTTGCCCGGATGGCCGGCGTGGAAGGGTCTCGGTCGCCAATCGCAGATAAGCTCGTCGCCTGACCAGTGGCTCTTGATCCGCAACGCTGATTCATTGAGCTTGCCGCAGCCGTAGCATTGCCATTCGACGAGATCCTGAAGCGCGCGCTGATCCATGGGAGCCTACAGTGTGGTGGCCAGAAAGCGCCGAACGGAGGGCGCCAGTCCTGCGCTCTTCCACAAGCGTAACCCAGGTTGGGGAGAATTCAACGTCGCCGGCACGGCCGGCCGGCTCATTGTTGCAGGAACCGCAGGACGAGCTCGATGACTTTTTCAGGCTGCTCCTGCTGCACCCAGTGCCCCGCGCCATCCACCAGATGGCAGCCCAGCATTTGCGTGCACGCGCTGTTCTGCATGTTCTCGAAGTCGCCGGGGACCTGATAGGTTCCCCAGTCGCTGGTCCCGGCGATGAACAATGACGGCACATCGATCGCGCGACCGGCGTAAGTCTGCAACTCAGCAGTGTATTTGCCGCTCATTTTACATCGGTACCATTGCAGACCGCCCTGAAAACCGCTACTCGCATACATGCTGCTGTATACGCGCAACTCTTCGTCCGAGAGCCATGCGCACGCTGCCGTTTCGGTATCGGTCGGCCGCTCCCGCGCCACTGTCTGCGGCATGTCCTGGTCGAGATCCATCACATAGTAAGTGGGCAGTTTCGCGAGTTCCCCGGCGGTCCACACGTCCAGGGGGAAAGGTCTGTTTTGCTTCCAGTCCGCGCTCTTATGGTGAAAGTAGTCGCGCAGAAATGTGTGCACGCCCTGCGGGCAGTTGCGCATGTCGTCGTCGGCTTCCCGAGTGGAGTAGTACCACTGGTAGTGCTTGCGCGGGCGGGACAGCGCTGCCAGTTCTTCATGAATATCGGAACTCGCTGCGTCTGCCTCGCCGGATTCGTCATTGGCGGTGTCGAAAGGCAGAGCAGGCGGGCCCGCGAAAGGGGCGCTCATCAACACTACCGAACGAAACACGTCGGGTCTAACCAGTGCGCAGCTGGCGGCGACCGGTGAGCCGAAATCGTGCCCGACCACCGCAGATACCGTGCGATAGCCCAGCGCGGTGACCAGGCCCAGGGCGTCCCTTAGCAGGTTGAGAATGCGGTAGGAGTCGAGATCGCCGTCGTAGTCGCCGTCCCAGCCCGTGGTGAGTCCGTAGCCGCGCTGATCGGGTGCGACGACATGGAATCCCGCCGCCGCGATCGGCAGCATTATCTTACGCCAGCTGTACGCGATTTCCGGAAAGCCGTGCAGGAGCAGCACACAGGGCCGATCGCCATCCTCGAAGCCCGCTTCCAGAACGTGCATCGTGAGACCGTTGTGGTTTTCCACGAAGCGGGAGCGTATGCCGGGCGGCAGCGCCGCTTCAAGATACGCCACAGTTTCGGTCACCTTTAATCCCTCTCGAGCACGTTTGTTTCTCCCCTCGGGGTGAGGGGTGACTAATACCAATTGTTGATCGTTCGATCAGCGTTTCGGGCGGATTTGGTCCATAAGCAGCGGGTACCGCTTGCCTATTCACTGTATTCCGGACATCCCCGTCCTCCACCGCTGCGGGGGCCGCAGGCTGGCCCGCAGGGCGTAGCGCAGAAAAGTCCGGAGTTATCCTTCATGCAACCTAGGGGCTATCCGACACCCATCTGCCGATGGATCATGCCTGCCAGTTGGCTGTCCGGCGATTCCAGTTGTGCGCAGATCGAAAAGTGATCGTGTCCCTCCATGGGCAGGATTTCGGTGTTTGCCCAGGCCGCCGCGAGATCGGCGGACTGGCGAAAGTACTCCGGTCCTTCCAGATCACCCAGCGGCAGCTCAAGCGGACCGCTGCAGTGTCGGGGCAGCAGTACCGGGCTTAGCGCGGCGGCCGCCTGTTCGCTCATACCGAGGTCTTCATTGAGAAAACTGAGACGGATCGCTTCGAGATCGTAGAGTCCGCTGATTGCGCAACCCGCGCGCAGCGGCTCTCGCGGCAGGCCGGCATCGAACGCCGGCCAGTCCGTGGCCATCATCATGGCGACCAGGTGGCCGCCGGCGGAGTGCCCTGAGATGTAGATGCGTTCCCGGTCGCCGTCGAACGTTGCGGCGTTGTGCCAGATCCAGGCGAGCGCGGCCCGGCACTGACGCACCAGTTCCGCCATGTCGACGCTTGGCACCAGCGCGTAGTTGACGACTACCGTGTTGACACCTGCCGGTTGCAGGCTGCCCACGACGAAACTGAAGTCGTCCTTGTGCAGCGCACGCCAGTAGCCGCCGTGATAGAAAATGTGAATCGGTGCGCCCGGTTCGCCAGGGAAGATATCCAGCTTTTCCGCGGCGCTCGGGCCGAAGGAAACGTTGAGCTGCGCCGGCAGCGTCTCGCGAACCTCGCGGCTGAGCCGCTGCCAGCGTTCCATGTGTTCGGCGAACGCCGGGACCTTGGCGCGATTGTCGTACTGGGCGTCGAGGCCAGCCTGGTCGTAGTCGCCGAATACGGTGCCTGTCATATCCGGGCTACCTCAGACCACCTGGCGCTGGGCGCGAGGTCGGCCGCCGGGCGTTTGTGGAAGCTGCCGTCTTTAATGATGCCGAGCAGCCGCGAGTGGTCCTGCAGGAGGATGCTCAAGTCGGCCAGCGGATCGCCGTCGACCAGCAGCAATTCTGCAAGACAGCCCTCCTTTATCGTGAAGCTCAAGTGGGCATGGGATTGCAACGGGCCGTGTATCAGCGTTACGCCGGCGCCGTCGATCTCTTTGATGCGGTTGCCCTGGACCAGCACTTCGCCGCCGTGCGTGTCGCCGCCGGAGCCGTCCAGAATCTGCACGTCTGTAAATACGGTGTTGGGCACGGGGACCTCCGTCGTGTTGTAGTGGCCACCGGGGAGTCGGGGACGGACCAAGGTTTTGTCCTGCAACCGTCGTCTGTCCTCCTTGCGGCCAGCCGGGCGACACGTTCCGATCAAGCCTAATCCCATCAATTAGGTGTTGCAAGGCAACCTCGGATAGTCGCTAAACGGTAAATCGATGTGCTCGACGATCAGGCAGACAGCAGGCTGTTTCCGGATCGAATAAATGCAGCTGCCCTGGGTGACGCGATAGAAGACCTCCGCATCGACGGCGAGGTCGAAGGCGGAATCGACCGCTGATCGCATCGTACGGCCCGCACCCGTCAACGTTGCCGTTTACTTCCGGGAAAACCTCCCTTAACCGGGCTTCGTCACCCGTAGCTGGGCTGTAAGAGAAACCGACCTCAATACCGAGTGCGGGTGTCCGCGTTTGGTTAGCAATGGCGAGCGTTCGTCGCAATCTACGGTGAAATCGACCAGATCCCCGGACGAACGCCTGAAAAAGCCGGATAAACGGTCATCACGGTTGGCACCGAGATTGCGATGTCCCTGCCAAGGATTCAGATACGGGGTGATACGATGAGTTATCCTACCGGTGCGATACACGTCGCAGATCAAATAAAGCTCACAGTGAGCAGTGGTGCCTGGGAGTACCTGTCTTCCACGCTCGATCCGCAAAAAGACGTGCTGGTTTTCGTCTGGGGCACTTGCGGACTGCGCAACGTGGCGGCGTGGAGCGCCAGCGTTTATCCACGCGAGGAGTTGCCGGCGGCCGCTAACCAACGCCTGGTGGATACCGAGCTCGGTAAAGTTGCTGTCGCAGTTCCCCAGCATCAACACCTCAAGAAACTTAACGGGCGCACCTTGTCAATGCGCCAGCAATTACTGGTGGTCATTTGAAAAACGGGAACGCAGCGCGGATTCTGCGACCGGCTTCGGTCAGCCTCGCGGCAGCTCGCACGCTTCGTCGCGGAAACGCTACCACTGGTCGGAACCAGTGTGCGCGGGCGTTGAAGTTTCGATCGGGCTGACCGATGTTAGGATCGTAATGCGTCAGGGTGTGAGTGGCATGAACGAATCGACGATCAAATCCACGATCATAGATCAGTGGCTGGATTTACCGGAATACCTTCGCCGGACCGACAAGGACGCGGCGGGATTTGTGCTCCGCTTGATGGTGAGCAATCCTGATTTGATGAAAATTGCTTCGCCACAGCCGTTCAAAGTGATCAAAGGGTGGCTGTGCGAATACCTGCCGGAGAAACAGAAGGCTGGCTACCAGTAGAAACGGTGCCCACCGCCCGGCTTGTCGTCGGCTTCGTCCTCGGATTCGTATATAAAGACAGCCGGTTTCTTGGCTGTTGTGTGAGCGAAACCGCGATTGCGAACGAAATTCAGTAACGCCGCTTCCGCGACCTGCCGGCTGGGATACGGCCCACGATTCTCCCCCTCTCGGGTAGAGAAAAACCACTCGCCGCCGACGCTGAAAAAACGCCCGGTGCGAAACGGTATATGGCCTTGCTCGCCACGACGGTTCTTATCCATGACGTTAAATTGAAGCAAACAACATGCCGAAGCTTAGCACGCTGTGGGCCATTATATTAGTGTGCCTGCTCACACAGAT
>JAOTYY010000278.1 GCA_029861595.1 Gammaproteobacteria bacterium
CAGAGCTAGAGCGAATTGATGGTCCAGATATGGTCATTTGAGCCACCGAAGTCGGCGCTGAACTCGCCATCGTTTATGCTCACGGTGAGGAACGTGTTGGAACCCTGAAGCTGAGTCAACCGCAGCTCGACGGTATTCGGCCCTGGCTGCAGGTTGATCGTATGGGTTGTCGTGGCACCGGGTGCATTGTTTACCGGACCGACCAACGAGTCGTTGACGTATAGGTCGTAAAAGTCGTCCTGAATAGCGTTCGAGTCAATCACAAGGATGGTACAGGATCTGCAGGTCACGTCCCCGCTGCCTTCAAACACGGGTGGACCCGAATCTGGGGGTGTGGGCGTCGAGGTGGAACCGCCACTGTCGCTGCCGCCGCTGTCCGCTATGGCAGCTACACCTACGGCACCGCCCGCGATCAGCCCGACAGTCGCGGCTGTGCCGAGGCCACCGGCGCTTGCAACCACCGTGCTGCTGGCCGCACCGATGCCAAGTGCGGCGCTTTCGGGTATCGAGTTGAGCGTGATGAAATCGTCGAATCCGGTTAGCTGGGCCGAGAAATTCGAAGACTCGCTGCTCACCTCGACACGCGACTGTTGCTGTTGGGCCACCACCGCTGCACCGAGCAGGCCGGCTGCGAAACCTTCCAGGCGGGCAAAGTCAGCCAGCACGGCAGCGGAAAAGTCCGTATCGGCGACGTTTGCACCGTCGAATGTGGCCATGCGCTCGGGCTGGAGCAGGTATTCGTCGGCCGCGGCGCTGACGCCGTTCCGGGTGACCTGCATCGGTGCATCGGCACTGCTGGCGACGTTGACTGTGCCTTCCTTGAGCGCCACGCCCTGCAGTTGCTCCTCGTAGGAGATGAACGTCGTCCCGCGGATGCCGATCAGGGCCACCGTATTGGCGACTACGCGTTCCTGCTGGCTGACGCCGAGCAAACGCTGGAAGGCAAAATACGCTTTACCCGCCAGATGCGTGAACCAGGTGGGTGTGCGCACATTCAGCCGGCTGTTGTGGTCGAGAACCGTTATCGGATTCTGCTCGAAATCCACTACCGCCATACCATCGGTACCGGTGCGTATGGTTTGCGACTCGCGTACGACAAAGCCGACGTCGGCCGGAGAGAGGGCATCGCCGTCGGCGTCCACCACTTCCACGTCGCCTGCCATGCGCAGCAGTCGCCCGTGAAAACCCTCGACGTCGGCGAATTCACTGGGCTGCAGCACGACGTCACGCGGCGGCAGGGCGGCGAGCTCCGCGGCCCGTTCTTTATCGGCACTCACTTCGATGGAAAAATTCTGAGACTTGACGACTTCGCCGTCGCCGTTGCGCACCAGCAGAAAGTAGTCGATGGCCGTGGTGTCCTGCGCTGGTGCCGGGAGCTGCCCGGTGTAGGTGTTTTCCTCGTCGGCCAGCGGCTGCATTGCTGCGAACACGTAATCCGAGGCTTCCGGCACCTTGAAATAGGCCCGCACCAGTTCGATGTCGTTGTCTTCATCCGTGATTTCGGCGCTGAGCTCGATGCGCGTTCCAGCGGGACTCTCGTCGATCGGCTCGTGCTCGATTTCCACGGCCGCGTTCGCGGCGGATATCGCGAGTATGGCGCTGGCGAATGCCGCGGGTATCAATTTACTGATTGCTGAAATCATGGTTTCTGTCCAAGCTCGATTATATTGCCTTCCCCACGCAACATTTGAGCCACGCGCAAGCGAATCGCCAGCTTCATCAGCAGGCGGCTTGGCCAGTCCGTGAATAGAGTAAAGACAACGGGGCGGCGCCGCATGCGCGACGCCCGGTAACAGGCGGTAATCCTGAATGGCCAGCGACAGTGCTTCCGGAGCACTTGTTCGCTGGCCGTTTTCACTGTTACGCGAGATGATACAGGCCGCGAACCTTAGAATACGATTTTGTTGCCACCTGAGGCAGACGCGACCAGCATTCTTTGACCGACCAGTTCGACAACGTCTTCGAATTTGTCCACCAACTGCCCGGCTGGCGCACCGATGCCAATGCTGACGGTGAACCTCAGTCTGTCATCGTTGTAGACGAAACGCGTGTGACGTACACGGTCGATGATCTTGGTGGCCGTTTGCTTTATCGTAACGTTGCCGATCGATTCTGCGACCACCGCAAAACAGCAGGTTCCCAGGCGCGTTACCGTGTCCTCCGGGCTGACCGCTTCTTCTATATATTTGGCCAGCTTGCGTAGTACCTGCTTGGCCACCGGCCCGCCGTGGGATTGAATGATGTGTTCGAAGTCGTCCACCTGAATCAGCAATACGGCTATCTCGATGCCGAAACGTTGCGCGAAAGACAGTTCTTTGCGGCCTAACTCATAGAAGCATCCCCGGCCGGGCAGGCCGGTGATGGGGTCCGTTTCCATCCTCTGGGTACGGCGTTGCATTACGCCGGATTCTATCCCCTGGATACGGCGTTGCATCACGGTTGACATTTTTTCGTCCCCCTTATTGGTTCTATACAACACACTACGATGTATGTGAACTGGTTCACAAAAAAACAAAGCAAATACAGCACCAACTGTCATAATCTTAATAAAAACAAAAGGTTAACAATAATCATCGGTAGCCCGCGCTGGTCATTGGAAAGTTCACCGACACGATCGTGACAATCCCGCCGATCTACGGGGATATCCGCATTTCAGCCTGCGGTGGTCACGCAATCGGTAAAGGCATCACCAGGATTATCACCGAGTTCTCGAACTATGGCCGTTCGGACAACGCTGATCGTGTCAGGGGCAGCCTCCCGCTGACGCTGCTCGAACGCCCGGAAGTGCCCAGAGCGGGCCTAGAGAAGGGCGCTCACCGGGTGCGGTCACACTCCGTGCGGCGCAGGGTACGCGGGGCATTGGCGGCCGGTTGGCTTTTGCCCTGCAGTGTGCTGTGGTTCACATTTTTCGCTGTGATCCGACTCGCCGGCTGAGCCGCAACCACCTAAACTCGGGTGTCACGGCAACTGACGGCAAATCGTCACGTGTCGTTCAGTGGGCAGGACGAATAAGAAATCTCATGGAGAAGTCATCCACAGGTTAAACTGACTCGAGAGATTTTGGAGAATACCCTAAGGCCACGACGTCTTTAAGTTCGACATCGGCAAGTTACGTGCGTTACCTCCGGTTGCCGTAGAGCAACAATAACCATATATTCCGGAGGATTTTGAGTTGCTCGATACGTTTTAGTCGAAATTCCTCTGCATTTCGCTGGCGTAAGGCATCAAGCTGCGTGATCGAGCCAACCGGCCCCGGCCGGTGATGTTGGACGTGTTGAGGCTGACGCACCAAGCGACATGAACGACGACGTTACGTATAGAGACGCTTTACGCACCGGTCTCAAGCTGCACTGGTACGAGATTTTCTCGGTCCTCGGTCAGGGTGGCTACGGCATTACCTACCTTGGCCGCGACACCAATCTGAACAAATCGGTCGCGATCAAGGAATACCTGCCCCGCGAACTCGCCATTCGCGATGGCAACAATACGGTGCAGCCGCGCAACGGCGAGCAGGGCGAGTTCTACAAGATCGGCCTCAAGCGTTTTATCAAGGAAGCGCAGACGCTCGCCCGCTTCAAACATCCCAACATCGTCCAGGTGCAGAGCTTTTTCGAAGCGAACAATACCGCTTATATGGTGATGGAGTACGAGCGCGGCAATAACCTCGCGGATTTTGTGGAGAACAAACGTTTTCGCGTGGAAACGGTCTTGACCGATATTCTGTTGCGGGTGCTGGATGGGCTGGAACAGGTGCACAAGACCGGATTCATTCATCGCGACATCAAGCCCTCCAACATCTTCCTGCGTGCCAATGGCAGCCCGGTGCTGATTGATTTCGGTTCCGCGCGTTACGCCGCGCACGGTCAGGCGAATACTCTCACCAGCATGGTATCGCCGGGTTTTGCGCCGATCGAGCAGTACCAGGGCAGCGAGGAAAACGAGGGACCATGGTCCGATATTTACGCACTGGGTGCGACCTGTTATCGCCTCATCAGCGGCCGCAACCCGGTCGATGCATTGAAGCGCAGCATCGGTATTACGGTCGATGGCGGCGATCCGTACTTGGCGCTGACCGACGGTGACCACAGCGAATTCAGCACCCGGTTCTGCGATGCCGTGGACGTGGCGATGCGCTTCAACTGGCGGCACCGTCCGCAGTCGATCAAGGACTGGCGCGAGATGCTGTTGAAGGGGGTTGCGCCTGTTCCGCAAATAACGGCGGCGCCGGCGCGAAAGCCACGGTCACCAACGACGTCCCTGGCACGAGCAGACACCTCGGGCGCTGAGCGTTTGACCACACCGAGCGATCGTTTGATGAGCACCGGTGGTGACGCTGCACGCGTTTCTTCCGTAACCGATCGGAAATCCGCGTCGACTGCGCAGCATCAAACCGACGCAGAGCATGCGACGCAGGACGTGGAGTTGACCCCGGTAGCCGCTACACACGCCGTCGCTGGTGCCCGCCTGTCCATCGGCGCGAAGCGGTCACTGGCGCTTGCCGCTGGTATCACGGGGATACTGTTTGCATCGGCGCTCGCTTGGAGTTTGATTGATGACACTCCGCCGCCGGCCGTGTCAGAAGCGGGCGATGAGCAACTTGCCCTGCTCGAGGCTGAAAAGCAAGCGACGGAACGTGCCGCGGCCGAGCAGGCAGCCAGGGAACGTGCGGCGGAAGAACGAGCAGCGACGGAACGTGCCGCGGCCGAGCAG
>JAOTYY010000279.1 GCA_029861595.1 Gammaproteobacteria bacterium
GCGACGACCTGGAGTTTCAACCGTATCTGCCGGAGGCGGAGGCGCCACTGCACGAACGCACGCAAGCGCTCGCCAGCTGGTGTCAGGGATATCTGTATGGCCTGGGTGCCAGCGGTATCGGAGAACACAGCGCCCTGCCGGACAATACGCGCGAACTGATCGGTGATTTTTCGGCGCTGGCGCAGGCCGAGACCGGTTCCGGCGATTTCGACGAACTGGAAGACGTGTATATAGAGCTGGTCGAGTTCATTCGCGTCGGTGTGTTGTTGATGCACGAGGAACTTCAGCCGTTGCAGCGCTCCCGGCGGATTCATTGATTCAGTCTGTATGTCGCGGACTTAACGAACAAAGGACGCATTAGTGAACCCGAGCGAATTCGCCAGGCGCCGCAAGACGTTGATGAGAATGATCGGTGAGGACGCCATCGCGATCGTGCCTTCGGCCGAGAGTCATATCCGCAACCGCGATGTGGAGTACCCGTTCCGGCAGGATTCGGATTTTCTGTATCTCACGGGATTCGAGGAACCGCAGGCGGTGGCGGTGCTGGTACCGGGTCGTCCTCACGGCGAGTATCTGATGTTCTGCCGCGAGAGCGACAAGGAACAGGAAACATGGCACGGCCGGCGGGCCGGTGTCGAGGGTGTACTGGAAAACCTGGGTGCGGATGATGCGTTTCCCGTGACGGACGCCGACGAAATAGTGCCCGGGTTGATCGAGGGACGCGAGCGCGTGTTCTATACCATGGGCCGCTATACCAACTTCGATGCGCGGGTCATGGATTGGGTAAACAGTGTACGGCGCATGTCGCGCGGCGCGAGCCACGCACCCAACGAGTTCGTATCGCTGGAGTATTATCTGCACGACATGCGCCTGTACAAATCGCGCGCTGAGTTGAGCCTGATGCGCCGGGCGGCACGCACTTCAGCGCGTGCGCATAAAAGGGCGATGCGGACCGCGCGGCCCGGTCAGATGGAGTTCCAGGTGGCGGCCGAGTTGCACTATGAGTTCGAGTGTGACGGCTGCACCCCGGCGTATCCGTCGATCGTGGGCGGTGGCGAGAACAGCTGCATTCTGCATTACACGGAGAACTCGCAGGAGCTGCGCGACGGTGATCTCTTGCTCATCGACGCAGGCGCCGAGTGCCAGGGCTACGCGGCGGATGTGACGCGCACCTTTCCCGTGAATGGCGAGTTCAGCCCGGTGCAACGCGACGTTTACGAAATAGTGCTCGCGGCGCAGCAGGCGGCAATCGACAAAGTAGTACCGGGCAATCACTGGAACGATCCCCACGAAGCTGCAGTGAAAGTTCTGTCCCGGGGACTGGTGGAACTGGGATTGCTGAAAGGTCGCACGCCCAAATTGATTCGCGAGGGGGCGTACCGCCAGTTCTACATGCATCGAACCGGGCATTGGCTCGGCATGGACGTGCACGATGTCGGCGACTACAAAATACACGACGAATGGCGGTTACTGGAAGCGGGTATGGCGCTGACGGTCGAGCCGGGCTTGTATATTACGCCGGCCCGCGGAGTGCCCAAGGCGCTGCGCAATATCGGTATCCGCATAGAGGATGATGTGGTGGTAACCCGTGACGGGTGCGAGGTGCTGAGCCGCGATGCACCCAAAGATCCGGACGAAATCGAAAAACTGATGGCAGCGTGAACCAGCGATCCTACGATATTCTCATCGCCGGTGGCGGTATGGCAGGTGCAAGCCTGGCGCTGGCGCTGCGCGGCTATCGCGGTCGCATTGCGGTGCTGGACCAGCAGTTCGCAACGCAGGCGCCGGCACCACTGGACGTTCGCTCTACGGCGCTCAATGCGGGGTCGAGACGTTTTTTTGAATCGTTGGGACTGTGGCAGCGCGTGAGCGAATTCGCTGCACCGATCAGGCATATCCACGTTTCCGACCGTGGTCATTTCGGTGCGGCTCGCCTGCATGCCGAGGAGTACGCTCTGAGCGCGCTGGGCTACGTCGCGGAAAACCACCACCTGCACGCGTTGCTGGCGGAGTCGCTGGCCGCGGCAGACAACATCGCCAGCGTCGATGCGACGGTTACGGGCGTGGGTGACGATGACAGTGGCGACTCACTGAAGGTCTTCGCCGGGGATAGGGCGTTTCAAACCAGGCTGCTGGTGGTCGCCGCCGGTGCGCGCGCGGCGCTAGCGGCAAGACTTGGCCTGCGGTCGCGTGAACGTTCCTATGCGCAGGCTGCGATCGTGGCCAACGTGATGGTTGCCCGTCCGCGCGAAGGTGTGGCGTTCGAGCGCTTCACCGAAACGGGTCCGGTGGCATTGCTGCCGCTGGGCGACGCCCGTTACGCGGTGGTGATGACCGTCGCGGAAGCACAGCGGGATACGTTGCTGCGGTGTTCGGATTGCGATTTTCTGCAACGCTTGCAGGCGGCGTTCGGCTGGCGGCTGGGTCGTTTCAAACGCGTCGGCCAACGCGCCGCGTTCCCCTTGTCGTTGGTACAGACACAGTGCCAGATTGCGCGGCGCAGCGTGTTAGTGGGCAACGCCGCGCGCACCCTGCACCCGGTTGCGGGTCAGGGGCTGAACCTTGCCCTGCGTGACGTTGCCGAGCTGGCCAGGCTGTTACACAGCGAACGCGGCATGCGCGATCCGGGCTGCGCGGCGCTGCTCGAGGAATTTGCCGTGCGCCGGCGCGCCGATCAGCGCAGCACCACCGCTACGACCGACCTGCTGGTCAAGACGTTCGGCAGCCGTTTTGCACCGGTAGTCGTGGCGCGTAACGCAGGTCTGATCGCCATGGATCTGTTGCCGCCGCTGCGCCACTGGTTCGCGCGGCGCAGTATGGGTTTGGGAGCACGCTCGCCGATGACAGGGCTGGGCGGAACACCATGACGGACTCGTACGACTGCATCGTCTGCGGTGGTGGAATCGTAGGTTTGACCACTGCGCTGGCCCTGGCGCGCGCCGCACGACGGGTGCTGTTGCTGGATGCCGGCGACGAGCCGCAACATGACGGCGCCGGTGCGCACGATCTGCGGGTATCCACCTTGAACCTCGCTTCTTACCGCGTGCTGCGGTCGCTGGGTGTGTGGCCGGCCGTGGAACGGCGGCGTGCTTATCCGTTTCAGGCGATGCATGTGTGGGACGCGGGCGGGGCGGGGCGTATTCGTTTCGACGCGCAGACGCTCGGTGAGTTGCAGCTGGGTTTCGTGGTTGAGAACCGCGTGGTACAGGCCGCGTTGTGCGAGGCGTTGGCCGCCGAAGACAATGCCACGCTGCGATTCACAACCCGTCCTGAGAGCCTGCAGGTCGGTAAGCAAGTGAAATGTCGTCTGCAGGCGGGCGGTTCCGTGCAGGCGCGACTGCTCGTCGGCGCTGACGGTAACGATTCGTGGGTTCGCCAGGCGGGCGGTATCGCAGTGAGCAGCACGGACTACGCGCAACGTGCCATCGTGTGCAACGTTGGCACTGAGCACCCGCATGAGGCAACCGCCTGGCAGCGGTTTCTGCGCACCGGGCCGCTGGCGTTGCTGCCGCTGACGGCGCATGAATGTTCCATTGTATGGTCCGCGGACGCACCACTTGCGGAGCGCCTGCTCGGCATGCAGGACGCGGAATTCGCCGCACGACTCAACGAGGCATTCGGGCGACGGCTGGGAAGGCTGGAGCCGTTGAGCGGCAGAGCCGGTTTTCCGCTGCGCCGCCAGCATGCGGCGCGCTACGTGCAGCCGCGCATCGCGCTGGTGGGCGACGCTGCCCATACGATCCACCCGCTCGCGGGACAGGGTGTCAATCTCGGCATTCTGGATGCAGCGGCGCTGGTGGATTCATTGCCCGCGCCGGATCGCGACCCCGGCGAGCTGCGGGGCTTGCGGGCCTACGAACGTTGGCGCCGGTCGGAAAACCAGATCATGCAGCTGGCGATGGATGGCTTTTATCACACGTTCGGCAGCGGCAATTACAGCGTGCGCTGGTTGCGCAATGCGGGATTGACACTGGTCGATAGCGTCACGCCGGCAAAGCGTTTCCTGGCGCGTCGGGCCATGGGCGTGGCCGGCGATCTGCCGCGACTGGCCCGCGCCGCCTAGTATGCTGTTGCAACGGGAGACTTTTGCTTAATTGGTCATCCCCTTTCCCTTCGGGCGAGATGACCAGAGTGAGGGGGGAGCTAAAACGAGGGCTTATCGCCTCACCCTAAACCCTCTCCCTCGAGGTAGAGGGCACAAAGGTATCTTGACCGCGGTAAGTTCACGTAACGCCTGTCAGGTTGCTCAAAAAAGGCGTTTTCCGACAGCCTGCTGGTAGTCGAGAAGCGCTTCGCGACTTTTTTTACCGACGGCGGGGTACTGGCTATTGCCAGAGCAGGAGCTGGCCGGTCAAGATGCGCCTGCGGCGGGGGAACATCTGACCCTCTGTAGCCACCACGGGAGGAAATCAAAACATGAGTGAAATTCCCAGCGACCTTCGTTATGCGCAGAGCCATGAATGGTGCCGGTTGGAGGATGACGGGTCGGTAACGGTTGGGATAAGCGATCACGCGCAAGAGCAGTTGGGCGACCTGGTGTTCGTGGAAGTCCCCGAAGTCGGTACGCACCTCGATGCCGGTGATGCTTTCGCAGTCGTTGAGTCGGTCAAGGCCGCCTCCGATGTCTATTCTCCGATCGCCGGCGAAGTGATCGCCGTCAACGAAACCCTGGCCGACGCGCCGGAGCAGGTAAACAGCG
>JAOTYY010000280.1 GCA_029861595.1 Gammaproteobacteria bacterium
GCCGTCGCCAAGGCGGAACCAGGTCTCGCCGCCGAGTGCCTCCAGGGCCTGCATGAAGGTCCAGGTCTCATCGCGGCGCCCCCAGCCCTGCTGCGGGTCGTTGATGTCCGCCAGGGTGTAGAGCAACGTGTCCAGGTCGGGCGAAATATGCAAACCGAGATGTTCGAAGTCGTCGCCGGTATTGGCGAGCACCGAGAGCCGCTCGGGTTCCAACACCCGGTACAGGCCGAGTGCCAGCTTGGCACCGCCGATGCCGCCGGAAATTGCTAGCACCCGGCCGTTCACATTGGATCGAGTCGCCATCGTCCGGGCTACTGAAACAGATCCTGTGCCTGCGGTCTTATGAGCAGCGCAGCCGTTGCGTCGGCGTTCGACCACTGCAGGCCGCGCACCAGTACCGCGGGCACACCCTCGCTGCCTTCCCCCATCAGCAGCGCTGCCGAGGATGCCACCTGATCGGCGAAGCCGACCTCGGTCACCTGCAGCGCGCGGCCATAGAGATCGTCACGTCCGCGAAAATCCTGCACGGCCGGGATACCGGCCAGTCCCAGCGCCAGCCCCACGGTGCCGATGCGCCACGCACGGCCGACGCTGTCGCTGACTATCACACCAAGCTCCGAGCCAAAATGCGTGTCGAGCGCGTGCTTCAGTCGTGCACTGCTGCCGTCGGGGTCCTGCGGCAACAGCAGCACCCGCTCGACCACGCCGTCCGGCGCCACATTCGACTGATCGACACCGGCGTTCGCCATCACGAAACCCAGCCTGTGCCGCACGATCACCAGACTGTCGCGGCAACGCAGAACATCGACTGACTCGGACAGGATCACCTCGACCAGGCGGGGGTCTTTGCCTGTGAGTCCGGCAAGTTCCAGAGCACGGGATGAAGGTGACACCTGCTGCAGGTCCACGTAACGCCCTTCGGCTTTGGAGACGATCTTCTGAGCCACGACGAGAATATCTTTGTCCTGAGAAACCAGTTTCTGCTGCGCCATGGCGTCGATCAGCAAAGCGCCGAGATCGTCACCGGGTTGCACCATCGGTACGTGTGAAAGCCCGATCAACTGGAGGGTCTGCTGCCGCGGGCTCACCTGCTGAACGCTGCCGTCACTGTGCCACGGTTCATTGAGATACACAGGAGCGCACGAGTTGCCTGGGCTGGCGTGGGCGCGAGCGGCGTTGCACGGGCCGGTTCACCACGGGCGCCATTTCGCGAGCTGCAAAAGAGGCACTGACCCGGGATGAGTCCGCGGGTTTGTAGAGTGTGGTCCGCTGAACCGGCGTGCGCCCGATATCGCGGATCAACTCTTCGAAGTGCTGCGGCGTCGTCTCCTGGCCGTGCGCACCGCCCGCTGCCCGGGTGATGGATTCGTTCATCAACGTGCCGCCAAGATCGTTTGCGCCCGCGGCCAGGCACAACTTCGCGCCGTGCGCGCCCATCTTTACCCAGGACGTCTGAATATTGGTTACGTGGGGATGCAGAACCAGCCGGGCCACCGCGTGCATGAGCACGGCTTCGCGCAGGGTGGGCCCCTTGCGTGCCAGACCCTTCAGGTACAGGGGTGCCTCCATGTGCACGAACGGCAGCGGCACGAACTCGGTGATCCCGCCGGTCTCCTGCTGCAGCGCCCGGATACGCAACAGATGGCCGGCCCAGTGTCGGGGCGCGTCGACGTGTCCGAACATGATGGTGGCAGTCGTGCGCAAGCCACGAGCGTGTGCATTCTGCACCACGCTCAGCCACTCGGCTGTGTTGATTTTGTCCGGGCAGATGACGGCGCGTACTTCGTCGTCGAGCACTTCGGCCGCGGTGCCGGGAAGGGTAGCGAGACCCGCCTCCTGCAAAGCGGCGAGATAGTCGGCCACCGGCAGGTTCAGGGTCTGCGCGCCTTGCCACACCTCCAGCGGCGAGAATGCATGCACGTGCATCTCCGGCACCGCCGCTTTCACAGCGTGGCAGATGTCGATGTAGTTCTGGCCGCTGTAGTCCGGATGAATGCCGCCCTGCATGCATACTTCGGTCGCTCCGCGCATCCAGGCTTCTTGCGTCCGGCGGCCGATCTCGTCGAGGTCGAGATCGTAAGGTTTGCCGCGCAGGTTCTGGCTGAGCCTGCCTTTCGAAAAAGCACAGAACCCGCACTTGAAGTAACAGACGTTCGTGTAGTTGATGTTCCGGTTGACGACGTATGAAACGGCATCGCCGTTCATCGCTGCGCGCAGGCGGTCGGCAGCATCACAGACCGCGGCAAATTCATCGTGCCGTGCGTGAAACAGAGACACGACATCGGTCTCACTCAGTGTCTGACCATCGCACGCCCTGCTCAGCACCGAATCAATGGGTGCTGCGGTACGAACCAGCTGCCTGGTTTGAGTCAGCGTTTGCACATCGGCCGGTTGCTGCGCCCCGGCGATCCATGGTCCGGTCCACACGAACCCTTCGCTGTCCACGGCTCGCAGCACGGGCGTGCGCAATTCGTCGTCCAGCCAACGCTTGCTGTCGAGCGCGTAATCAGGGTAGATCGCCAACCGCTCGGTGAGCTGTTTGCCACTGTTCGCCGTCTCCGTCGCCAACTCACGCAGGTGTGGCCAGGGCGCCTCGGGATTGACGTGATCCGGCGTGACGGGCGACACACCGCCCCAGTCGTTCAAGCCCGCGCCGATCAGCGCCCCGAGCTGCCCCGGGCTCAGGTTGGGCGGTGCCTGGATGTTCATCGCCGGCCCGAAGATCAGCCGCGCGACCGCAATCGTCCAGAACAGCTCGTCGCTGGACGGCGCAGCAGCATCCGCCATCGGGGTGCCCGGCTTGGGGCGGAAATTCTGGATGATGATCTCCTGGATGTGTCCATGCTGCTCGTGCAGATCGCGGATCGCCAGCAACGACTCCACGCGCTCCAGGCGGGTTTCGCCGATACCGATGAGGATACCGGTAGTGAATGGCACCGCCAGTTCACCGGCCAGGCGCAGTGTTGCCAGGCGCACGGCGGGGAGTTTGTCGGGCGAGCCGTAATGAGGACCGCCTTTTTCGCACAATCTTTCCGCAGCACTCTCGAGCATCAACCCCTGGGAGACGGATACTGCTCTGAGTGTCTGCATCTCGTGCCTGTCCAGCACGCCCGGGTTCAGGTGGGGCAGCAGGCCGGTCTCCTCATGCACCAGTGCCGCAGCTTCGGCCACATAAGCCAGCGTCGTCGGGTGGCCGAGTCGCTCGAGTTCGCCGCGCGCCTGGCGGTAGCGCAGCTCGGGTTTGTCGCCGAGGGTGAACAGCGCCTCTTTGCACCCGGCGTCGGCGCCCGCGCGGGCCACGGCAATCACTTCGTCCAGGCTCATGAAAGCCGCGGCGAGTTTGCGCGGTGACGTGGCAAACGTGCAGTAGTGGCAGACGTCGCGGCACAGCCTGGTGAGCGGGATGAACACTTTGCGCGAATAGGAGATCACGTTACCGTGACCACGGTCGCGCAACGCCGCCGCCGTGTGCATCAGCGCGCCCGTGTCCTCCTCGTCGCAAAGGGCGATGGCTGCCGCTCGACTCAGCTGCCAATCGGTGTCCGCCGTGCCCGGGTCAATCATTGTTGTTTTTCCATGAGTGCGCGCGGCTATCATATCGGAGGTTCGGAATGCGAGCGACTGTGAGGAGTACGGCGTGTTGAAACTGGGATACAAAGCATCGGCAGAACAGTTCGCCCCCCGCGAGCTGCTGGAAAATGCGGTACTCGCGGAAACCTGCGGATTCGATTCCATTCTCGTCAGCGATCACTTCCAGCCGTGGCGTCACACCGATGGCCATGCGCCGCATTCCTTTACCTGGTTGGCGGCACTCGGCGAGCGAACCAGCCGGGCCACCCTGGGAACCAGCGTCGTGACACCCACGTTCCGCTATCACCCGTCGATCGTCGCACAGATTATGGGCACGCTGGGGGCGCTTTACCCGGGGCGTGTGATGCTGGGGGTAGGCACCGGTGAGTCGCTGAACGAAGTGCCCTCCACGGGTATCCAGTGGCCGCCGTTCAAGGAGCGTTTCGCGCGCCTCAAGGAGTCGATAGAACTGATGCGGCGGCTGTGGACCGAGGAACGTGTGACGTTCGAAGGGACATATTTTCGTACTGAAAACGCCACAGTCTACGACCGTCCCGAGCAGCCCGTGCCTTTGTATATCGCCGCCTCGGGGCCGACCGCCGCGCGCCTTGCCGGACGCGTCGCCGACGGTTTCATCTGCACCAGCGGCAAGGCGCCCGAGCTGTACCGGGATACGCTGCTGCCCAGTGTCAGGGAGGGCTGCGGCAAAGCAGAGCGCGATTTCGGCGAACTCGAACTGATGATCGAGATGAAAGTTTCTTTTGATACCGATCGCGACCGGGCGCTGCGCGATACCCGTCACTGGGCGGCGCTGGCGTTGTCTCCCGAGGAGAAGACCGGCGTCGAGGATCCCCTGGAAATGGAGAAGCGCGCTGACGCGTTGCCGGTCGAACGCGCCGCGAGCCGCTGGATCGTATCGACGGACCCGGACCAGCACATCGAGCAGATAGCGCCCTATATCGAACTCGGCTTTAATCACCTGGTGTTTCACGCACCGGGGCCCGACCAGGCGCGCTTTCTCGAGCTGTATGCCGGCCAGGTGCTGCCGCGGTTACGGGCGCGCTACGGCTGACTCGAATCAGTCATCCCATTCTCTCTCTCCTGAGCGAGATATA
>JAOTYY010000281.1 GCA_029861595.1 Gammaproteobacteria bacterium
TAGCGGGTTGTACCATCAAATGTGAATGAGTCGAAGCGCCTGCCGTGCGCAACCCAACGCCGCCGTCGTACTAACGCGTAAGTCGGCCAGCAAACGTCGTGACGAATGTCTGGCCACCAGGTTCGCGCGACGCCGGTAGCGCGGTTTCAATGCGGACTACGCTGGCGTCACGTGACGGTAGGAAAGCAGCTCAATCACCCCGGACAAGCCCGAATCATGCGGTCGATTGCGAGTGACGTCGGCTCGACGGAGAACCACTGCAAGAGAATCAGGGTCCTGCGATGCTGCCTGCAGCAAGCGGTCTGGAACCCATCGACCCTTTCACTTGCCCAGAAAACGTCCGAGCATGCCGACCACGTCGGTTGGGGCACTCGTGCCCGAACCCCCACCGCCCAGCAATCCGCTGAGCAGATCTCCCCGGTCACCCAACAGACTGCCGAGCGGGTTGTCGTTGGCCGCAGTCTGCTTGCTTAGAGCCCCCATCACCAAGTTGGCTGCAACCGGCAGCAAACTTTTCAATATGCCGGAATCGAGGCCCGTGCTTTGCGCAGCTTCACTGGCGACCCGCCGGCTTGCATCTTTGCTGCCGAGCAAATGGCCGAGGATCCTGTTGCCATCCAGACGGGTCGCTTCGTCAGCCAACGATTCGGGCCGATCCAGGTAGTCGCCGTGCTGACCTTTTTGCAGCGCGCCCAGCAGACTTTCCAGTCCGCCTGACTGACTGGCGTTTTGATAAACCCCGCTCGCCAAGTTGGGGACCAGCTTCTCCAGTGCGCCGCGTGCCTGGTCGGCGCTGATTCCGTATTGGTCCGAGAGCTGTGGTAAAACGCGCCCACCGCCGCCGCCCAGTATGGTATCCAGCAGTTCCACGCTTCAGTCCTCCAACACAAAGGTTACTTTCAAGGCGACACTATAGCTGTCGATTTTGCCGTTCTTCTTGAGCTCGACGCTCTGGTCTTTGATCCAAACGGATTTGACATTGCGCAGAGATTTGTTGGCGCGCTCGATACCGTTATTCAGAGCATCATCAAAACTCTTGGACGATTTCGAGATAATCTCGGTCACTCGTGCAACTGACACAATTCTTTCCTCCTGCAATTGCCACTTGGCAAGGTTGCGGGCCGGTTTGTCATGAAATAAACCGATAGCCCCGCAGAGTATTTGACCAGCCCGGGGGTATGCGGCTATGCATCACCCGACGGGCACCCATTATCTTATCACCGCCGCCGCGCTCGAAACCGAAACCACGCAGGCGGGATCACAACGCCGTCAGCCGCTCACTCCGCGATGCTTGCTGTGGCGGAGATCTGCGGCGCCTGTCAGTTCTTACCAGGTCTTTTCCGGAATGCGGATCTTCTGGCCCGGATAGATCAGGTCGGGATCCTGGATGACCTCGCGGTTGGCCTCGAACAGTTTCGGGTAATCCATCGCGTTGCCGTAGAACGACTTGGCGATTTTGGATAGCGAATCGCCACGCTCGACAGTGTAGTATTGCACGTCCGGCGACGGTGCCGGCGCCTGCATACCGTCGATGTTCACCGCGGACACGCCTTTGACGTTGCCGGCGATAAGCACGGCTTTCTCCATCGATTCCGCGGAAGCGCTGTTGCCGGCGAGCTTCACCTCACCGTCCGCGTAGCTCACGTCCAGATCGCTCACGCCCGGATTGGACGCCTCGATCGCCTCTTTGATCTTCTCCGCCTCGTCATCGTCATCGCCGAACAGCTTTTTGCCAAAATCGGCTGCAAAATCCAGCAAACCCATGGTGTTTCCTCGGTTGGTTCTAGTTGTTGGGGGCAGCCGTAGTTCCTTTGGAGCATGGCCAACCCCTTGTGCAGACTAGCAGGTCCTGCGCAGAATCATTGTCAACATTTGTTACGGGTGCTTGGGCAAGGCGGTAGTTATGCTTTCGTCGCCGTTCCCAACCAGGCCCGCGATTGTAACAAAGATTTACACTGCCATCAGTTGTCGGGCGTCAGTGATTCCGCCTCACAGGCTATACTTTCTGACTTCTGAGCGGAGAATTCGCCGTGCTGTGGAAATCCGGACGTAGAAGCCGAAATATCGAAGACCGCCGAGGTGCGACCGTGCGGCGCGGGCCTCCACGCCGGATGCGCATCGGTCGAAGGTTGGGGGGCGGCGGTATCGGCACGATCGTTATCGTCCTGATTGCCATGTACTTTGGCGTGGACCCAACGATGTTCATGCAGGGTGGAGCTACGCCGGGGCACTCGCAGCAGCGTCAACCGCGTTCGCCAGCGGAGGATCAGCTGGCCGACTTCGTCTCGGTGGTGTTGGCGGATACCGAAGACAGCTGGCGCGAGCTGTTTGCCAAGGATGGGCGCACCTACCGCGAACCAAAGCTGGTGTTGTTCACCGACGCAGTGCGTTCGGCGTGCGGGCTGGCCGATGCCGCGATGGGGCCGTTTTACTGTCCCGCGGACCAGAAGGTCTATATCGATCTGGGCTTTTATCGCGACTTACGTAACCGGCACGGTGCCCCCGGAGATTTTGCCCAGGCTTATGTGATCGCCCACGAAATTGGCCACCATGTGCAAACGCTGCTGGGCATTTCACAGCGCGTGCACTCGATGCGCAACCAGGTCGGTAGAACCGAGGGCAATGAACTGTCGGTTCGGCAGGAACTTCAGGCGGATTGTTTTGCGGGCGTGTGGGCGAACCATGCGCAGCGCACCCGGGAGATCCTCGAGCCCGGCGACGTAGAGGAGGCGCTGCGTGCGGCGAGCAGCATCGGGGACGATCGCCTGCAGCGCCAGGCGCAGGGATATGTAGTACCGGAATCGTTCACGCATGGTACGTCGAAACAACGGGTGCGGTGGTTCGAGCTGGGCTTCAGTTCCGGCGATCCGACTCAATGCGATTCTTTCAGCGCAGCGCAGCTTTAGCGCGGTTGCAAACGTTCGACGGATGACAAATGTCGACTACGCAACGGTTCATCCCGGAACGACTCAAGACACTTCTGCAACGTTACGACATCGCGACTGCGTTTCCAGCGGAAGTCGAAGCCGAGGTCCGCAGACTCATTGACGCCCCGGGCATGGATACGCCGGAACTCGTCGATCGCACCGGCCTTCCGTTTGTGACCATTGACAATCCCGGCTCGAGAGACCTGGACCAGGCGCTGTTTATCGAAGGCCTGGCGGCAGAAAATGGATCGGGAGCCGGATACGTTGTCTACTATGCACTGGCCGACGGGAGTTTCTATGCGCCGCCCGGCAGCGCGCTTTTCGAAGAAGCGCTGCGCCGTGGTGTGACGCAGTATTTTCCCGGGTTTTCCGCGCCTATGCTGCCACCTGAGTTGTCGGAAGGCTTGGTATCGCTCAATGAGGATTGTATTCGTCGAGCCCTTCTGTTTCGTATTTCACTGGATGAGCAGGGCGAATGCGTGGAATCCACGTTCGAACGAGCACGGATTCGCAGCCGCGCAAAGCTCAGCTACCCACAGGTACAAGATTACCTGGACGCACACGATCCCAGCGCCCATCCGCTGGCTGCTCAGCTCTACAGTAGCAGCCTGCAGTTACTGAAACGGGTGGGAGGGTTGCGAATCGCCGACGCTTTGCAGCGGGACGTGGTTCGCTACGATCGGCAGGAAGTCGAAGTCGAGCCGGCCACTGACGATCCGCAGTACTTTCGCGTGGTGGCCCGACGCCGCTGTGCGGTTGAGGAATGGAACGCGCAGATCTCTTTGTTGTGCAACATCGAGGGCGCGCGATTTCTGGCTCAGCGTAGAGACCCCAGATTGGATATCGAGGGGATTTTTCGCGTCCACCCGCCACCGGGCCCGGAGGCGATCCGCGAATTCGCGAGCTGGGTGGAGCGCTTCGTCGACAGTCTCGATCTCGATCCCGACGTTTGGCACTGGCGACGTTGGCAACCGTACCAGGAGTCTCTGGCGGACTACATAGAGCGCTTGCCCGACGACGGGGACGCCGGCAGGATCAGCATGGCCATCCAACGCCAGGCCATGTTACTGAATCGACGTGCTCAGTATTCCGTCACACGCGGGCGCCATCACGCGATTGGAACGCCGCACTACAGCCGCTTCTCCTCGCCGATGCGCGAAGTCATCGGCATCCTCACTCACCACCTGGCAATCTGCCAGCAACAGCAGCACCCGGTGAATCTTGATCGTGAACTCGTCGATCGCGTGGTCGAATCTGGAAATCGAATGTCCGCATTGCAGAAGCAGATCAACCGGGACACCGTAAAACTCGCCATGGACGATCTACTGAATACGGATCTACGCATACTGCGCGACGGCGGAACGGCACCGGTGCGGATTGGCACGTTAATGGGTGCGACGACCGGCAAACTCCACGTCAGGCTGGATTCACCGCCCGTGGATGTCAAACTCTATGTACCGGCGATTCGCGAATACGGTGGTGTGTCATTGTCGGTGGACGAAGATGAGACGCGGGTGTTCGAAGCTAACGATGGCGGGCAATTGCGTCTGGTGGCGCACTTGGGGGGGCGCATCGCGGTGCGGGCGATGGGTTATGACGATAAGAAGGAGCGCTGGATATTGGGTCCCTGCCCAAAAGACGCCTTGCAGGAGTTCCCCATCGACAGGTAGTGAACTGCCCAGTGGGTTCCGGGTCACCGACGTCGTATATCAGTTTCGCCTGCTCGACGTTGCATGCGGTGCGCGCGCGTGG
>JAOTYY010000282.1 GCA_029861595.1 Gammaproteobacteria bacterium
AGTCAACCCTTACCATCGGTCCAGAGTCTATCTGAAAACGCCCGCCCGAGTCTGGTGCTCAACCGCCGCGCTGCATCCCGCCGCCAAATATTCCGGCGACTGCGCGCAGCGCCGTCTGCAACGGGCGTGAAGTGGCCGCAGGCGACTGTGCATGCACCTCGCCGGCAGCCGGTTTTGCTTTGCCCTGGCGCCGTCGCCGCTGTTTACCGGGCTTGGCGGATTTGGCTGGCTGTGCGTCTTGATCGCTGCGCCCGCCAGGTCCGGAGCGCGAACCCTGGGCGCTTTGTTTGCGCGCCGCGTCCGCTTGCCCGGCGCGTGATCCCTTGCGCCCGGCGGGTCGTTTCTCGCTGCGCTGAGAGGTTTTTTGCTTGCCGCGGCGACTATCATTGCTGCGTTCCTCGCTCGCGGCAGGACGCGAACTCGGTTCAAAACCGGAGACGATCACACTGTCAATGCGCTTGCGGGTAAGACGTTCGATATCCGCGAGCAGCGGTTGTTCCTCGCGGCAGACCAGCGACATGGCCACTCCGTTACTGCCGGCGCGGCCGGTGCGCCCGATTCGATGTACGTAATCCTCGGGCACATTGGGCAGCTCGTAATTCACTACATGCGGCAGCTCCTTGATGTCGAGTCCGCGTGCCGCAATGTCGGTGGCAACCAGTGCGCGCACCGCGCCGCGCTTGAAATCTGCGAGTGCCTTGGTGCGAGCACCCTGACTCTTGTTGCCGTGAATCGCCGCGGCGCTGATGCCGTCTTTTCCGAGCTGATCTGCCAATCGGTTCGCGCCATGCTTGGTGCGGGTGAAGATCAGTACCTGCTGCCAGTTGCCGGAGCCGATCAGTGATGACAGCAGAGCGCGCTTGTTGCCTTTGTCCACCGGGTGCACTACTTGTTTGATCAATTGTGCTGTCGCGTCCTGTCGCGCCACCGCAATCTCTATTGGCGACTTGAGAAAGGAATCCGCGAACTGGCGGATTTCGCGCGGGAACGTGGCGGAGAAGAACAGGTTCTGTCGCTGTTCAGGTAACGCTTTCAAAATCTGTCGAATGTCGTTAATGAAACCCATATCCAGCATACGGTCGGCTTCGTCCAGCACCAGTATCTCGACTTTTGAAAGGTTCACCGTGCGGTTGCGCAGGTGATCGAGCAGGCGTCCTGGTGTGGCGACGAGAATGTCGACGCCGCGCCTCAGCGAGTTGATCTGTGGGTTGATGTTCACGCCACCGAATACAGTGGTGGACTTGAGCCGCAAATGGCGACCGTAGGTGCGCACGCTTTGCTCGACCTGTGCGGCAAGTTCCCGGGTCGGGGTCAGAATCAGCGTACGGATGGTCCGTTGTGGCAATGGTTTGTCGGCCAGCATGTGCAGAATCGGCAGAGCGAAACTTGCCGTCTTGCCGGTGCCGGTCTGGGCGCCGGCGATGGCGTCTTGACCATTCAGGACAACCGGGATGGCTTGTGTCTGCACCGGCGTGGGTTGCGTGTAACCCGTATCGGCGACAGCGCGGACGAGCTCGGCTCTCAGGCCGAGGGCTTCAAATGACGTGCTAATGGAATTCTCCTGGATCGGCCTGCAGAACGTTGATGCTCAGAACCGGTTCAGGCAGAAATAACTGTAAATTGTGATTCGGGGAAGGATGGCGACCACGAAAGGCGCGAACGCGGACCGGATGTCGCGAAGCAATGCCTGGCGCGCAGTATACAGATTATGCCCTCGGAAGTCGCCTTGTTTCTCGCAATTCGATGGGCCCGTTACTTCTCGTCCTGATTCATTTGCCGGGCGATACGCCAGGCCATCACACCCAGCACGCTGACGCCGGCGAGCAGCGCTGTCCACAAACCGGCTTTTTTCGGATCGATGCGCTTGCGTGTGGCGGTGGGCCCGGCCAGCGTCTCACTACTGCCGGTGTTCGCCAATGCGATGCTGGGCACAGTGTCGGTGCCCCAGTTCGGCACCAGCGTTTTGACCGGCAGCGCGTTTCGTTGCACCCGGCTGTTACCGAAGGCGAGGCGGAACGGTTTTGAACCGCGCGCAGCGAAAATGATCTCGTGCGCCAGCCAGCCGGCCTCTACATCGATTGTTCCTGCGCCGATGCCGCCGCCTTGCTGGTCGACCCTGAACAACCAGTAACGATGCGCGCGCGGTGAAATGCTCAGCGTGGTGTTCTCGATAAATTGTCCGTCCTGGCGCAAACGGTAGGCTGTGGTGCTGGCGACGCGGCGCCATTCAACGTCCGGAGTGTTGCGTGAATAGATTCGTATTGGCGCGACCGAGTTGTCTTGCGGCAAACGGATCGTCAGCCGGTCAATCGGGAATGGTCCGCCAACATCGGCGATGTAATCGCCTTGTTTTCTACTGTCGACGTTGGCGCTCACGTTTTTCGACGCGCGGTCCAGCGGCGTGCGCTTGTCGACCGGTTGTGCCGATATACGTGTCAGCTCAATGATCTTGTTTTGCTCCGGCCAGGTCAGACGCAGATATTTGTAGCGGCCACCGCGCAGCGAAACGTTTTTGCGTTCGAGCTGTTGGCCGCCCTGTGACAGGCTCATGAGCGGAGCATTGCGCACCAGAGATGACCAATTTTTCAGATCGCTGCTCGACTCGACATTGACGGTACCGATGTATCCACCCGGCGGCGAGTTCCAATCCAAAGTCAGCTTGGAAAACTTCTCCTCATGCGCAGACAGGTCGACGAGGTAACCCAGCAAGTCACTTGCCTCGGACGATTCATCTCTCGACTTGACCCGCAGACTGATATTCCCATTGTTCGATTCGAGTGCAATATCGAGATCCGCGACCTGCGTCCCCTGGATTCCGCGCAATGCGAAGTACGGTAGTGGGACAGGTGCCGGCTGCTCGCGCTCTGCGCGTAGCGGGCGAAATGCGTGTGGCACCGTTTCGCCTTCACCGTTGAAGATGCGCACATCGCGCAGGTCTGCGAATGCCACACCTTCATACACCGCTGGCGGAATCACGACGCGATACAGCGCATCATCGCCGACGCCTTCGATTGGCAGTGCGTAAGCAAAATCGTCTGGCGCATCGGCTGCAGACACATCGGTCAAACCTGGCAGTTGCAGGAACGCCGTGATGATTGCGGCAAGTAAACGTGCTCTCATGCTGCCTCCGTCTTCTGACGCGGCGGTACCGGCGCGACGTAGCCAATCACCAGCATCAGCACACCGACAGCGAGGAACGAAACAATGCGCTCTACACCGCCGACTTTGGCGAGGTCGATGATGAACAACTTGATCACGACAATAGCCATAAGCGCCGCTCCCGTGATCCAGAGCCACCGATTGAAGCGGCGTGTTGCAAACAACATCGCGCCAAGTGCCAGCACCGTCCAGAAAATCGACACCGCGGTTTGCGCCAGCGCCGAACGCAGCATGGTATCGAAGTCGTACGGCACGCCACCCCAGTGATGCAAGGTGCGCAGCAGCACGCCGTTTAACCAGTAGAACACGGTGCCGCCGAACAATCCCCATTTCCAGTTCGCCGGCACGCGCGACGCCTCTTCGATGCCGGCGGGCTTCAGTGAGCGCCACCACAGGATGATCGCGGAGAATACCAGCATCTGTGCGATATCGAGTGGGTTGAGAAACGGCAGGTAGGGCAGCGGCGCCGGGTCGCCGTTACTTTCCCAGTTGGCGTACAGCGACCAAAGAAAAACAAACCCGAGCAGCGGCAAGATGCCGGTCCACAGGTACGACTGGGAATACGCAGTGACCGGCCAGCGCTCCTGGACCGTGCGCGAGGAACCAGCAACCATCAATGCCACCGGAACCAATGCCCATCCGATCAGCGACCAGGTGCGCGTGGTGGCGACGAACTGGTCGATTTGCCACGAAAGTTCCAGCGCGCCGGCAGCTGCCAGTAACACCACGCCCGCGGCATGGGCAAACGAGACGAAACGCAACTCTGGAATCCCGCGCTCCGTCTGGTTCGTGCGTGCCGTGTCATCACGTCGCAGAATGAAGAAGTGCAATGCAAATGCCAGTGGCCAGGCCAGCAATCCCAAACCGGCGAGCGGGTGCGATGGCACCGCATCTACCAATATCGGCAGCAGGCCAATCGCCATGATCGGAACCAGTCCCAGCGAAGGGAATCGTGCAATCCACCAGCCGCGGCCGAACAGAAAGCTGAACACAGTGCAGCTGGCAGCCAGGAACAGTAGCGACGCGCTGAGACGTTGAGAGCGTGGCACATGCTCGTGAATTTCATTGAGGCCGCCGAACACCCACCACGCCAGGCCCCACACGAATACCGCCATAGCCACCTGCATTGCCATGTGACCGACTTTTGCAGCATGGCGCTCGATCGTGAAATTCGAGAACAGACCAGCCAGTGCGATGAATACGGTGCCCATGTAGAAGGTGTTCAACACGGGAATGTCGCCGGGTCTCGACCCGAAGTCACCAATGAAGGCAACGCCGGCGGCGAACTGAAGCAGCAAGCCAAACACACGCGGCGCTCTGCGGCCTTGATGCACGCCCACCCAGTATGCTGCTGCACCTTCGAGTGCCCACGCGGCCGATGTCCAGCGCCCGTCGACTGCAAGCGGAATTGCCAGCGTCACGAATATGATGCCGAGCGCGAGGAAGGCTTCCACCAGCATGCGCAGCGTTTCCTTCTGACGCCGGTAGAGCCC
>JAOTYY010000283.1 GCA_029861595.1 Gammaproteobacteria bacterium
ATGTCGTACACCTGCTCGACCAGCGTTGCTACTTCAGCCTCGCTGCCGTCCAGCTCGCATAACAGAATGGCGGCGGCGTCGACGGGATAGCCCGCGTGCACGAATTCTTCGGCCGCACGAATCGCCAGGTTGTCCATCATCTCCAGCCCGCCGGGCACTATCCCGGCGGCGATTATCTCTCCGACCGCGTCGCCGGCCTGAGCGACGTCTTCGAATGAGGCGAGCAACACGCTGGCGTGCGCCGGTTTCGGCAGCAACTTGACGAGTACCTCCACCACGACCGCAAGCATGCCTTCGGAGCCGTGCATGACGGCGAGCAGATCGTAGCCCGGTGTGTCGAAGCTGCCCCCGCCGATGCGCAGTACGTCGCCCTCCACGGTGACCACCGTTACTTCGAGCACGTTGTGCACGGTCAGGCCGTATTTCAGGCAGTGCAGCCCGCCGGCGTTTTCCGCCACGTTGCCCCCGATCGAGCAGGCGATCTGCGAGGAGGGATCGGGCGCGTAGTACAGGCCGAGATCCGCAACCGCCTCGCTGATGGCCAGGTTGCGCACCCCCGGTTCCACGCGCGCGGTGAGGTTGTCACGGTCGATATCCAGGATGCGATTGAAGCGTGCCAGGCTCAGCAGTATGCCGTCGCTGTAGGGTAGCGCGCCGCCGGATAGTCCTGTGCCGGCGCCCCGCGCCACCACCGGTACCCGCCGCGCGTGACACAGGGCCATGACCTGCCGCACCTGCGCAACGGTGTCAGGGAGAACCACGGCTTGCGGCACACGTCGATAGGCCGACAACCCGTCGCATTCGTAAGGCCGCAACGCCTCTTCGCTGTGCAGCAGATTCTCGGCGCCTACGATGGCACGCAATCCCTGCAATAACGCTGCGCGGTCCAGTGGCGGGAATTCATAGCTGTCGGGTGTTGTGTTCATCGCGCTACAATCATAATGCAAACGCTGCACGATGCGCAGTTTCCGTGCGGCGGTGAGTCCACTTTCTAGTGTGTTTGTTCATTACAGGCAAGGCCGGTAACACCCATGACCCCCGCGCAGCCCCGACCCGACGAACCGGCCGTATTATCGCCGGTCCTGCATTTGTTCATGCTGCTGATTCCGACCGTGGCCAACTCCTTTCTGCTGGTCTATGCGCTGCTCGGGGCGGTGCTGGACGCGCAGCAGAAACAGCTCTGGATCTCGGAAGCCATCGAAGTAGCATCGTACACCGCGGGCGGTGTGATGGCGTTCTGCGCGTTGCTGTATGCGGCTCTGCGGCTGGCACGCTGGCCGTCCCGTCACCCGATGGTGCTGGCTAATCTCGTGCAGATCGCCATCGCAGCGGTGCTGTTGTTGACAGTCGTGCTGCTCAGCACCTGACGATTCCCCTGCCGCCCTGCAAGCGGGTCAAGTACCTTCATACCCCTTTCCTTTGGGAAAGGGGCTAGGAGGGAGGGTTTCGGCGACCGCGCCGCGCCGCGCGTCGCGCAGCGCATCGGCTAACCGCTCGCCGCTGAGGCCCGCTGAGCGAAAGTCTTCGCTTCCGACTTGACGCGCCGCATCCAGCGCCTGCTGCAATGGTTGCCCTTTAACGGCCAGGTCCGGAGCCCAGCTGCCCGCCGCGGCAAGGAAGCTGGTCAGCCGCTTCGGGCGGCGCAGCGCATCCAGGTGCTCGAGCAGCGCAAACGCCGTCGACGCGTCGCTCACGGCCTGCAATTCAGCCAGGTGCGCTGCGACCATCAACGCGTTATCGCGGAACACGCGCGGCGCGCGCAAGCGGTTGCAAAATGATGTCACGCTGCCCTCGCCCAGCGCATATCCAAGGCAGGCGAAGCTTACGGGCGCAGTGTTTTGCATGCCGGCGCTGCGATCCAGTGCAGCCAATGTCATTTGCCACCTGGCATTGTCTTCGCTGAGCGAGGCCAGCTCTGGAAATATCCCGTCAAGCGCCTGCGCGTCGGTGAGTGTCGTAAAAAAAATCGAAGGGCGGGGCGTGTCCAGTGCCAGAACCATTTCTCGCCACACGCGCTCGGGCACCAGCGCCGCCAGCTCGCCGCCGGCCGCGATATCGCGCATCAATGCCTGCGTGTCTGCGGCGACAGTAAATTTCCAGGGTGACAGACGTGCCGCGAACCGCGCGACCCGCAGCAGGCGCACTGGATCTTCACGGAAAGCCGGTGACACGTGGCGCAAGATACGCGCGTCCAGATCGGCGCGCCCGCTGCAGGGATCGATGATTTCGCCGTCCAGTGTTTCGGCGATAGCGTTGATTGTCAGGTCACGCCGGGCAAGGTCCTGTTCGAGAGTGACCGTGGCGCTGGCGTCGACCGCGAAACCGCGGTAACCGGTTCCGGTTTTGCGTTCCCGCCGGGCAAGCGCGTATTCTTCGCCTGTTCGCGGATGCAGAAACACAGGGAAGTCGCGGCCGACTTCGCGAAACCCCAGATCGAGCAGAGCCTGGGCACTGGCGCCGACCACCAGCCAGTCGCGCTCGTGCACCGGCAGCCCCAGCAGTTTGTCGCGTACTGCGCCGCCCACCAGGTACACACGTCCGGGAATACGCTGAACGAGAGATGATTGGTTTGCCGAACGCTTGCACATTCAACCGCTGCCGGGTGCGGGCGTTACGCCTCGGGTTGGTGATTGTAGCCGTCTTCGGCCTGTGCGGATGCACCACCGTCAGTTTTTACGCGCAGGCAATAGGCGGACACGTTGACATCATGACACGTCGCGTACCCGTCGCCGAACTCCTGGAGACACAATCGGACGGCGAACTGAAAAAGCGCCTGGAACTGGCGATGCAGGCGCGGGACTTTGCCAGCGACCGATTGGGTCTGCCGGACAACGAGAGCTACCGAAGTTACGTGGATCTGCAGCGCAAGTACGTCACCTGGAACGTAATTGCCACCGAGGAATTTTCGGTACAGGCGCGCGAATGGTGTTTTCCGGTCGCGGGCTGCGTGCCCTATCGGGGCTATTTTTCACAAGCCGCTGCGCATGAATTCGGCGCGCGCCTGTCGAGGCAAGAGCTGGATGTGCACGTAAACGGGGCCAGTGCCTACTCGACACTGGGCTGGTTCGACGATCCGTTGCTCAGCACCATGTTGCGCTGGCGCGAAACACGGCTGGTCGGCGTGATCTTCCATGAGCTGTCCCACCAGGTGGTATGGGTGGAGAACGACACCACCTTCAACGAATCCTTCGCGGTGTTCGTGCAACGCGAGGGAGTGCGCTGGTGGCTGCGCGAACGCGGTGCCGCGGCGCAGATCGACGACTACGAAGCAAATCTGCAGCGGCAACGCGAGTTCGTTTCGATGCTGCTCGAGACGCGCGAGAAGCTGGCCGCCCTGTACGCGGGCAGCGCCGATGCGGCAGCCACGCGCGCGCGCAAGCAGCAGATTTTTGCGCAAATGCGCGAGAACTATGCGGCGTTGAAAAGAACCCGCTGGGAAGGCTATTCAGGCTACGACAACTGGTTCGACCAGCCGTTGAACAACGCGCGGCTGGCACTGGCCGCGACCTACAACGATTACGTGGGCAGTTTTGCGCAGTTGTTCATGCAGGCCGGAGGAGATTTCCCAACCTTTTACCGGCTCGTTCGGGCGCTGGCGGAGCTGCCTCGTGAGCGACGCGAAATCGAGCTGCATGAACTGGCTGCGCGTCCTGCGCCGCGGGCAACCAACGTACTGTCAACGATTAGCAGTACGCCGCCATGACTGGTAGAGATCGTCGCGCGAGCGCCCTGCCAGATAACCGGGCACTATGGTGCTCACGCGTGTCGGCTGAGGTGGGGTATCGCTGCAGATGCTGTCGGTTTGCAGGGAATCGTAGTTGTCGCGGGTAAACGGTTTCCCAGGCACGCGCTCCAGCAGCGCGGCCTGTACGCGGCTCAGCCAGTCGGGCAGGCCCAAGACGAGCCGGCGTCTACCGATAAGCTGTGCCGTGTAGGCAACGATCTCGCGCAAACTGAACACCTCCGGACCGCATAGGTCCAGGTGTCGGTCGATAGTGGCGTCGTCCTGTAACGCGTTGCACATTACGTCGACAACGTCACCGATGTACACCGGCGCAAACCTCGCATCGGGGCAAGCCAACGGCAACACCGGGCTGAGTCGCAGCAGCGCTGCGAAGCGGCCGAACAGGCCGTCACCCGGTCCGAAGATCACCGAGGGCCGAAAGCTGGTCACCGCCAGACGATTACCGGCAAACGTGTGCGCGTGGTTTTCAGCTTCGCCTTTGCTGCGTAAATACAGGCTGGTGCCGCGCCCGGCGTCGGCATGCAACGCGCTCATATGCAACAACCGCCGCACGCCGCAATCCAGGCAGGCCTGCACCACTTTCTTGGTCAGTTCCACGTGCACATGGCGAAACCCCTCGCCCCGGGGCCCTCGTTCGTTGAGGATGCCAACCAGGTTGACGACCGCATCCATGTCCTGAAACTGGGCGGCCAGTACCTGTGGATCATGAATGTCGCATTCCACGACCTCGACGTTCGGCAGCACCAACAGGGCTTTATGGCGCTCACGACGACGGGTCAGCACACGTACGTGCTTGCCGGCGTCATGCAACGCGTTGATCAGGTGTGAGCCGACAAATCCCGTGCCGCCTAAGACGCAGAGCTTGGTTAGGTGCATGACT
>JAOTYY010000284.1 GCA_029861595.1 Gammaproteobacteria bacterium
GAATGTGGCGTGCGGATGCTGTAGCCATGATGTTTCCTGTAGTCGAGTTCACCGGATGCGAACACCAAGCACGATGCCCGCGCAATTTGCGCAGCAACATACCTGCGCGAACGAGTTCTATTGCACACCGCCCGGGCCGGCTTCGCTCACCAGCATGGCGATGTGGGATGCGCTCCACAACGGCGCTTCGAGCATCGAGGCACTGCCGGCACGCAACAGGGAGCGCATGTCGGCACGCCGTTCTGCCAGTGCCGGCACATCAGACAGGCGCAGCAGCAGATCAGACATCGCGGCAGTTGCGGAGGGTAACACATCGTCGCTGAACAACGGCATAGCCGCGCCACCGGGCAGCAGCGAATCCGGTGCCGTCAACCAGCCGCCGTCGACGTGGAATCGTTGCCACGCCCAGACCGTGATTCGCGCGGCAAGATCCCGTTCGCGGCGTGAGTCCAGCGCGTCTGAGTAGTCCAGCAACCCACGCGCCACGAGCACGTAGTCGTCCAGGGTCGCCTGCCCGGCATCGCCCGGTTCACGCAACACGCGCTGCTCGCCGAGCAACGACGTGGCGACGAAGTCCCGCAACGCGGTGGCCGACTGCAAATAGCGCTGACGATCGTGACTCAAACCTTCGGCGAGCGCACTCAAAGCCAGGCCGTTCCATGCGGCCAGGCGCTTGGTATCGCGCGGCAGCACACGCGCCTGTGCCCGGTGTCGCGCCAGGCGTGAACGCGCTTTGCGCACGGCATCCGGGTATGACGCGGCCAGGTTGGGCATCGGCAGACTGCCTGGCACGTGCGTCGCCTGAAGTTCATACCAGAACCACTCTCCGCGCAGCAACGCCAGTTCCGGCTCGCTCAGCACACGCTCGAGTTCGGCATGCTCCCACAGGTAGTACCCGCCCTCTTCACCGCGCCCGTCTACCGACGACAATGCGGCGATAAAACCGCCCTGCTCATGCCACATGTCGGTCAGCATGAAATCCAGCGTGCGCCGCGCCACGTCGATCCAGCGAGAATCATCCATGATGCGCGCCGCCCGAAAATACAGCGTCGCCAGTTGTGCGTTGTCGTAGAGCATTTTCTCGAAGTGCGGCTCCCGCCAGTCCGGGTCTACCGTGTAACGAAAAAACCCGTCACCGACGACATCGTAGAGACCACGGTAGGCCATGCGCTCCAGTGTCAGGGAAAGAAATTCGCCGAGCGCCTTGTCTTGCGTAATGGCGAATATATCCAGCAACGCAAGCATTTGCGGGGTCATCGGAAACTTGCTCTGCTGGCCGAAACCGCCGTTGAATTCGTCGGCCGCCAACTCGAACTGCCGGCGCAGTGCCGACCACATCGTCTTTGCTACCGGATCCACGGCGGCGTCCGTTCGCTGTCGCTGGATCTGTTCGGTCGCCCGCTTCGCGAGGGCGGACAATTCTTCACGCTCCGCCGACCAGCGTTCACGCACGTTTCCCAGGAACTCCAGAAAGGCATCGCGCGGCAGGTAAGTGATTCCCACCAGCGGATAACCCTGTGGCGTTATCAATACGTTCAACGGCCAGCCGGCCGCGCCACGCGTGCGCTGCACAAAGTCGATCAGGCGCGCATCCAGCGCTGGATGCAGTTCACGATCGACTACCACGGGGACGAAATCACGATTCAGCGCGCTCGCGATTTCCTCATCGAGGAAGCTTTCGCGCTGCATGACATGACACCAGTAGCAGGTGAAATAGCCGCTGGTGACGAACAGTAACCTGCCACTGCTACGCGCGTCCGCCAGTGCCGCGGGCCCCCATGCGCGCCAGGCAACGGGATCGTCACCGTGCATGGCAAGATACGGCGAGCGGTTGCCTCGCAGTTCGTTGCCGCTGACCGCAGTTGCCAGCAACGCCGCGCACAGCGTCAGCGTGCCGATCATTGCTCTCGCAGGAGTCGATGAATGCTTAGCCGGCGACACCACTACCACACATGACATACTCCTGCGGCGCGCGCATCAACCGGAAGGCCGTTTCGTCTCTTCGTCGCCGTCGCCGGTTGCGCCGCCACCGGAATCGTCTGCCGAATCCGACGCCGACCCCGCGTCCTCGGCATCGCTGCGATCCAGTTCCGCCTCCATCTCTGCGTCGCTCAGCGCACGATATTGCTCGTCGTCGCCCGGCTCGTCGTCGTGCCAGGTACCTACCGGTGGCTCGGTTGCGGGCTCGGCATCGCCCGTGGCGGGCCCGGCCCCCCCCCGCGCCAGATGTTTCGGCAAAAGATATTTGGAAAACAATATCCCTACCTCGAACAACGCCCACATTGGCAGTGCCAGCAGAGTCTGAGAGATGATATCCGGCGGCGTCAGCAGCATGCCGACGACGAAAGCGCCGACGATGATATACGCGCGCTTTTTCGCCAGTTTCTCCGGCGTCGTGGCGCCTGCGGCGACCAGCACGATAGTGGCTATGGGTACTTCAAAGGCAATGCCGAAGGCAAAGAATATAGTAATGACGAAATCCAGGTAGCGGCCGATATCGGTCATCACCTCGACGCCGGTCGGTGCCACTGCGTTGAAAAATGCGAAGGCCAGCGGAAACACCAGGAAATAAGCGAACGCCACGCCCATGAAAAACAGCACCGTGCTGGACGCCAGCAACGGCATGACCAGGCGCCGTTCGTGCAGATACAAACCTGGCGCAACGAACGACCACAGCTGGTAGAAGAGGTAGGGCACGGCAATAAAGATAGACAGCATGAGAACCATCTTCACCGGTATCAGAAACGGCGACGCCACCTCGATGGCGATCATATTGGTGCCCTCCGGCATGTGCCGCATCAGCGGCTCGGCGAGCACCGAATAAATCGTGTCGGCGAACGGGAATAAAGCCATAAACAGAATGAGCACCGCGAGCACACTGCGCAGCAGGCGGTCGCGCAGTTCCTTCAGATGAGAAAGAAACCCCTGCTCGTGCTCGACTTCCTTGCGGACATCGTCTTCGGAAGCACGCTTGAAGATCATGACTTCTTGTCGCCGGCCTCCGCCGTGTCCACTGTCTCGGCGATTGCGGGTGTGGCGCCATCAGCCGGGGTTTGTACCGATTGCGCTGGCGCATCGTCGCTCCTGCGTGCGCTAGCGCCGGCATCGCTGGTGAGTTCTTTCTGCATGCGGTCGAATTCTTCCGACAAGGTATCCGCACCGACACTCGCTTCCGTTTCGTCGCGCACTTCGCGCACCATGCCCTTGAGCTCCTGGATCTGTTCTTCCTGCTGATTGATCATGCTGCGCAGGTTTTCGGTTTCCAGTTCCCGCTCTATGTCGGCACGCACGCTGCGCACCATGCGCTGCGCCTGTCCGACCCAGCGCCCGATCGTGCGCGCGAACTCGGGCAGCCGTTCGGGACCGACGACCAGCAGACCGATGACCCCGATCATCAACAGTTCCCAGAAACCTACGTCGAACATAACGCTACTTCATCGGATACGGGAGTGGAGCGCGGCGGGTACACGTTAAAACAGGCGCGCGGAGCAGTCCCGATTGTGCGCCTCTGACAGCGGATCCCGAGCGGAATCGTCGCGCAGCGCCTCAGGCCTTTTCGTTCTCGCGCGAGGAGACTTCACCATCGATTACCCGTGCTTCCGCACCTTCCTCGATCTGCTCGGGGTCAGCCGCGTCGTCGGGTTTGTTTTCTTCTTCTTTCATGGACGTCTTGAAGCCCTTCACCGCGGTACCCAGATCGGTGCCCAGGTTGCGCAGCCGTTTAGCGCCGAACAACACCAGCACGATGGCCAGGATAATCAACAATTGCCAAATACTAATTCCCATGAGTTCTCTCCGGCCTCTCGCAGGGCCTCACTACCAAAATCTGCTTACTCCGAACGTGCGGCTTTCTCCTGCACCCCGGAAACACCGAAGCGACGCTCCAGCTCGGCCAGCACGTCGCGTGACGTATACCCTCTTTCCGCCAGCATCACCAGTGAATGAAACCACAAATCCGCGGTTTCGTGCAGCACCGCGCCGTCATCCTCGCCGCTGCCCGCAATGATCGTTTCCGTGGCCTCCTCGCCGATCTTGCGCAGTATCGCCGCGCGTCCCTGAGCGTACAACTGTGCCACATACGAGGAATCCGGCGCGGCGGTTTTGCGCGCCTCCAGCACAGCGTCCAGGCGGGCCAGCACGTCGCTCACGAGTAAATCTCGTCGGGCGCCTTCAGCACCGGTTCGACATCGCGCCATTCACCGTCCTGCAGGCGACGATAGAAACAGGCGTGGCGCCCCGTATGGCAGGCGATGTTCCCAACCTGCTCGACGCTCAGCAGCACCACGTCGCGGTCGCAATCGGTGCGGATTTCGCAGACCTTCTGCACATGCCCCGACGCTTCCCCTTTATGCCACAGCCGGGCACGCGAGCGTGACCAGTAAACCGCCTCGCCGCGTTCCGCCGTGGCGGCCAGCGCGTCACGGTTCATCCACGCCTGCATCAGGATCTTGCCGGTACGCACCTCCTGTGCGATCGCCGGGACCAGACCGTCCGCGTTCCACTTGATGGCGTCCAACCAGGTGCCCGTCATAGCGCCCCCTGCGCGAAATCGTATAGCTTAGCACAAGGGATTTCGCGGCTCCGGCAGGCACCGCAGCCGGCCGAACGGCTGTGCGC
>JAOTYY010000073.1 GCA_029861595.1 Gammaproteobacteria bacterium
GAGATATATAAGAAGTATAAACAATAACTTATCAATATTATTTAAAGTACTTTTTTACATGTAATCAGTTCTGGAAATGGACTGCGGCCGGTCACCTGGATATTTAGTGACATCATGAATTGTATACAGAAGATAGAAAATCATGCATGAAGGCAGTAATACGCTGACGGGTGGTGAGGCGATGGTGCGCCTGCTTCAGGCGCACGGAGTAACGCACGTATTCGGCTTGTGCGGAGACACATCGCTGCCTTTTTATGACGCGTTGTACCGGCTGGACCACGATATACAGCATATCCTGACCCGCGATGAACGCAGCGCAGCGTACATGGCCGATGCTTATGCCCGCGTCACAGGCAACGCGGGGGTCTGCGAAGGTCCCAGCGGCGGCGGTGCAACCTATATTCTCCCGGGGGTAGTAGAGGCCAACGAATCGTCGGTTGCGCTGTTGTCGGTTACCTCGGACGTATCCGTCACGGCGCAGGGCCGTTACCCGCTCACTGAACTTCGTCAGGACGAGCTGTTCAGGCCGCTCACCAAATTTAACGGGGTGATCAACCACGCAGCGCGCCTCGGCAATATGGTGCGTGGTGCGTTCCGGGCGATGTGCACGGGCACACCCGGTGCGGCCCACCTGGGATTTCCCATCGACGTGCAAAAGGCGCCGGTCGACGAAACGGATATCTGGGCGCAAGCAGAGCTTGGCCGTTTCCCCGCTTGGCGCAGTGCGCCGGATCCCTCAGCGGTGGGGACGGCATTGGAGTACCTGCTCGCGGCCCGCAATCCGGTGGTGATCTGCGGCGGCGGCGTAGTGCTGGCCGGTGCCGAGGCCGCGCTGCAATACCTGGCGGAACGATTGAACCTGGTGGTTGCGACCACCGTCAGCGGGCAGGGCGCGTTGGCCGATAATCATGCCAATCATCTGGGTGTGGTTGGCAGCAACGGTGGTGTGCCCGCTACACGCGAGGTCGTGGACGCCGCTGACCTGGTGCTGTTCATCGGGTGCCGGGCCGGGTCCGTGACCACGGAACGCTGGCGCAGCCCGACGACCGGTACCCGAATCGTGCATATAGACAGCGACCCGATGGCTATTTCGGCCAACTATGCGACAGATGCGGCAATCGTGGGTGATGCGCGCCTGGTGCTGGACGCTTGTAATGGCGTGCTAGACGAGATGGACATCGACAGCGTTGATTTCGGTGGGGCGGATATTGTGGAAAAAGCGACCCGCACCAAGTTCGCCGCGTTCGCGGAACTCGCCGACAGCGCCGAATCACCGGTGCGCCCGGAAAGGGTGATCTCGACATTGAATGCGCTGGCGCCCGAAGATGCCGTCATCGTTGCCGATCCCGGAACCCCGTGTCCGTATTTTTCTGCCTTCTACCGCACGCCTCGCAGCGGTCGCCATTTCATCAGCAACCGCGCGCACGGCGCGCTGGGTTATGCGCTTGCCGGTGCGGTGGGCGCGCAATTCGGCCGTCCGGGCACAAAAGTTATTTCCGTGATGGGGGATGGCAGTTTCGGCTTCGCAGTCGGGGAACTGGAGACCGTGGTGCGGCTGCGGTTGCCCATTACCTTCATCGTCTTCTCCAACAGTGCGTTCGGATGGATCAAGGCCGGTCAGAAGACCGGCTTCGGCGAACGCTATTTTTCGGTGGATTTTTCGCGCACCAATCACGCCGACGTTGCCCGTGCGTACGGGGTCGCGAGTTGGACGGTGGAGGATCCTGCGGAGTTACAATCAGCGCTGGCGGCGGCAATCGAACATCCCGGACCGTCACTGGTGGACGTCATCGCACAGCCGCTGCACGAAGCCCGTGCACCGGTCAGCGAGTGGATCGCGTGATCCAGTATTGAACGGAGCGCCTGCACATGAATGACAGCAAAGACGCGTCGCTGCATGTCGTGGTTGTGGGTGCAGGTATCGTCGGGGTTGCCACGGCAGAATGGCTGCGTCGCGATGGCCATAAGGTGACCCTTGTCGACGAACGACCCCCGGGGGAGGGAACATCGTACGGCAACGCCGGTATTCTCGCCCGCGGCGCCGTGATTCCGGTGCCCACACCCGGCATTCTCACCAAGGCACCCGGCATGCTGTTGCGCAAAGACGGTCCGCTGTTCCTGCGCTGGGGTTACCTGCCGCGCCTGCTGCCATGGTTGATTCAGTACCTGCGTTCGGCGCGCCGCGATCGAGTGGAGACGATTGCCTCGGCCCTGGCTCACCTGCTGACAGACACTGTCGATCAGCACCTCGCTCTGGCACGGGGCACACCCGCGGAGCGCTGGATATGCACCGATGATTACCTTTACCTGTACCGCTCGCAGGCCGATTTCGACCGTGATGCATTTGGCTGGCAGTTACGTGGTGCGCACGGGGTAACGATCGAACCCATGCAGCGGGCCGCTCTGGAGGACCTGGACCCGCACCTCGGGCCACGCTACCAATTTGCGGTGCGCATGCAGCAGCACGGTCACATCAAAGACCCCGGTCGCTACGTAAAAGACCTCAGCGATTGGTTCACGGCGCAGGGCGGGCACTTTTTGCAGCACCGCGTCGAGGATATCCGTCCCGCAGAGTCCGGTGTGCAGATCGTGTGTCAGGGGACAACACTGGATGCCGATCGGGTGGTGCTCGCAAGCGGGGTCTGGACCGGAGAACTGGCCAAAAAAATCGGTCACAAAACTGGCATTGAAGCCGAACGCGGCTACCACGTGGAATTCGTGGATGCGGCGCCAATGCCCGTTTTGCCTTACATGCTGGCCGATCGCAAACTCGTGCTGACACCAATGGATGGGCGCCTGCGCGCCGCGGGACTGGTCGAGTTCGGTGGCGTTGACGCGGCACCCGACAAAGCGCCGATCCGCTTGCTCAAGGCGGCAGCGCGCGACACTTATCCCTCGCTGACTTTTTCCGAATGCCTGGAGTGGATGGGTTCGCGGCCCTCGACCAGTGACAGTCTGCCGCTGTTAGGCGCATCGCCTGCTCACAAAACGGTGTATTTTGCCTGCGGACACCAGCACATCGGGCTGACGGCCGGACCGAAGAGCGGACGTATCATCGCCGATCTGATTGCGGGTCGGACGAGCAACCGGGATCTCTCGGCGTTTGCAGTAGACCGGTTCGACTGATGCCGGCGAATTCCTTTTCACCGCGCCTGGCTGCGAGCTTCGGCACACTTGAGGCGTTAACCGTGCGGCATTGCGCGTTACCAGTGCGCCGGCCCCGTGATCATGGGTCAGGCACGGTTGCCGGCAACGTGGAGGTGGTGATACTCGAACTGCGCACCAGCGAGGGCGTTACCGGTTGGGGCGAAGCGTCGCCATGGGCCGTGTTCACGGGCACCGCAGAAGCAAACGCAGCCGCGCTGGAACGTTATATAGCACCGGCAGTCCTGGGCCGCCCGCTCGCGGAGGTGCCGGCTACCATGGCGGCCGCCTCCCGGGCAGTCGTGGGCCACCCGGAAGCCAAAGCTGCACTCGAAACCGCGTTGCTCGATGCGCTGGGGCAGCGCGCCGGCGTACCAGTCTGGACGTTGCTGGGCGGGCTCGCCCGCGAGCGCATTCCGTTATCGGTTTCGCTGGCCGATCCGGAGTTTGCCGCCGATCTGGATCTGTTGAATCGGGTCCGTGAAGACGGTGTGAACATCGTGAAACTCAAAACCGGTGTGCAGGATCACGCCTTCGATCTCACGCGCCTGGAACGGCTGCGCGTGGATTTTCCCGGCCTCGATCTGCGGGTCGATTACAACCAGGGGCTGGCACCGTTCGATGCCCTGCGGCGGCTGCGCGATATCGAAGCTTTTGCGGTCACCTTTATCGAGCAGCCGGTTGCGGCGATGCTTACGGAAACGATGGCGATGCTGGCCACTGCCCTGGACACTCCGCTGCTGGCTGACGAAAGCGTATTCTCGTCTGACGACATGTTACGCGCGGCGCAGAACCGTATCTGCGATTGTGTTTCCGTGAAAATCATGAAGACAGGTGGGTTGCGATCCGCGCTGGACGTTGCCGCCATTGCCGCCGCGGCCGGAATAGCCGGCTACGGTGGCGATATGTTCGAAACAGGTATCGCCCATCTGGCCGGCACGCACATGATAGCCGCGGCGCCAAACATCAGCCTCGGCTGCGAGTTTTACCAGGCGAGTTACTATCTGGAGCACGATCTGCTCGACGCGCCCTTCCCGATCGAGCAGGGGCATGTCGTGGTGCCGGTGGCGCCGGGTCTTGGTTTTGCCGTCGATCGGGATCGGTTGGCGCATAACACGCTGGCCATGCGAGAAGTTGCAGTCTGAATCGCCCGCGAACAAGGAAGGTTGTATTAGAATGAGCCGCGAGTCACATCTCGCCTAAATACAAAAACGGAGGAACTCTGATGAAGCCCACCTCAGCAATTATTGCCACGACTGTGGCCGGCGCATTGTGGGCCGGCACGGCGATGGCAGAAAAGTGGGATATGCCGATGGCCTATTCGGCGACCAACTTCCACTCGGCAACGGGTGCCGAATTCGCCAAATGCATCACCATCGGTACCGGCGGCGACATCGAAGTCGTAACCCATCCGTCGGGTGCGCTGTTCAAGGGTGCGGACATCAAACGGGCCATTCAGACAGGTCAGGCCCCGATCGGGGAACGCCTGCTGTCCGGTCACCAGAATGAAAACCCGGTGTTCGGTGTCGATTCGGTGCCGTTTCTTGCCACCTCCTTCGAAGACGCGGCGAAGTTGTGGAAAGCGGCGAAGCCGACCATGGAAAAGATTCTGCTCGATCAACAACTGGTGTTGCTGTACTCCGTACCGTGGCCGCCGCAGGGCCTGTATTTCAAGAAGGAAGTGAACTCGGTCGCCGACATGAAAGGCCTCAAATTCCGTTCGTATAACACGGCCACGGCGCGACTGGCCGAACTGACCGGCATGCTGCCGGTGCAGATCGAAGCGGCAGAGATTTCGCAGGCGTTTGCTACCGGCGTGGCGGAGTCGATGATCTCCTCCGGATCCACCGGTTATGACCGTAAAGTGTGGGAGAGCCTCACGCACTTCTACGAAGTGGACGCGTGGCTGCCGCGCAATTACGTGATGGTCAACAAGGGTGTCTGGGACGATCTCAGTAAAGACAAGCAGAATGTGATTCGCGGCTGTGCCGCACTCGCCGAGTACGCCGGTGCGTGGCGTGCGGTGGAATACACTCAGTTCACGCTGAATGGCCTGCGTGCCGGCGGCATGATGGTAGGTCCCGCGGGTGACGGCTTGAAAGCGGAACTGAAAGAGATCGGTGCCACCATGTCTAAAGAATGGTTGAAGCTTGCTGGTTCGGATGGCAAAGCCATCGTTGACGCCTTCAAGGCGATGAAATAATCACGACCGTTCTCAAGCCCTGATACACCGGAGAAGCGCGGCGGCGCTTCTCCGGCCTCATTCGTTTGCTCACTCGCCGCGGTTGCTTGCAATGAGCAGCGGCAGTGCTGGCTGGGGTGGCCACCATGTTGTCAAGTCTGCGTCTTTTACGGTCGTTTCTCGACCGGCTCTACACTGGCTGCGGCGTGATCGCCGCAATTTTTCTCATCATCATCCTGCTGCTGATCGTCCTGCAGATGCTGGCACGCTGGACCGGCGAGGTGTTTCCCGGCGCACCGGATTACGCGAGTTACAGTATGGCGGCGGCGTCGTTTTTCGCCTTTGCTCACGCACTCAACCGCGGCGCTCACATCCGTGTGAGTCTGGTGTTGAACCTGCTCGGCGATGGCGGCAGACGGGCGATGAACATCTGGTGCTTCGCGATCGGCACCGGGCTGGCATGGTATTTCGTGTACTACGCCAGCAAAGCGGTGTTCTGGTCGTGGAAATTCAAAGATGTCAGTCAGGGCCAGGACGCCACGCCCCTGTGGATTCCGCAGATGAGCATGGTCATCGGCTCGATCGTGTTTGCAATTGCCCTTACCGATCACCTGATTCATCTGTTTTTCTCCGGCGACCATCGCATTGAGGCCGACACCGTGAAACAGAATCCGGAGGTGTAACGTGCAAGAGATCCAACTGATAGCGATTTTCCTGTTCGTCCTGTTCCTGTTGCTCGGTACCGGCGTGTGGGTTGGTCTAGCGCTGCTAGGCGTGGCGCTGGTGGGCGTGGAACTGTTCACGGCCCGCCCGGCGGGCGATGCCATGATAACGACCATCTGGTCGGCGTCGTCGTCATGGACGCTGACAGCTCTGCCGCTGTTTATCTGGATGGGGGAGATTCTTTACCGCACACGATTGTCGGAGGATATGTTTCGTGGCCTGTCACCCTGGATGGCGCGCCTTCCGGGTGGCCTGGTTCACACCAATATCGTCGGTTGCACGGTTTTTGCCGCGGTGTCGGGGTCATCTGCGGCGACCCTGACGACGGTCGGTAAGATGTCGATCCCCGAACTGCGCAAACGCAAGTACCCGGAGAAGATGGTAATCGGTACTCTGGCGGGGGCCGCGACGCTGGGCCTGATGATCCCGCCATCACTGACGCTGATTGTCTACGGCGTCACGATCAACGAATCCATCACGAAGCTCTTTATTGCGGGCATTGCGCCCGGACTCGTGCTGGCGCTGTTGTTCATGGGTTACGTTGCCATTCATTCGCAGGTGTCGAAAAACTACAAACCCGATCCGGAACCGCGTCTGTCCTTTGCGCAAAAAGTTTCCAACTCGCGTTTTCTGTTCCCTGTCATCGTCTTGATCCTGGTCGTGATTGGTTCGATGTACCTCGGTTTTGCAACAGCCACCGAAGCGGCCGCTTTCGGTGTGATAGGTTCACTCACGCTGGCAGCGAGTCAGCGCTCGCTGAACTGGAAGACCTTTACCGAAAGCCTTATGGGCGCCACCCGCACCTCGGCAATGATTGCACTGATACTCGCCGGGGCCGCCTTTCTGTCCCTGTCGATGGGTTTTACCGGATTGCCCAGAGGTCTCGCCGACCTGATCGCGTCGCTGGATCTGTCGCGTTTCGAGTTGCTGATGGTGCTGCTGGTTTTCTATATCGTGCTGGGCTGTTTTCTAGACGGCATTTCGTCTGTCGTGCTCACCATGGCAGTGGTCGAGCCGATGATCCGGCAAGCGGGCATCGACGTGATCTGGTTCGGGATCTTCATCGTCGTGGTGGTGGAAATGGCCCAGATCACTCCACCGATCGGATTTAACCTGTTTGTCCTGCAAGGCATGACGCACCATGAAATGAACTTCATAGCACGTGCCGCGATACCGATGTTCATGATCATGCTGCTGATGGTGTTCGTGCTGATCACAGTGCCCGATCTGGCAACCTGGCTGCCTGAGAACATGCGTCCCGGACCATCGTGAGGCAGGGCTCACCAGCCCGCGCTCAATAGCGGGCGGACTAATCGATCGGCACACCCTCCAGCGTGGTGCGCATCAGGTAGCGGCGCTGCGGAAGTGCGTAGTCGAAGATGGCCAGATGCTGGGTTGCCAGGTTGTCCCACATAAGCAGGTCGCCCGCTGCCCATCGGTGACGGTATACGAATTCTGGCTGGGTACTGTGCTCACACAGTTCGCGTAACAGTTGCGTGCCTTCATCGGACGGCAGATCGAGAATTTCAATCGCGTGGCCTTGGTTGACGAACAGGCACATTCGGGCCGTCACCGGATGCTTGTGCACGATCCGGTGTGTCGCGACGGGAGTTTTTGCCAGCTGTTCTTCGGTCAGCACCGACCCGGTATCGCCTTGCGCCAGTAACTTGGCACGCTGATGGGCGAGGCTGAAGGTGGCGCGAAGATTCACGATACGCTGTTGCGTGCTCCCGGGTAATGCGTCGTAGGCGGCGGCCGTGCTTGCGAATAATGTGTCACCCAGTGCCCGGCCGTTGGCAACGGGAATCTCGAGTGCGTAGAGAAACGAACCGCGGCTGGGTGCCTGCATGTAGGACAGGTCTGTATGCCAGAAGCGGCCGGCATTGTAGATTCCGACGTGCCGGTCGCCGTCTTTGATATTGGACACGATCAGCAACCTCGGGGTGCTCCGGGTGACACCACTGATCGAGCACGTGGACCTGCAGATCGCCGAAGCGCCGGCTGAACGCGATATGCTGCCGCGGCGTCAGCTCCTGTCCGCGAAACAGCAGTAGCGAATGTTCGTTATAGGCTTGCTGGATTGTCGCAAAGGTGTCGTCGTCAAGCGATTCGGCAAGATCCAATCCGCTGACCTCCGCGCCAAGCGCGGCGTCGAATGATTGAATTGATAACATGGCGGCAGCTGTGGTCAACCATTCCGGGTACAAACTTGTGTACCATACCCTGGATGGTCAATTTATCGCCAGCGGGAGCGGGCCATGATCGAAGTCACGCAGCTGACAGGTACTCTGGGCGCAGAGGTCAGCGGGGTGGATCTTGCTCAGGAACTTACAACGGACACCGCGCAAGGCATACACGAAGCCTTTCTAGAGCATATCGTGCTGGTGTTTCGCAATCAGTCACTGCTACCGGCAGCGCAACTGGCTTTTACACGCCTGTTCGGTATGCCTATCGAGCATCCCCTCAAGAGCCGGCCCGGTCTGAGCGAGCATCCGGAGGTCATGGTGCTCGAGAACCGCCCCGGCAAACCTGGCGCCCGCAACGATTTCTGGCACTCGGACATTTCGCACGAGGAATGCCCGCCGTCGGTTTCGATGCTGCACGCGCTCGAAATTCCAACCGGACGCGGCGACACCCAGTTCTGCAGCATGTACGCGGCCTACGAGGACCTCTCGCCCGCCATGCGTGACATGCTCGCGGGACTTACCGCGTTACACAGCGGCGAAGCCACTGCGCGACGGAACAATGCCGAAGCGAGTGATGCACTGCCGATTACCGAAGTCCCGCCGCCCGTTTCCCATCCGGTGGTTCGCAGCCATCCCGAAACCGGCCGCAAAGCGCTCTACGTCAATCCGTTTTTCACGCTGCGGTTCGATGACATGACGGACCAGGAAAGCGCGCCGCTGCTGGAGTATCTGTATCGGCACGCGACCCGGCCGGAAAATGTCTACCGCCATCGATGGGCCGTCGGCGACGTGCTGATGTGGGACAACCGGTGCTCGATGCACTATGCGGTGAAGGACTATGATCAAACCATGCCCCGCTTTCTTCATCGCACTGTCACGGCGGGCGATCGCCCGTGCTGAATCGCACGGCTGATCTGAACGCCCCGGAGGATACAGCGCATGTGCAAACGACTTGCAACGCTGCTACTGATGCTCAATTTTGTCCCCGCAGCCTGGGGGGCCGACGTGTGGCTGGTCGAATTCGAAGGCGCTGTCAGTCCGGCGAGCGCTGATTACCTGATCAGGACCCTGGAACACGCCGAGCAGGCAAACGCAGATCTTCTGATAATACGCATGGACACGCCGGGCGGCCTGGACCAGTCGATGCGCGATATCATCAAGCAGATCCTGGCGGCGAAAGTGCCCGTGGCTACCTTCGTGGCGCCGGACGGCTCGCGGGCGGCCAGCGCCGGTACCTATATTCTGTATGCTAGTCATTTCGCCGCTATGGCCCCTGCGACCAACGTGGGTTCGTCGACGCCGGTCAGCATCGGTGGCGGTGGCAGCAGCCCGTTCCCGTTACCCGGCCAGGAGCCAAAAAAGCCCGCCTCCGAGGAGGAGGATGAGTCGGAATCGAAACCTGACGACGGCGCAGCGGGGCCCAAGTCGGCGATGGAGCGTAAAATTATCAACGACGCGGTCGCCTACCTCCGCGGCCTTGCTCAGCTGCGAGGCCGCAATCAGGAGTGGGCGGAGAAAACAGTGCGTGAAGGGGCGAATCTCCCGGCCGCCGATGCGCTCGAGCAGGACGTCATCGATGTGATTGCGACGGATGTCGACGACCTGCTGGCGAAACTGAATGGAAAAACCGTCACTATTGAAGGACAAGAGCGCACGCTGGATCTTTCGGCACCGAACCTCACCCGCATCGAACCGGATTGGCGGCACAAGTTTCTGGCGCTGATCACCAACCCGAACGTCGCCTACATACTGCTGATGATCGGGATCTACGGGCTGATCATCGAATTTTACAATCCAGGGCTCGGCGGACCGGGGATCGTCGGCGTGATCTGTCTGCTACTGGGCGCCTTTGCACTGCACATGCTGCCCATCAACTACGCGGGACTGGCACTGATGTTGGTAGGCGTCGCACTGATGGTGGCGGAGGCTTTTACGCCCACTTTCGGGGTACTCGGCCTGGGTGGTGCTATCGCCTTCGTCATCGGTTCCATCATGTTGATGGACACCGAGCTGCCGGCCTATCAGATTTCGCTGCCCATCATCGCCGCGTTTGCCGCCGCTTCAATCGGACTGTTCGTGTTCGCGGTCGGCGCTGCTTTCCGCGCGCGTCGGGGTCAGGTCGTCACAGGCAAAGAAAGCATGATCGGGACCACCGCAGTCGTGCTCGAGAATTTTGACGGCACCGGTCGCGTGCGCGCATTCGGTGAAATATGGCAGGCGACCAGCGAGCAGCCTTTGACCAAGGGTGCTACGGTGCGTATCGTGAAAGTCGACGGCCTCACCCTGAAAGTTGAACCCCGCGACTGACGCGGCCAGCGCCCTTCCCAATGGAGCTTCCCATGACCATTTTCAACTCGATCATCGCGGCGATCGTGATCGCGATCCTGATCAGCGCGTTTCGCGTGTTGCGAGAGTACACGCGCGGTGTGGTATTCATGCTGGGCCGTTTCTACAAAGTGAAAGGGCCGGGCCTGATTATCATCGTGCCGCTCATCCAGCAGATGGTACGCGTTGACCTGCGCACGATAGTGCTCGATATCCCCACGCAGGACCTGATCACCCGCGACAACGTATCGGTGAAGGTAAACGCGGTGCTGTACTTTCGTGTGGTGGACCCGCAGAACGCGATAATCAATGTCGAAAACTACATGGAGGCCACCGGCCAGCTGGCACAGACCACGCTGCGCTCGGTACTCGGGCAGCACGAGTTGGACGAACTGCTGGCCGAGCGGGAACAGCTCAACGAAGATATCCAGAAAATTCTCGATCACCAGACCGACATCTGGGGCATCAAAGTATCCAATGTCGAGATCAAGCACGTGGACATCGACGAAAGCATGATTCGAGCTATTGCCAAACAGGCCGAAGCCGAACGCGAACGGCGCGCCAAGATAATCCATGCCGAAGGTGAGCAACAAGCCGCCGAGAAGCTGGTCGAAGCCGCAAGGCTCCTGGCCGCGCAACCGGAATCGATGCAGCTGCGTTACCTGCAGACACTGACCGAGATTGCCGGCGAGAAGAGTTCCACGATTGTCTTTCCGTTACCCCTCAACATCATGGGCAGCCTGCGCCAGTTGTTCGATGCCCGGAATACGGGCGGAGACGAGCAGTAAGGCGGTAACGCATTCCACCCGGGTAGCGTTTCGGTTCGCCGCCAGCGCAACCACGGCCTGATCGGTTTAGGTCACCGCGAGATAGTCTAGGGCTCGCAGACGCATCGTCACTGAGTTGCTACTCCAGAATCGGGCACAGCCAGCCGACGACCATGCCGTAAAGGCCGTGCACCAGTGCGGCGGTGATCCACGCGCGCGGGTGGCGTTTGCTGGCGAAAATACCATCGCGCAGCACCATTGGCACGAATAGCAGCATTGCGGCCAGCCACAGGATCATACCCCACAGTATTCCCCGCAGCAGTGGCGGACCCGGCAGCAACGGGGCAATCGCGGTGGCATAGAGCAATGCCAGCACCGCTCCATTGAGGTGCACGCACACGAAACCGAGCAACCAGGGCGGATCGCCGCCGAACGAGTCCTCGAAGGTCGCGCGGGTGAGAGCGGCGGAGAAATCCAGCGACGGCAGCTTGATCGCCGGTGCCCACAGCGCGCATACGAGGTGTACATAGGCTGCCAGCGCGCCAGCCAAAACGATCAGCATGAACGTATCGAACTGCATATCTGTTTATCGGATGTAACCAAGCGGCGAGTCGGCGGGGCGCCGCTTTCGCCGAATCAGAATCGGTCCACCGTGACTGCAGACCGGCAATTCGCAGTACTTTGTACCAGCGACGATGCCGGCGTGATTTGTTGGTGGTCGTAGCGCCTGCGTGCGCGGAGCCGCACCGAGGTCACAGGCGCAAACGGCCGATGATCGACGATGCGCACGTCTTCGAAACCGGCGCTGAGCAGCATCTCGCGAAGCGTTGCTTCCTCCGGGACGCCACCGAGCGACGCGTTCCATCCGAGCGGGTCGGTGGCCAGTTCGGCCGGCAGCACCTGCTCCCTCACGAGTTCGCGCGCGATCAATTGCCCTCCGGGTCGCAGGATGCGCGCCGCTTCCGCGAATGCGGCCTGCGCGTTGAGGGTGAGATTGAAAGAGGCATTAGCCAGCACCACGTCGGCAATGGCGTCTCTGAGCGGTAACCGCTCCATATCACCCGCCACCGGCTGAATGCCCGTGCGCGAGAGTTCGCGCGCCGTTTCCCGGACTCGCTCCAGCATTGCATGCGTTAGGTCCAGTGCTACAACCCGTGCCCCGGCATCCAGGCAAGCGGCAATCAGGCAGGCATCGAGCCCCGCACCACATCCGAGATCGACGATCACGCGCATACCGCGCAGATTCAGATCCTCCAGCGCGTAACCACAGCCGGAGTACCTGGCCACGGTATTGCGCGGCAACGCAGCCAGATGCGCTGCCGGGTAACCGTCTTGCCTGGCGCGTTCGTGGCCACCGGTGGAAGTCGGGTCTGCGTTGGCAATGCCCGTATAGCGCTTGCGAATCAGTTGTTTGACGTATTGTTCGCGAGTCCGGGCATGTCGTGCATGTGGTGTGGCGGCCATACCTTGCTCAATGAGGCATGTGGCTCGGATTCCAGAAAGTACCGGACCGGATCATGCCGGCGATGCGATCACCGTGTTCGATCCAGCTGTTCTCGTTGTAACTGGCCTGCTCCTCGCAAGCGAACTCGACTCGTTTCACCTCGGCGTTCCATCTACCGTCACCGAGGTATTCGACCACGGCATAGGCAGGTCGGGGGTCCCCGTCCCAGCTCATCCCAACCGCAGCGACACAGACAATTGTCTGCTCGCCTACATTGCGCACCGACGGGCCGTGAATGTGTCCGTGCGCCATGATCTCGGCCGTGGCACCATCGAGTTGTTGCCGGACCTCGTCGTCGGATAAACGCGCCGGCAGCGCGCTCTCGTCACCGATCTCGTGTGGCGTACCGTGAAACACTAGGAACTCGTGACCCGGTTCCGGCATGTAGGTCATCGAAAAAGGCAACAGCCGCAACCAATGCAGCTGATCCTCTGTCATACGCTCGCGAGTCTGTTTCGCCATCTCGAACATCCAGGCCTGGTGCGGGCTCTTGGGCTCGTGCGTCTCCCAGCGTTTGTTCACTACCCACAAATCGAGATTGCCGACGATCACGTCACAGTCCCTGCGCTCCCGGATGTTGTCTACCACTGCGCCAGGGTCGGGTCCCAGCATGATCAGATCGCCTACGACAATCTCTTTGTCGGCGTTCTCTTCGTCCACTGCCGCCTGAACTGCTTCAAGTTGCGGTACCTGTGCGTGGATGTCGGAATAAAGCGCAAATTTCATGGTCTCTCCCCGCGAGCATTCTTTGGCAGTGTCGGATGATGAGATGTAAGGAATTGTACTACGTATAAACGAGCTGAGTTCTTGAGAATAAAGCGTGCCGGAGCAGACGAACCCAACCCGCGCACGGTTCCGACCCTGCGCAGATCGAAGCGGCCTAAGGCGCAAGTTGCACGCTTGCGCATCGTGGCAGGTGCAATATGCACCGCGGCCACCAGGAGCTACTGACCGGTTTCCTTTGCCCGATTCTTGGCCTGCTCCTTTTCCTGTTTCGCGCGGAGTTTCTGTGCCTGCTTCGCCAGTTCCGCGCACGGATCTTTAGCTCCGAGCCAGCGACGGAACAGGCTCCTGGCGACGATGGACATGCCGCCGGTGGCATAGGCGACGCCGCCCTCCAGTGCCGAGCTCTTCGGATCCAGCCCCAGCCTGGGTTTAGCGAGCGTTCCGCCAACACCGACAAACGGATTGACGAAGTCAGCCACGCTGACACCGATACCGGTACGCGCGGCTGTATTGAAGCGCAGACTGATCCGCTCGCTTTTAAGATCGATTTGTCCATCTGCAAAAATGTTCAACTTATCAGTCTGGACGACTGCCCCGGGACTGATCACGATCAAACCGTCCGTGATGTCGGCGAAAAACGCCGTGCACGAGATGTGCGTGTAGGGTTCATTCTTGACGAACGGATTGATCATGCTCAGAAGTTCCGTTGCGAAATCGCCAACCAGTCTCATCGCACCCGTGTTCTCCAACCGGCCTTCACCACCGGTAACCGTCGCAGAGCCCGAGAGGTTCGCGGCGAGTTCGCGGGTGGTCGATCCTTCGGTTTGGAACTGGAGATGAAAATCCCCCTCCGGCAGGCGCCTGCCGCTTTCTGTCTCCGCACCCTGGCCAAGTACGATGCCCTTGCCCTCGAGTGAGCCACTGGTAACGACTCTGTCGTCTGTGGCGGTGGTACGAAAACTGGCGATAATTTCGCCCCGCGAAGCAGTTGCGTTGAACCGGGTGACGGAGAGATCACCATCGCTCAACGTAGCATTGATATCGATATCGCGAAGCGTGTGGCCTGGCAAACGTAATTCCCCCACTTTCGCCAGCATGGCAACGTTGATGCTGTTGAGTCGTTTCCCCTGCGTCGGCAGGTCAGGTATGACGCGGCCGCGGCCGCTGACAGGTTCGGGTTGTGGTTCGTCGGGCGTTTCCTGTTTTTGTTCGGGCAGCAGCCTGGTCAGGTCGAGCAGGTTGGACTGAAGTTTGATATCTACCTCGGGTTTTTCTCCTGGAATGATCGAGAACGAACCGTTCAGGTCGCTGTCGCCGAGTCGCGCGTCCAGCTTCGTCAACTCCAGCTTTTCAGCGCTACCCTGCAAGGCGACATCGATCTGAAACGCATCCGGCGGCAGCACCACACCGGGGATCTGACCAAAATCAGCGAGGCTGTCACCGCGTGCGGACAGTTTCAGCTGCGTGGCCGTCATGTTCGGCGGCAGATCGATTACGCCTTGCAGGTCGAGGGTCGTTTGATCGAGATCCACATGCGCTTTCTCGATGGTTGCCGTGTCAGCATCCCAGCCACCGCGTATTGCCAGCTCGAAAGGTACCGCTGCCGGTTGGTAGGTCGGCAATGTAGGCACGAACTCTTCGAGGTTAATGCCGCTGCCGGTCAGGTCGAACTGCCCGAACGAGCGCGGATCCTGTAACGCCACCGACACGTCGCCGCGAATGCTGCCCTTGGCTATCGAGAAACTCAGCCGTTCCATCGACAGCCTGCCGTTGGCAAGCTCGATGTCGCTGGTTATCTCGTACGGTGATGCTTCGATGTCGAGATGTTTGAGTTCGGGTGGCACCAGCGCGGCTAGGTTCGGTCCGCTGACAGTGATTTCCACACGCAATCCCTCGGTCGGTGCCTTGAGCGGCACGACACCGGATACGCGCGCACGATCCGGACCGACAGCGGCTTTCACGTTGTCGAGCTCCAGTCGATTTTGGTTGAGAGCGAAATTACCGGAAACGGAGAATTCGGCTTGCGGAATGTCGTACGTCACCAGCTGCTCAGGGATTACCTTGGCAAGATTGGCGCCGCGAATAGCGACGGTGAACGCCGATTCCTGCAGGGGTTGTTGCATCGAGATACCGCCGGACGCGTCGAGCTGCACATCGCCGAGTGTTGCGGATAACGATTTTATCGCCAGCCGATCGGGCTGTGTTTCGAGCCGGCCTGCGATGTCGAAAGACTCTCCGGCGTGGACATAGGGCAGCAGTTCCGGCGGCAGCACTTCAGCGATATCCGCGCTTTTCATTGCCAGATCAAAACGGCTCCCCGCCAGGTCCGCCTGTAAACTGACCAGGCCCGATGCCTGCAAGCTGTTGCGGCCGATATCCGCCGAGAGTGCCGTAATATGCAACCCGTCCGGTTCCGCGTTCGCGTCGAAAACGATTTTCGTATCACCTTGTGGCACGAATCCCGTGTAGCCGGCGATGCCCGCAATCTTGCCGATGTCCGGGGTCTGGAAACGCACCGACAGCGCAGTGTTTTCACGCAGCGGATCGTTGCCAATCGTGCCGTCGACGTGCAATTCGCTGGCGCCAAGCAGCAAAGCACCGCGTTCGATGGCGAAGCCCTCGCTGGTGCGTTCGACATCGCCGCGCAGAATGTAAGACTCCTTAACTGTCGCCGGACGCCCGAGAGCGCTCAGAATAACGGTGCTGTCGGGTCCGTTTACGAGAAAACTCAATCGTGATCCGGTAAACGTCGGGTACTCGGTCAGCTGGCCATGAAATTCACCCACGATATTGCCGAGGGCTGCCCGGGCGCTAAACATCTGCTTGTCCCTGGCGCTGTATTCCAGATCGCCGCTGAACTCGAAGGGCGCCGGTTGCAGCTGTTTTGCCGCGGTAAGCCCAAGCAGTTCCGCAAACTCCAGGTAGTTCTTGCCCTGAACATCCAGGTCGAGGGTGGTGCCCTCGAGTTTGGGGAACCGGGTCATGACGCCACTTAGCGTGAGGTGATTGTCCCCGGTCTCGAACCGCGTCTCCAGGATTTCCAGGCGCGAGCCCGAAAGTGCCGCTTGCGATCTGATTTCGAACGGCAGTGCCGGCAGACCAGCGACGCCGGCCAGGTTCGCTGCGGTCTTCAGGTCCGGTCCATCCGCCGCCAGGTCGATTGCCAGACCGTCGATCGAGTCGAGTGTCTGCAAATGCGCACGGGCATCCAGGTTATAAGGTCCAATGGATCCGGCAACAGTTATTACATGGCGATCGTCGGCTGGCGCTATACTCGCATTCAGGGCCAGCGCGCCGGTGATCGTTTGCGGTAGAGCGAGCATCGCGGTCAGTTGCGCGATCTCTGCTGCTTCGGTCGTCAGCTGCAGGCGAGGTTGCTTCGGTTCGAGCAGGTCGTCTACCCGACCATCCGCGGCAACGCTCAATACGCCGAGATCGGCGTTGATGCGAAACTCCACTTCGCGGGCCGCGAGCAGCTGGGTGAAGGGTTTGATCTGAGCCTGTAACGTAACCGGGCGGTCGTCTACCGTGCCGATGACTTCGGCATTCAACGCGTTCTTTTCGCCGGCTCGCTGAGTGACCGATTGCAGGTGGATATCGAGCT
>JAOTYY010000285.1 GCA_029861595.1 Gammaproteobacteria bacterium
GGCGTTGAATCCGACGCGCTCAATCGCAGCGCTGAAGCGCAGCGCGCTGTCGCTGCCACGCGGTATATGAGTACCGCGTTGCGCAACTATCTGCTGCAACGTGTGTCTGCGCTGGTCATGGCACCACTGGTCATCGCGCATCTGTCGTTGATCGTGTATGCGGTGCGCGATGGTCTCAGCGCCAGCGAAATCATCGCGCGCACTCACGGTAGCGTCGCGTGGGGTCTGTTCTACACGACTTTCGTTGTCGCCGCGGCAACGCACGCAGATATCGGGGTGCGCAATGTGCTGATCGAGTGGTCGCCGCTGAGCAGGCGCGCAGCGCTGCTGCTCGCTCACGGACTCGGTTTGCTGATCCTGGTGCTCGGACTGCGCGCCGTGTACGCGGTGATCGCCTGATGCTGCGGCCCAGCCAGCACCACCCCGCCTACTGGGCCTTCCTGCTGCACCGGCTGTCGGGTGTAGCGCTGGCGGTGTTCCTGCCGTTGCACTTTCTGGTGTTGGGTCTCGCTCTGGAGCGCCAGGCGCAGCTCGATGAACTTCTCCGCTGGAGCGAACAGCTGCCGGTGAAGCTCGCCGAGACGCTGCTGGTCTGTTTGCTGGCCTTGCACACGACCGGCGGACTGCGCCTGCTGGCGCTCGAGTTTCTCCCCTGGACCGAGCGTCACAAGGCGTTGATCAGCTCGGCTTTCGGCATAAGCCTTTTTTGCGGCTTGCTGTTTCTGCTGAGTGCGGTCTGATTCCGTGCAGCGCTCGCAAACCGACATCCTGATCATCGGCAGCGGCGGCGCGGGGCTGTTCGCTGCGCTGCACGCGCACCAGGCGAATGCCGGCGCGTCGATCACGGTGGCGGTAAAAGGCCTGCTGGGAAAATGCGGCTGCACACGCATGGTGCAGGGCGGCTACAACGTGGCGCTGGGTGCCGGCGATTCCGTCGAGCGGCACTTCATGGATACCATCGAGGGCGGTAAATGGCTGCCCGATCAGGAACTGGCCTGGACGTTGATTACCGGCGCGATAGAACGCATCCAGGAACTGGAAAACGAGCTCGGTTGTTTTTTCGATCGCAATCCCGACGGCACGCTGCACCAGAAGGCGTTCGCCGGCCAGAGCTTCGACCGCACAGTGCACAAGGGCGATCTGACCGGCATCGAAATCGTCAACCGCCTGGCCGAGCAGGTATGGTCACTGCCGGTGCAACGGCTGGAGGAACACCGTGCCGTGGCGTTGATCCCGGCCGCCAGCGGCCACGCAATCGCCGGAGTATTATTCATAGACATGCGTAGCGGCGATCTGCATTTTGTGCAGGCCAAAGCCGTGCTGCTGGCCACCGGCGGCGGGCCGACAATGTACCGCTATCACACACCCTCCGGCGACAAATCGTGCGACGGAATGGCAATGGCGTTGCGGGCGGGACTGTATTTGCGCGATATGGAGATGGTGCAATTCCATCCCACCGGTTTGCTGGCCGGACCCGACACACGTATGACTGGTACGGTGCTGGAAGAAGGCCTGCGCGGCGCCGGCGGCTATCTGCTGGATGGCGACGGGCAACGTTTCATGCACCGCTACGACAGCCGCGGCGAACGCGCAACGCGCGACATCGTGTCGCGCGCCATGTATGAGGAAATACGCAACGGCAAAGCGACACCGAATGGAGGCGTCTACATCGAAATGCAGCATCTCGGCCCGCAGCGCGTCAGCCAACAGTTCAAAGGCATGGTGAAACGCTGCGCCGATTGCGGCTTCGATCTGGCCGGCGGGCGCGTCGAGGTCGTTCCCACCGCGCACTACATGATGGGCGGTCTCGAATTCGATCAGGATTGCAGCACTGCCCGGCCCGGCCTGTTCGTTGCCGGCGAGGACGCCGGTGGCGTGCACGGTGCCAATCGGCTGGGCGGCAACGGCGTCGCGAACTCCACCGTGTTCGGTGGTATAGCCGGTGACAGTATGGCCGCGCTCGTGCGCGAAAACGCTTTCAGTGAACCTGATGCAGAACAACTGGCCATTGCCCAGGCCGAGTGTTTGCGACCACTGCAAACCAAACCCGGCGACCTCAACGAAGTGCGCGAGCGGCTGCATGGTGTGATGTGGGACGACGTAGGCATTGTGCGTGACCGCGACAGCCTGAACCGCGCACTGCAGGAACTGGAAGGGCTCGACGCGCGACTAAACCAGACCGGCGTCGCTGATTCGAACCGTGCCTTCAATCTGACTTGGCACGACTGGCTGAATCTGCACAACCAGATTCTGGTATCGCGGGCGATCGCCAGCGCGGCTCTGCTGCGCGAGGATTCGCGCGGCGCCCATTACCGCAGTGATTTTCCGGACGCCGGCGATCTGCACGGCAGTCATTTCACCAGCACCACCCTGGACGACGCCGGAGAGTTTCACAAGCGGACATGCCCGGTAGCCTTTACACGCGTGGCACCGGGCGACTCTCTACTCAACCCTGACGCGGCGGCCTGATGTTTACTGGCAACGCCGGCGGAGCGCCATCATGATCGCTACGGAGCGCATCGAAGAAGCGGCCTACAACCTGATGTTCAACGCCAGTATCCGGATCCCCAGCGATTATGAGAACGGCATCATAGGCATGGCGGAAAACGAACAGGGCGAACTGTCGGCGTTCGTGCTCGACTCGATGCTGCAGAACTGGCAGGCGGCGCGCGAGGACAACCGGCCGATGTGCGCCGACACCGGCTTGCCGCGTTTTTACGTAAAGGCAGGTAACGAAGCACGGCTCAGCGATGGATTCGTGGCGCTGGAGGAAGCCTTGCGTGCCGCGACTGCGCGTGCGACCCACGACATACCCCTGCGCCCCAACCGCGTGCACCCGCTCACGCGCCAGGACAACAACGACAACGTCGGGATTCGCGCCCCTGAGATCGACTACAGCTTCGAACCCGACGCCGACTGGCTGGAGCTTACTACGGTGCACAAAGGCGGTCTGTTCGGCAGCGACTATCGCATGCTGTTTCCGGGCGACGGCGTGCAGGGCATCAAACGGTTTTTCCTCGATACCATGATCGCCTTCGGCAGGCGCGGTCTGGCCTGCCAGCCAGCGATCGTCGGCATCGGACTGGGCGGATCCAAGGACACCTGCAGTGTGTTGGGCAAACAGGCAGCATGCCTGCGCGTCGTTGGCGATCGCAATCCCGATCCCGAACTCGCCGGACTCGAGGACGAATTGAAGGAACTCGGGAATTCCATCGGCATGGGTGCAATGGGCTTCACCGGCAGCAGCCTGGTACTCGACTGCCACATCGAGGTGGGCTACACACATACCGGCGGCATGCCAATGTCAGTGCATTCCTTCTGCCTGTCGTCGCGTCGAGCTACCGCGCGCATCTGCAGCGACGGCCGTATCCAATACCGTAGCGATCCCCGCTGGTTTACCGATTTCATGCGCAGGAACTCCCTTTCATGGCAACACACAAGCGAACACCTGACTCGGTCCGGTTGACGACTCCGGTTGATCCTGCCGCACTGCAGGATCTGCAGATCGGCACCGTCGTCTACCTCGACGGCATGCTCTACACCGGCCGCGAAGGCGTCTACAAGCACGTCATCGAAGACGGTGTCGCACCGCCGGTGCCACTGCGGGACATCAGCAATGTGAATTTTCATTGCTCGCCGGCAGCTGCCGTCAACGACGACGGCAGTTACAACATCGGTGGCGTAACCGCCACCGCCAGTTTCCGCTTCGCAAAGTGGCTGCCACAGTGGTTCGAGGATACCGGTTGCCGGATCATTATCGGCAAGGGCGGCATGAGCAGCGAACACTACCGCGATATCTTCGTCCCGGTGGGCGCGATCTATCTGACCACGGTCGGCTACGGCACCGGCGCGCTGCTGGGGCGCGGCATAGTCTCGGTCGAGGCGGTGTACTGGCTCGAGGAACTCGGTATCGCCCAAGCCATGTGGGTGCTGCGCGTGAGCAATTTCGGGCCGCTGCTGGTGGAGTCCGATCTGCGCGGCAACAGCCTGTTCGAACAGCACAACGCGAAGATCAACCGCAATATAGAAAAACTCTACCGCGGATTGAAAAAGCCGGCGCTGGGCCGGTTCGGAGAAACCGGCGACAAAACTGACGAACTGATCTAGACATATGTTGCACGCTGCTTGCGTCCCGCTGGGAAAGGCGCAAACAATAAACATATTTCAACAGTTGATTCGGGACGTTACACGCGAACTTTCCGATGATGGCGAGGCCGCGTCCGCGCCCGCCGGCAAGGGTAAACAATGGGCCTGAATAGCGTTATGATGACGAATCCCTCGGATTCCATAGGCGGTGTTCGCTGGGGGTCGATTGTTTTACGCTAGGGTGGAGAACAACTTTAAGGAGCTTCAACAATGAAACTTAAAACAACTTTCGCTGCATCCGTGGCGGCGGCCGGCCTGGTGCTGGTGGCGGGTGTTGCTGGTGCAGAGGAATTCGTCACTATCGGTACCGGTGGTGTAACGGGAGTCTATTACCCCACGGGGGGCTCCATATGCAGACTGGTCAACAAGGGCAGAAAGGAGCATGGCGTTCGCTGCACCGTCGAGTCCACGGGTGGGTCCATCTACAACATCAACACCATCCGCGGCGGCGAGTTGGACATG
>JAOTYY010000074.1 GCA_029861595.1 Gammaproteobacteria bacterium
ATTTCAGATGACGCAATTTCATGTGGCCGTCGGGGAGAGCGTTTCCTTCAGTAAAACCGTCTCCGAATCCGACGTGTACCTGTTTGCCGGCATAACCGGTGATCTGTCACCCAATCACGTCAACAAAGCTTATATGGAACGCTCCGGTTACGGACGCCTGATGGCGCACGGCGCGTTGCTGGTGGGGTACATGTCAACCACGTCGACCATGGCGATTGCACATGCCCGCGACGCCGACGAAACGCCGGTGTCGCTGGGTTACGACCGCATCCGTTTTCTGTTGCCGGTGTTTCTCGGGGACACGATCACGGTGCAGTACACGATCAAGGGGATCGACGTCGAGCGCCGGCGCAGCACGGCCGACATCGCAGTGCGCAATCAGGAAGACCAGCTGGTCGCGGTGGCGCAGCACATTCTGAAATGGGTGCCGAACGACTGACCAGTGCGGCTCAGCGCTGCCAGTCCGGGCGGCGTTTTTCCAGAAATGCGCGCATGCCTTCGCGCGCCTGGTCACAGTCCAGCAACCGTTCCACTTCCGGGTGAACGTGGGTAATTGCGGTCCGCAAGTCCGCCTCGCTCAAGGTACGCTGCATTACCGCCTTACTGGCTTCTACTGCGAGCGGCGCGCCACGCGCAATTCGCTGCGCATAGTCGTGCGCCATTGCCAGTAATTGACCGTCCGGCGCGACTGCGTTGATCAATCCGTACGCCAACGCTTCGTCAGACGTGAGTTCGCGTCCGGCGAGCGCGATATCCACAGCGAGCTTCCAGGGCAGCTGGCGCACCAGGCGTTGCAGGCCGCCGCCGCCGGTCGCCGTTAAGCCGACCTGCGGTTCTGGTAAACAAAACCGTGCATGCGGTGCGGCCACTGCCAGGTCGCAGGCGAGTACCAGTTCAAAGCCGCCGCCAATTGCCGCGCCGTTGATGGCGGCAATCACAGGTTTGTGCAGATCGAAGCGCCGGGTGAGGCCACCGAAACCGCTCGACGGGTGTGTGTCCCGCTTCGCATTCACGCGTTCCTTGAGGTCGGAACCAGCGCAGAAAGAGGCGGTGCCGCTGCCGGTGAGGATCGCGCAGCGCAGTGCGTCCTCGCTGGAGAATCGATCAAAGACTTCGTGCAGCTCACGGTGCGCGGATGTGTCCAGCGCGTTGTGAACCTGCGGCCGCTCGATCGTGACCAGCAGCACGCCGTTATCGGTCCGGGTGTGAATAGACCTGGTTTGTTTCACAAGTGGATGGCTTCGCCGCTGCGCGCCGAATCGGTGATCGCGAGCGTTGCTGCGAGCGTGCGTACCGCATCGTTTCCGGTAATGACCGGTTGCGCGGCGCCCCTGATAACGTCGGCGAAATGCTGCAATTGCGCCACCAGCGGGTCTACCGCGGGCACACTGTGATCGGTCGTCTGCAGTGGTTCGAACCAGCTCGGCTCGCCCGGATGCTGCCACAGTTTCATGCCGGGCACCGTCAGCGAACCCTGGGTGCCACTGAACAGGTAACAATCGTCAGCTTGATGGGGGTAGTCGGGATTCTCGCCGGAGTTTATCTCCCACGCCCGCGACGACGGCGTGGTATCCGATGCGGTCAGGGTACCTAATGCACCGTTACTGAATCGTAGCAGTACCGCCGCTGTGTCCGCCACCTCGAAGCCGCGGCGCGCGTTGGACACTATTGCCTGCACGGCGTCGATCTCCCCCGCCATGAAACGCAGGTTGTCTATCTCGTGAATCAGGTTGATGAGTACAAATCCACCGCCTTGCTCACGCCGCCATTGCGCCTCGTAATAGGCATCGTGTTTGCGCAGTAACCAGGTCGCGGTTACCGCCGTCAGCGGACCGATGGCGCCCGCATTGATCAATTCACGGGCCTTGATAAGGATCGGGTTGTGGCGCCGGTGATGGCCAACCAGTAAAGCCACGCCATGTTGCTCGGCGGTGTCGGCCAGTGCCTGAGCCGCGGTCAGCGTATCGGCGATAGGTTTTTCCACCAACAGGTGCACACCGGCCTGCGCGCAGCGTTCACCGGCCTCACGATGCAGGTGATTCGGGGTGGCGATTACGGCGCCGTCCGGCAGTTCACCGGCCGCGAGCATAGTGGCAATATCGGCAAAATGTGCGACCCCGTGATCGGCCGCCAGAGACGCAGCCGTGGGTGCCGGATCGACGACCGAGTGTAGCGTGCACGCGTCGTCCGAGGCGATCAACTCGATGTGCTTGCGCCCGATTCCTCCGGCGCCGATCACGGCTATGCGAACCGGCTTCGATGTCATGCGCTGAAATGCTCCGTCGACATGATTGCGGGTGCTTGTTCGATAACTGGCTCGAAATCCATGCACTCCAGGACGTCGGCGTGCAGGTCGACTCCGGGTGCCACCTCGATCAACGCAACCCCCTGCGCGTGCAACTCGAACACTGCCCGTTCGGTGACGTAGTAAACCTGCTGTCCGGCCGAGCGTGCCTGTTCGCCGGAAAACGTAATCTGCGCGACGTCCGTCACCAGTTTGCGCACGTCGCCGTGGCGAACGACGCGTAATGCGCCGTCTCCGGTTTCGCAGCGGCTGTTCTTGGTATCGAAGGTGCCGCAGAAGACGACCTTGCGCGCGTTCTGTGCGATATCGATAAAGCCGCCGGGACCGACTGTATCGCCGCCGAGTTTCGAAACATTCACGTTCCCGTGACGGTCCAGTTCGCCGAATCCCAGAAAGGCTATGTCCAGTCCGCCGCCTGAGTAGAAGTCGAACTGTGAGGGGCCGTCGATCATACAACTCGGATTGCGCGCATAACCGAATAACGTACCGGTGAGCAGCGTGCCGCCGTATGTGCCGTGTTCGATGGTTTGATAATAACGATGGCTGTCGCTGCGTGCGGCGACTATGCTCGCCACCATGTCGGGTATGCCGAAACCGTAGTTGATCACCGCACCATCGCGCAGTTCGGCATGTGCCCGGCGGGCGATTGCGTGACGCGCAGAAAAGGGTGTGTCAGGTTCGGGCGGCACCGGCCCGAAGCGTTCGCCCGACAAGGTGGGATCGTAAACGATGTCATAACTCTGCGATTGCGCCGGATCGACCACCACGGCATCGACGATTGCGCCGGGCACGCGTACTGCACGGGCCGGTAACGTGTTTGACGCTACTGCGGTGCGAACCTGGGCGATAACCTTGCCGCCGCTATTGCGAGCTGCGGCGGCCATCGCATAGATGTCGACGTTGGCAGGTTCCTGTTCGAGGCTGATGTTGCCGTCCGGATCTGCGTAGGAACCGCGGATAAGTGCCACGTTGACAGGAAAGGGACGGTAACGCAGCAATTCCCGGCCGTCGATCTGCATCAGGTCCACCAGCTCATCGCGTGCCGCCTCGTTCATTCTGCCGCCACTCTGGCGCGGATCGACAAACGTACCGAGGCCCACATGCGTTAGCAACCCCGGCCTTTTGGCCGCTATTTCGCGCAGCAACTGCATCACCACGCCGCCGGGCAGCACGTACGCCTCGATCTTGTTTTCGCGCGCCAGCTGCTGCATGCGCGGCGACCAGACCCAGTGACCGCCGATGACGCGCTTGACCATATGCTCGTGGGCGAAACAATTCATACCGCGCGATTTGCGGTCTCCGATACCGAGCGCATGCACACAGGTGAGGTCGCGCGGATGGCCGCTGTCCACAAACCGCTGTTCCAGGGCAGCGAACAGCGTCGAGGCCTCGACCAACCCGCCGCCGCCGCCGATCAGGCCGACTGTGTCGCCATCTTTTACCAGTTCTGCGGCGGCCGCCGCCGACATGAATTTTGAACGCATGCTGGCAGGTATACTCTCGGATTTCCGGACGCGGGAGATTAGCTCGCCGTGCCCGTCGTCACAAGCAGGAACGCCAAGTTGGATTTCACCCTCTCCGAACAAATGCGGCAGCTTTTCGAAACGGTGGAGCGTTTCATCGCGAACGAGTTACAACCGCTGGAAGAAGACATCGAGCGCACCGGTGTGCTCGATCCGCAGCTTGCGCGGCAGGTGTTCGAACGTTCCCGCGCACTGGGTCTGTACGCCGTCAACATGCCGGAATCCCTGGGTGGCGGAGGGCTGTCCGCGGTCGAAACGTGCCTGCTGGAAGAAAAGTTCGCCGCTACCAGCGACATCCTGATCCGCAGGGCATTCGGGAACGTCTACGAGGCGCTGCTGTTGTGCGATGCCGAACAATCCTTGCGCTGGCTGGAACCCACGGTGCGCGGCGAGCGCACGTGTTCGATTGCCATTACCGAACCGGGCGCCGGTTCCGATGCCGCGTCTATCCGCACGCGCGCCGCACCCGACGGTGACGGCTGGCGACTCACGGGGTCCAAACATTTCATCAGCGACGGACTGTTCTCGGATTATTTCATCGTTTCGGCGGTCAGCGACCCGGGCGCCGGCGCGCGGGGTATTTCGCTTTTTCTGGTGGACAAATCCTTGCCTGGGGTAAGCGTGGGTCGGGATCAGCCCATGATGGGGCTGCGCGGCACCAGCCATATCGAACTGAACTTCGACGCTGTGCCGCTCGAGGCGATGTGTCTGCTCGGTGAGGCTGGGCGCGGTTTGCGCATTATTCTGCAAACCCTGGGCCGGGTGCGCCTGGCCCACATCGGTGCCCGGGCGGTCGGCAAGTCGATGCGCGCGTTCGAGCTGATGCTCGCGTATGCGCGGCAGCGCGAACAGTTCGGCCAGCCGATTGGCGAGTTTCAACTGGTTCAGCAGATGCTGGCTGACAGCGCGCTGGATATCGAAACCGCCCGGCTGCTGGTGTTGAAGGCCGCGTGGCTGCTGGATCAGGGCGGTGAGGCACGGGAACACATTGCCATGGCGAAGGTGTATGCGGCCGAGGCCCTGGGGCGGGTCGTGGACCGCTGTGTGCAGGTGCACGGCGGGCTTGGCTATTGCAAAGATCTCGCCGTCGAACGCCTTTACCGCGATGCAAGGATTTTTCGCATCTATGACGGCACCTCGGAGATCCATCGCCTGGCCATTGCACGCGGGCTGCTGAAGAACGGTGCGCAAATGCTGTCGCCCGGTCATTGAGCGGTTGCGGTCGATGGCCCTGCGGCGCTACATTGCGCCGCTGAAATAGGTGCGCGACCGAGAGGTGGAATTTCGATGAAGCGGGTGGGAGTGATTGGGTTAGGCGACATGGGCAGCGGGCTGGCGAAGAACCTCGTCCAGGCCGGTTTTGCCACCAGTGGATTCGATCTCAGCGAGCAACGGATGCGTGCGTTTGCCGAGATGGGCGGTCAGCCGGCGGAACACTGTGCACAGGTGGGCGAGAACGCCGACGTCGTGTTCGTCATGGTAATGAACGGCGCCCAGGTCACCGAGGTGGTGTTCGGTGAGCAGGGTTTAGTGTCCACGCTGGCGCCGGGATCGGTGCTGATTCTGACGGCGACCATCAAACCCGCGGAAGCGCGCGAACTTGCTCACAAGCTCGAAAACACCGGTATAGCGCTGATCGATTCACCGGTCAGTGGCGGTTTCCCGGGCGCCCAGTCGGGCACTCTTACCATGATGGCGGCGGGCGCTGCCGAGGTGCTGGACGATTGCCGTGCGGCGATGGAGGCGGTCAGCAAAACCATTCACCGGGTAGGTGATTCACCCGGCATGGGGCAGACGGTGAAAGCCTGTCTGCAGTCGCTGATCGGTTCGATTTTCAGCGCGACTTTCGAGGCATCCGTGCTGGCCGCCAAGGCGGGTGTCGAGGGTCAGGTTCTGTTTGACGTGTTCAGCACCTCCGGTGCCGGATGCGGCATCACCAATACCGCGCTCGAGCACATTGTCGACCGCCGCTTCGCGGATACCGGCAGTCACATCGCGACTATGTACAAAGATCTGACCATCGCACTCGATATGGCGCGTGAACTGGGGGTTCCGCTGTTCACGGCGTCCACGGCCATGCAATTGTTCCAAGCCGGTAAAACGCGTCATCCGGAGGGCGACAACTGGGTCGTCACCCGGGTGCTCGAAGAGATCGTCGGCAGTCGACTCAACCGATAAGTGGAGAATCCAATGAAACTGGGTGTGATCACCGATGGTATAAGCCGCGATTTTGCGCACGCGCTGAGCGTCATGGACGAATTCGACCTGCAATACGCCGAACTGCAGTTTCTGTGGGACAAGGAGGTAGGCGATCTGGACAGCGGCGAGCGCAAACGCGCGCTGGAGCTGATCAGCAAACACGGCAAGACCGTGTCGTGCATATCGCGCCATGTGTTTGCGGGCATGCCGATGACTACCAAAGCCGGCGATCCGCTGCACACCAAACACATGGACGGGTTGAAACGCTGCATCGACATGGCGCACGAGTTCGATTGCCCGCTGGTGCGCATCATGAGCGGTAAGAAGGAAATGATTCTGTGGGGCAGTCACGGCGCCGAGAAGTGGAACGTTGCCAAAGGTGCGTGGGATGCGCTGCCACAGTTGATAGCACCCGCCATCGAACTGGCGAAAGCTGAAAACATTACCCTGGCGGTGGAGACCGGTAATGGCACGATGGTGAACTCGTGCTATACCGGCCGCAAGCTGATTGACGATCTGGATGCCAAGGGAATCCTGAAAATCATGTGGGACCCGGCGAACAACTGCTGGGCGCACGAGACGGCGTATCCCGACGGGTACGAGGTGATGAGGGACGGTTATCTCGGTCACGTGCACATCAAGGATGTGTACGCCGATACCCCTAAAGCGCATCTCGAGGTGCGCGAAATGGGCAAAGGGCAGCTGGCCGATCAGTTTGCACCCATGGCCGATGCGCTGCGTCGCGACGGGTATGGCGGGGCGATTTCCTACGAGAGTGTCTACCACCATGGCGATGGTGATTTCGAAAAGGGTTTCAGAACCTGTATAGGGACGTTCAAGCAGCTGTTCGCTTGAGTCAGTGCCCAGCATGCTGCGTGACAGGGAACTGGAACGGCTCGCCGGCGATCTGGCTGACGCCTGGCAAAAAGCAAGCGTCATAATCGAACTGCCGGACGAGCGGCGGCCGCAGAATCGCGCCGAGGCTTATGCAGTGCAGGACACAATGGCACGTTTGCTGGGCGAGCCGGTGAGCGGCTGGAAACTCGGCGCTACCAGTCAGCGTATGCGGGAACTCGACGGACACGACGATGTGATCCCGGGGCGCATGTTTGCATCGACGACGTTTACCGGCACGGATCTCGAATTGCCGGCAGAGCGTTTTCCCGATGCGCGCGTGGAAACCGAATTTGCCTTCCGGCTTACTCGAGACATTGAATTGCGCGAAAAATCCTGGACCGCAGCGGAGGTTGCGCCACGGCTGCTGTTTCACCCGGCGCTCGAAATCATCGGTAATCGCTACCCGACAGGACCCCGGGCGCCGCACGTGGGTTCGCTGGAGACCATTGCCGACAACGGTGGTGGCATCGGCTTTGTGTTCGGCGATGGGGTGGCCGACATCCGGGGCGTGGATTTCCGCAACCATGTAATCGCACTGCGCGTCGACGACCGCACGGCGGCAGAGAATTTTCTCGGCGACATGCGTTGTTTGCCCTTCGAGGCAGTTGCCGATCTGGCCAATCATCTGCGCGAACGTGGCGAGGCGCTGAAGTCCGGCGACTTCGTGTCTACCGGCGCGGCGACGGTACCGCAACACGTCACGCAGGGCAGTCGCGTGCACGCAGACTTCGGTGTGCTCGGCAGTATTCGCGTGCACTTCACCTGACACCGGTGGACACTAATCACATCGCAGTGGTGGGCGCCGGTGGCATGGGCGCCCTGTTTGGCGCGATTCTGCAGGACGGCGGCCTGCGGGTGACGCTGGTCGATACGAATCCCGAGCACGTTGACGCGATTCAGCGTGACGGCCTGAAGATCGTGGGTTTCGGTGGCGAACGGACAGTATCGATGCAAGTGACGGCCGATGCCGGTACGGTCGATGACGCCGCTGTCGTGTTGTTCCAATGCAAAGCGCACAGCACGCGCGCGGCCGCGCAGGCGGCAGCACACCTGGCGGCGGCGGGCGCAGTCGCGATAAGTTTTCAGAACGGTCTGGGCAACGAGGAAGAAATTGCCGCCGTGTGGGGGGCGGACAACGTGCTGGGCGGACTGACGACCATGGCGGCGACGCTCGAAGCGCCGGGTGTGGTGCGTGATTTCTCACGCGTGCCGTCGTACATAGGTGAGTTCCCGCAGGGCTCGTCGGAGCGCGCACAGGGCATTGCCGCGCAGTTCACGGACGCGGGCCTCGAAACGCATGCGAGCGCCAACATCGCTACCGACATCTGGAAGAAACTGCTGGGCAACATCTCCATGAGTGCGCTATCGGGGGCCACCAACCTGTCGTCGGCCGTGATGCTGCAGATCCCGGAACTGAAATCAATCTGTCTGCGCGCGCTGGATGAAGCTCTGGAAGTGGCACAGGCTGTGGGCGTTGAATTGGAGCGGGAAGCCGCGGTGGCCGGCATGCAGGCTATCAGTCAGCCGGGTGGCACCGGCGATAATAAGTCGTCATTGTGTGTGGACCTTCTTAACCAGCGACCCACGGAGGTGGAGTTTATCTACGGTTCAGTCATTGCGTACGGACGTGAACATGGCGTGGCGACACCCACGCTGGATGCGCTGCGCGCGATCGTCAAGGGACTGGAGAGTCACTATTTGTGAGCCAGCACCGCAGGATAAGACAGCTCTCGTAACCGGCGGCTCGCGCGGTATCTGATTTGCGGTCGCGCCGGCGATTGCGGCACGCATGAAAAACCCTACACGTGACACGGGATTTTTTCCAATGATTAAGGGAAGAATCCCGGCTACAATGCGCCCCACAAAGGACCGGGTGGGGGGTCCACAAGAATAATGCTGGAAGTTCGCGATCTGCAAACCGGCTACGGCCGCATAAAAATACTCGATGGCGTCAATGTGTCGGTGGCTGGCGGCAGCATTGTCACCGTGCTCGGTGGTAACGGCACCGGTAAATCGACACTGCTCAAAGCGCTCTCCGGTCTGATTCCAGTATGGGACGGTGAGATCCTGTTCGATGGCGAGAGCATCGCCAACCTGCGTCCCGATCGCATCGTCAACCGCGGACTTATTCAGGTTACGCAGGGTAAAGAGGCGTATCCGGCGATGACGGTGGAGGAAAATCTGATGGTCGGTGCGTTTACCCGCAGCGACAAGCAGGGTATCCGCCGGGACCTGGACAAAGTGTATGACTATTTCCCGGCGTTGCAGGAACGCCGGCGCCAGTTGTCGGGCACTCTTTCCGGCGGTGAAGTGCAGATGCTGGTAATCGGCCGCGGCCTGATGGCGAATCCCAGGATGCTGATGCTCGACGAGCCAAGCGCGGCGCTGGCACCGCAGGTAGTGCTGAACATTTTTGCCAACGTGTACCGGATCAGCCAGAGCGGTGTGACCATCCTGCTGGTCGAACAGAACGTGCGCATGGCACTGTTGCTTGCCGGGTACGGTTACATCATCCGCGACGGCCGCGTACTTATCGAGGGCCCGGCGGAGGAATTGTCCGGCGACGAGTCGGTGAAACTGTCGTACCTCGGCGGTACGGTGGCCAGCCGCGAGCAGATGTCGAGTTGACCGGCGACCACACGAAGCGAGTAACAGATTATGGAAGCGCTGCTAGGATTTCTGATTTTCGGAGTCACCATCGGTGTGGTGTACGGGATCGTGGCGCTCGGCATATCGCTGATTTACACGGGTCTCGATATCGTGCACTTCGCGCATGGCGAGATTTACATGTTCGGTGCGTTTCTCGGGCTGGTGTTTGCACATCAGTACAACGTTCCCTACTGGCTGGCGATCCTGTGTGCGATGATCGTGACCGGTCTCCTGGGTATCGTCATCGAGCGGGTATTCTACCGACGTCTTACCCGTGCCGGCGGGGGCTATACGGTAGCCGGCATGGGAATGATCATCTGCGGTTTCGGTATGTCGGTGGTGCTGCAGAATATAGCTTTCCTGATCTGGGGTGCGGACGCCGAGCCGTTTCCCGTCAATTTCGGCATGCCGTATCAGATCGGCGAGATATTTCTGCCGAAAAGCTATGTGGCGACGGCGGTCGCAGCGCTGGTATTGATGGGCGGCCTGCATGTATTTCTGAAGAAGACCAAGATTGGCCTGGCGGTGCGGGCTGTGGCGCAGAACAAAGACATCGCATTCCTCATGGGCATCAATGTGCCGTTGATGATATCGCTGATCTTCGGCGTTGCCTGTGCGATCGCCGCCGCCGCCGGTGTGCTGATCGGGCCGATGCAGTCCGTGCAGGTGGAAATGGGTTACCTGATGTTGATGAAAGCCTTTGCCGCCGCTGTGGTCGGCGGTTTCGGCAGTCTGCCCGGCGCTATACTGGGCGGTCTGCTGGTCGGTATCTTCGAGAACCTTGGGGCAGCCTACATTTCCGGCAGCCACAAAGACATTTACGCGTTTTTATTGCTGATCCTGGTTCTCATGTTCAGGCCTCAAGGTCTGTTCGGTGTCGAAGCCAAGGTGAAAGCATGATACGAGGTCACACCCCCGTCGCGGCAGATGTGCCTGGTGAGTTGAGTTAGTAAAGTAGAAGAGGAGAGAGTAATGAAAATGTTCAGTCGCGGGCTGGTTTCGACCGCCCTGATTGCCGGTGTGCTGGTGGTACACACATCCGCAGTCGCCGGCACCATACGAATTGGCGCAACCATGCGCATGATCAGTGAAAACGGCCAGAAGTACGGGCAGATGGTCGCTGACGAGTTCGACCTGATAAACAAAAACGGCGGCATCAACGGGAACACGATAGAACTCAGTCTGCTAAACGACGAATGCAAGTCGGATAAGGGCGTTGCCAACGCCAACAAGTTCATTCACGAGCAGAAAGTCCATCTGATCATCGGCTCGACCTGTTCGTCGGTGTCACTGCCCATCGTGGACGTGACTGCGCAAGCGAGAGTGCCACAGATCATCCCGCATTCGACCAATGCCAAGATCACGCAGAAGGGCAGTGCGTGGGTTTTCCGTGTGCCGGTATCCGGTCGCTACTATGCCGGCGTCAATGCCAAATACACCGGCGAGAACATCGGCACCAAGATCGCCTATATCTGTGCCGCCGATGCGGCCTCGCAGAACGACTGTGACGCGATGCAGGATCAGATGCGCAGACAGTTCAATGCCGAACCGGCGTACGTTGCGCAGGTGCAGGAAAAGGAAGTCGATTTCCGCACGCACATGCTGAAGATCAAGTCTGCAAACGTGGACGGCATCATGATCGCGGCATTGGCAGAGACCATGTCACGCGCGCTGCTTCAATCGTATGAAGCCGGTATCGGCAAATCGGTCCGCCGCATTGGCTCGTCTTCGGCCTCGAATGCGCCGGTGCCGAAGATCGCTGGCGATGCGGTGCTGGGTGTGTTCTACACGGCGGCCTATGCTGCTGCGGACAAACGCCCCATTGCACAACTGTTCAACCAGATGGTGCGTGACAAATACGGTATTCACGCGCCGGATCACGATTTCTCGCAGGCTTACGATCTGGTGCGTATCGTCGAAATCGCTCTGCATCGTGCCAACCTTAACCTGTCCGACGGTTCGCTGGCGGCTGATCGCACCGCGATCCGTGACGCCATCGCGTCGGTGGATGGTTATCGCGGACTGGCGAGTGGCCCGATAAGCTTCTGCGCGGCGCCGACGCCGCAGTGCCGTGACGGTAATAAAACACCGGTGCTGATCCACTACACCAAGGGCGGCGAGGAATTCGAAACGGAAGTGCTCGCGCGCGTTCCGATGCCGATAAATTTCGGTCTCGAATAATCTCTCAGAGGACGGGCGCCGGTGCGCCCGCCCTCGTTTTTTTCCGTACCCAGTTAACGGTCGAACAATGAACCTGGTTGTTACGCTACAGGGCGTGGGCGGATTTTTCGGGCGGATGGAACGCACACACCCGCTCTTGCCATGGCTGCTCGCGATCGTCGCGTTGTTGCCGCTGCCACTTATCCTGAGCGGTCTATTCAACGACTATTACGTGTACCTGGCCAACCGGATCTGCATTTTTATCATGCTGTCGGTCGGTCTGAACATCGTCAAGGGATTCTGCGGCCAGGTGACCGTCGGTCATGTCGGGCTTTATGCGATCGGTGCCGTAACCGCAGCGATCCTGTCGACCAATTTCGGCTTCAGTTTCTGGATGACGCTGCCGGCTGCGATATTCATCGCGGGTCTGGCCGGTGTCGTGGTCGGTGTTCCTTCCTTCAGACTCGAGGGGGCTTATCTGGCGCTGGCTACACTGGGACTCGGTGAATCGGTACGCATCATGATTTCCGTGACGCCGTATCTCGGATCATCCACCGGCCTGGGGGGCATTCCCGCACCATCCGCATTCGGCTTCACCTTCGATAATTTCACCAGGTACTACTACCTGGTAATGCCCATCGCATTGGTCGGAATCTATCTGTCGTTTGCGATCCTGCGCTCGGCGACGGGCCGTGCCTTTCAGGCGATTCGCGAAGACACGATCGCGGCTGCCGCGGCAGGTATCAATGTGCGCAAGTACAAGCTGTTGGCGTTCGTCATCAGCGCGATGTACGCCGGCTGCGCAGGTGCCATGTTCGCGCACATGCGGCCGGGCTACATCCATCACAACAACTTCACGATTATCGAGATGGTTACGCTGTTGCTGATGATCGTGCTTGGCGGAATAGGGCACGTCTGGGGCGGTGTGATCGGCGCCATTATCGTCACCATCATTTATGATCAGACCAAGGATTTTTACTTCTACCAACCGCTGCTTTTCGGTTCCAGCATGGTGCTGCTGGTTATTTTCATGCCGCAGGGAATCGGCGGATTGATCGACCGCTACATCGTCACCCAGAGGTTTATCGACGCACGTCGCGAGGCGGGTGATGGCACTTCTTGAAACTCGCATGCTGAGCAAGAGCTTCGGCGGACTGCGCGCTATCCAGCAGCTGGAAATGGATGTCGAGGAAGGTTCGATTCACGGGCTGATCGGGCCCAACGGATCCGGCAAAAGCACATTTTTCAATCTGGTGACGGGCGTCTACAAAACCGATCCCGGCAGTGTGGTACGTTTCGCGGGCGAAGATATCACCAATTTCGAAGCGCACGAGATAGGCCGGCGAGGTGTGGCGCGCACGTTTCAGCTGCTGCGCCTGTTTTCGGAAATGACGGTGTTGCAGAATCTTCTGGTTGGCTATCACACGCACACGAAATACGCCGCCGCGGCACCCATATTCCGTCCCCGCAGCGTCGTGCGAGCGGACCAGGAAGCCAGCGAGTCGATGTTCGAGTTGTTAAGCATTATCGGGCTTGCCGAATTTGCCGATATGCCGGCCGGTGAATTGTCCGGCGGGCAGCGGCGGTTGCTTTCGCTGGGCCGCGCCATGGCCATGCGTCCGAAGCTGCTGATGCTGGACGAACCGGCCGCAGGGCTCTCGCCGACCAATGTCGACGTACTGATGGGCATCGTGCTGGATCTGAAAAAGCGCTACGGGCTGACGTTGCTGATCGTGGAACACATCCTCAAAGTCGTGATGGATACCTGCGACCGCGTCACCGTTCTCGATCATGGTCAGAAGATCGGCGAGGGCGCACCGCACGAGGTCAAAGACGATCATGCGGTCGTGGAAGCTTATCTCGGCAAGGAAATGAGCGACGAAGAAGTGCGCGCCGCGTTTGCCAAGGCCGCCCGGTAGCAGGCGTCGATCCCGCCAGCCGACGCAGGCAGCCGAATCGCAGCGTCCGCGTGTGCTGCGGTGCACCACTAAACCTCCGAGGTCGACCTTTTACTGCCGTTAGGCACCTCGTTTCTGATGTCCGCTTGCGCGTCGCTGAATTATCACCGGTTGAAAAAAGTCAACGCTGTACTAGTATAAGTTTGAGCCGCATCACAGCGACCCACAGCAGAGACGATCCTGCTATCCCTGTCTGCGGAGAAGCTAAGCGTGTGTCACCCGCCGCTACGAAAGGAGGCTTTATGTTCACTTTAGATAAGTTACTTTGCCGCGGAGAGTTTCTGCGTAAGCGCGCGGCGTTTACCGCCGTTCTAGTAATCACCAGCGCGCTTGCGGCGGGTCCAGTTTTTGCTGGCCCAGATACCGCACTCGATGACTACGTCAATGAGCCGGACCCCGTATACAGATTTGATCCCATCGGTCTTTCGATACCCTTCGCTGATTTCACCGTTCACAATCTGCGAGTTATCTCGCAGCAATGGCGAAGTCCTGAAGAGGTGGACCAAACGGTATGGGACCATTTACTCACCATCATCGTACCCCGCAGGGTGGTTTCCGAAACAAGTTTAATGTTTGTTCTGGGCGGGAATAATCCTATCCAGTTACCAGACTTAGACTCAGACGCGTTGCAAGCGTTGGCCCTGATCGCGACATCATCGGGCACTGTGGTCAGTGCACTCCAACAGGTACCAAATCAACCACTGATGTTTGCGGATGACCCGATCTCCAACAATATGCGCAGCGAAGACCAACTTGTGGCATTTACTTTTGACAGAGCGACGCGAACTGGCGATTACACTTGGCCGGCTTATCTACCCATGGTGAAAAGCGTTGTCCGTGCCATGGATGCGGTGCAAGACTTTGTGCCCGACGCAACGGACGCTGCAGTAAATAACGCATTTTGTTGTTACGGGTTTTTCCAAGCGTGGCGCAACCGCCTGGTTAACGGCCGCTGTCGATGACCGCGTTGTAGCTGTAGCCCCCGGCGTATTTGATGTTCTCAACTGGGCACCGTCTTTAGAAAATCATCGGGCCTCTTACGGCTTCATTTCTGATGCACTGCGCGACTACCAGGAATTCGATCTCATCGACCGCCTCCGCACTCCGGAAGGACGGGATCTACTCCAGATCGTCGATCCTTTCTCCTATCGAGACCGGCTCACGATGCCGAAATACATTCTTAATGCATCCGGTGATGAATTTTTCCCACCCGATTCGTCGTTGTTCTATTTTGATGCATTACAGGGTGAAACGCTGCTCCGTTATCTGCCCAATGCGAGTCATGAATTTGATAATGATGCTGCTACCCTCGAGTCAGCACTACAGGGCTTGCTTGCCTGGTATCAGCGAATCATCTTCAATGTACCGAGACCGCATATAGAGTGGAGACTCGAACCGGATGGTACGTTACGCGTAACAACAGATGTTGCGCCACTCCAAGCAGTGCTCTGGCAAGCACAAAATCCAACGGCGAGGGATTTTCGTTTTAATGAAGTTGGTGGCATCTGGCTGCCAATGGTTCCGGACGTTGTAAACCGTGAGTTTGTAGCTCATATAGCGCCGCCGGTTTCGGGGTGGACAGGAGCGTTCATAGAACTGGCGTATGGTGGGCCACCGCCGCTTTTGCCACAATTATACTCGACCCAGGTTTTCATCACACCAACGCGAACACCTTTTGCATTGGACCAACCGATCAACAATCCGCGTGGCGCTTTTTTCTGGTCGCTGGAAGTTGCTGCTGCCTTAGGGGGTGGCGCGCGTTGGTATAAACCAGCTTTTGATGCTGAGACCTTGCAAAGCTTTCTACCCGTGCGCGTATTTAACCAATACATCTCGACGCTGGAGGAAGCCCGTACAGCATTGGGCTTTAAGGGCAATATCAAGCATCGAGCGCTACGCCAGTGCTTGGCAGTTCGCCTGAACATCGAAGCGGAAAAGATTGATTGGTATTCTCCCGTTCGATTCTCTCACCATAAAAAGAAAACGTTTTTGTGGAAACGTTGGAACAAAGCTCATCGCATGTTTCTACGAGGCAGGCCGGGAAAAGCGGCATTTAGCTGTGCTGTGCTGAATTACCAATAATCGAGTCAGCGGAAATGCCGGCAACTCTCTGACTGGCTTCAACCTTCCAGCAACGGGTACGAGCCTTCTTCATCGTGCGTCTCCGGGCCCAGCAGAGCGGGCGAGAAAACGCAGACCAGGCGCATGTCGGTGAGCGCATCGATGCGGTGCCGATCGTGCTTGTCGAGGGCGTACATCGAGCCCGGTTTCAGCCGGTGGACTTCGCCGGTCGCAGTGTCGGTGAGATCGCCTTCACCCTCGATGACCAGGTTGGCCTCGATGTGGTTGCGGTATTCCATGGTCTGGGACGAACCGGCGGCGACCGTTGTCTGGGTGACGGTAAACCCGACCCCGTCGCCGCGCAGCAGATAGCGGGCGCTGCTCCAGACGCCGGGCTTTTCCCGGTAGTTCCCATCTGCTTTCAAGTCTTCCAGCGTTCGTACAATCATCAACGCTGCTCCAATGGCGGATCGTGTTGAACCGGCGGTAGTCCGAGCGTTGGTTCCCGTACGCTCACACGTAGCCAGTTTCTTCCGGTGTAAGCACGGTGCAACGGCGGATCACACGTCGCTCATGGACTGTGTCGTACTCGGTTGCGCGGTGCAGCAGACACCGGTTGTCCCAGACGACCAGCTGATTCGGCCGCCAGGTGTGGTGGTAGACAGCCGCGCACGCCACGGAGTCCACGTTCAACCGTTCGATGAGCGCACGCCCTTCTTGATACGGGAGTTCCACGATGTATTCGGCGTGATCCCCCAGGAACAGCGACTTCCTGTGTGTGTCGGGGTGAGTTCGAACAACCGGATGGGTGGCTGGCGGTGCGGCCTTGCGCTGCGCTTCCGTCATGGGTTCCTCGCCGTGGCGGCGACTGCGCGAGAAATCGAGATTGTGCACGACATGCAGGGGATCGATCCGTGCGCGAACGTCGGCGGGCAGCCCCGAGTAGCCGCTGTACATGTCCGCGAAATGCGTTTCGCCACCGTTGGCGGGAATCTCGACCGCGAACATGAAGGTTGCGAGACCGGTGCGACGTTGCCAGGACCCGTCGGTATGCCACACCAGCGTGCCCCGATCAGGATGATTTCCGGACGGCACACCACCCTCCGGCGTCAGATTGGACAGCAGGTAGAGCTCCGGATAACCGTCGGCGTGGTACTGGTTCATGACGTGCGTCTGCACTTCTCCGAATCGCCGGGCGAGGGCGACCTGGGCGGCCGGTGACA
>JAOTYY010000075.1 GCA_029861595.1 Gammaproteobacteria bacterium
CTGCCGTCATCGACCAGCACGATGTGATCGGTCGCCAGCGCGAGTTCGTAACCGCCGCCGGCCGCGGTGCCATTGATGGCGCACAGGTAACGCTGCCTGGAGTTCTCGCTGGCGTCCTCGATGGCATTGCGCGTTTCGTTGGTGAACTTGCAGAAATTCACCTTGTGCGCATGCGAGGCGCTGCCCAGCATACGGATATTTGCACCCGAACAGAAGACACGGTCCTTGCCGGATTCGACGATCACGGCACGCACTTCGGGGTGTTCGAAGCGCAGGCGCTGAATGGCGTCGTACAGTTCGATATCCACGCCCAGGTCATAGGAATTGAGTTTCAGCGCGTAGCCCGGAAACAGACCGCCCTGTTCATCGACGTCCATGGTCAGGCGCGCAACCGCGCCGTCGGTGCTGAGCCGCCAGTGGCGGTAATTCCCGGGGTGGGTTTGGAAATCGATCATCGCTGACATGCCCGATCCGTTGCCAGGCGCCAGGATGCATTATTCAGCATCTGCATGCAATATATTGCATGAAAGGATTTGTTGATTTTTGACAATAAATCACCGATTTTGTGGTGAAACACACGCAACCTGACCATTGCTCGTCGACCGATCTGTCAACGACGTTTTAAGGTTGCTCGTCAATTAACCTGTACTTGTGGTTTGTTTAAGCTAATCGCTTGATTCTTCTGGTTATATCGTGACTGGCACGAATCTGGCGAGAACGTAGGCGAACGCTGTGGTGTGCATTGGGGGATGCTGGGTGTTGGCAAGATCTTTCGCGGTTTCGAGGCCTGCGGCATCCATTCCACGCGCCCTGTTCGCGCTGTCGGTAATGATGTTGGGAAACAATGCCAGTGCGTTCGTTACGTATGACGGAAACAACGGCGTTGCCGCAACGGTTTTCAACAATTGCACCGGTTGCCACAGCAGCAGCCTGACCGGCACTGACCGCAACTCTGCGCCAGCGGGTGTCGATTACAATACCTATGCCAACGCTCTCGCCAATGACAATGAAACCCGTGCCGTTGCCAGAGTGACGGCCGGCAGCATGCCGCCTGGCGGCGCGCTGAGCCAGGCGCTGCAAGATCGGATCGAGGATTGGGAGGACGACGGGTTCAGGCAGAACGCACCTCCCACCACCACGACGGGAAGTATCACCGACCAGGCAAAGACCTCGGTGACGTTGAATGGATCGGCGATACCGAATGGTTTGACCACCAGCGGGTACTTCCAGTGGGGTCCGGACGGCAGCGTTGCATCCAACAGTACCAGCGCGTCGTCCAGCAATCTCGGGAACAACGGCAGCGATACGAATGTCGCGTTCAGTATCGGTATCAACGGGTTGACGTGTGGCACTAACTACGAATTCCGCGCGGTCGCGGACAATTCGGGAAGTGCTCCGGTCAACGGCGCCGTCGTTGATTTTTTTACAGCGGACTGTGATCCGCCGGTAATTGCACAAGGCGCCACGACCACGGTGAATATGTCGGAGGACGGCGCTCCGGACGCCTTCAGCCTTACTTTAAGTGCCACCGACGTCGATTTCGGAACGCTGACCTGGAGTATATCTTCGCAGGCGAGCAACGGTGCGGCCGACTACGGCGGCAACCCGACTGACACCACGACATCTGGTCTGAACCAGGTGATCGATTACACGCCGGATCCGAACTATACCGGTACGGATACTTTCGTCGTGCGTGTCACCGACGACCGCAACCTGTTCGACGAAATCACCGTCGACGTGAACATCGCCTCGGTGGCCGACTCGCCGATAATCACGGAAGGCGCCACGATTGCGGTGAATATGGACGAAGACGGCGCACCCCAGGATTTCGTACTCACCCTGAACGCGACGGACGGCGACGGCGATACGTTGACGTGGAATATCGACACGCAGGCCGATGATGGCACCGCGACGATTTCCGGTACCGGTCTTTCGAGAGCGATTGACTACACGTCGGACCTCAATTTCAACGGCGGTGACAGCTTCGTCGTCGGTGTCTATGACGGTGCGGTGGGCATCAGCAATTTCGATCAGATAACGGTCACGGTCAACATTTCACCGATTAACGACCAACCCGACGCGGTGAACGATCCCACCGAAGAGGCGCCCGTTAACGTCAGCGATACGGAACTGTTTCCGTTGCTCAACGATACCGACGTCGAGATGGACCCGTTGACAATTACTGTCGTGGGCACGCCCAGCGCCGGCGGCAGTGTCTCTATCAACGGTGTCGGTCCTGGAAACTCGGTGCTGTATACGCCGCCGAATAACTTCGTCGGTCCGCCGCCGACGGGATTCATCACCGAGACATTCACTTACACGATCAGTGATGGTGCGCTTACCGATACCGCCACCGTGACTGTGTCGCCGCTGGACACCGATGATGACACGATCGTCGATTTCCTGGATAACTGCGATAACGATCCCAACACGACACAAGATAACAACGACGGCGACAGCGAGGGCGACGAATGTGATGCCGACGACGATAACGACGGTATGCCGGACACGTTCGAGAATACCTACGGTCTGGATCCGTTCGATGCCAGTGATGCCAGCGAAGATACCGACGGCGACGGCCGCGACAATCTGTGCGAATACCTGACCACCGTGGAGTGCGGCGGCTTTGAGGGCAATCCGATCGTAGACGACGTTCCGCCAGTGGTTGCGGCGCCGTCCGACCGGGCAGTGGATGCGACCGGTTACCTGACTGCCGTCGATATCGGCTCTGCGACATCGCTGGACGTTCGCGAAGGTTCGATCACCGCGATTCCACGGCTCAACGTGGACGAAGCGGACGCCTGCGCCACCGGCGAGCAGATAGATACCGTGCACGCGTTCCGACCAGGACGTTTTCAGGTTTACTGGACCGCACAGGACAACGGCTTGCTGCTGGACGGCACGCCGGGTACTGCGAATTGCATGTTCGCTACGCAAACGCTGGATGTGCGCCCGCTGGTCAGTCTTGAAGTAGACAAGTTCGTCGAGGAAGGGCAATTGGCGCAAATCGGCGTGACCTTGAACGGTGCTGCACCTCAGTACCCGGTGGCGGTGAGTTACGGCATTGGCGGCACCGCGGACGGCAGCGATCACGATGCGATTGGCGGGGTTATCAATATCGCCAGCGGTACCGCCGCGACGCTCGACGTGCAGACGGTTGGCAACGATACGGCAGGCGAAGGTAATGAAACAGTTGTAGTTTCACTGCTCGGTGCGCCGCAGGCGGCGCTGGCCCGGCGCACGCACACGCTGACGATCGTCGAAGGTAACGTGGCGCCGGGAGTCACCCTCACAGTAGACCAGGGTGGTGACCGCGGTCCGCTGGTTGTGCAGACCGACGGCGCGGTGACGGTCACCGCGACGGTGAGCGATGCGAATCCTGGCGACGCCGGGATGCACAGCCTCGACTGGAGCGCGACGGACAACTCGCTGATTGATACGGACGGGATGCCGGCGGATCGTTTCTTCAGTTTTGACCCGCCCGTCGACATAGTTCCGCGACTCTACCGCGTCGCAGTAACGGTCACCGACCCGGGCGGTGCGGCCGCTTCCGCGTCGCTGCTGATCACGGTGCAAAATGTCGCCCCGGTGTTGGCGGCAACGGACAGCGACGGCGACGGCGACGACGACGATGCAGAGGGTTACCAGGACAGCGATGGCGACGGCATTGCGGATCATCTGGACGATGACAACCTGCCGGCCAACCTGCTGCAGACGGAAACGCAGGATCCCGGCCGGACGCTGTTCATCGAGGGCGAGCAGGACGTGTTCCTGAGTCTCGGGCCCACGGCGCGTTACGCGTTGCGCGATGGCGGAATGGTGACGGCGGCAGATGTGCGGTCGTTCGGCGGTGAGGCGGGGGCTGCGACCGTCAATGGCGAGGATGATGGCTTCGACAACGTCGGTGGTTTGTTCGATTTCGAAATCGCCGGCCTGGTGCCGGGAGCGATCACACGGATCGTACTACCGCTGCGTTCGGCGATACGCGGCAACGCCGGGTACCGGAAGTTCACCCTCGCAAGTGGTTGGCAGCCGTTCGTGGCAGACGACAGCAATGCCGTTTTCAGTGCCCCGCGCCGCGCCGGAATCTGCCCGGGTCCCGGCGACGACGCCTACCGTTCCGGACTCAGGTCGTTTGATGAGTGTGTGCAATTGCAGATCGAGGACGGTGGACCGAACGACGCCGACGCAATGGCGGATGGCACGGTGCGTGATCCAGGTGGCGTTGGTGTCGTGGCTATCGAGGTCGCGGAGGTATCCACGAGTTCGGGCAGCGCTCTGCGTGCTGTGACGCTTGCAGTGCTGTGCCTGGCGATGCTGGTGGCGTTTGGTCTGCGGCGGAGTTGGTTGAAATCGAACGCGTGACCGGCACGCTCCCGGCAGTCGCTGCCGGTCCGCGACCGAATCCCTGCCTGCCGCTCGGCCTGGCGGCTGCTACGTGGCTGGCGGATCGCAGCCCGGAAAGACACGGGGAAGTTGCGTGAACAAACCGTTGATCATCGTTTGCGCCACACTGCTGCCGCTGTTGTTTGCAGTACCCGTCAGGGCGGCGGAGAATTTCAGCGTGAATGCCGATATTGGATACGTTGCTGATGACAACGTCACCAAAGCCGAAGCTAGTGACGACATTTTCGAAGATTCGTTCATTACCGGTTCTGGTGGATTCACCTATAAACAGGAACTTTCGTTTCGCAGCTTGCTGCTGTACCGGGGCAGTGTCGCGTTCGAAAGCTACGATGAGTTCGATGGCCTGAGCAATGTCGCACTAAACGGCACAATCGATTACAAGATTCAGCTCGCACGTGGCTTCGGGGCGGCGGCTTATACATTGACCGCGTTCGTGCAAGAGCACGACTTTGAAAGCGATATGCGTGATAGCACGACACTGGGCGTGCGGGGTACGGTGGCAAAACGTTTCACCGATCGCATCTTCAGCACCTTCGGGCTGGGGTACAAGAAGCGCGAGTCCGAAAGCGACGTGTTCGATACGGAAAGCGCGCGTATTTTCGGCAACCTGGACTGGCTGCTGACGGACCAACTGGTGAGCTACGCGACGTTGCAATACGTTGTCGGTGATGTGGTGTCCACTGCCAGACCGACTCTCGATATTATCAATGCGGCCCAGGCGATCGAACCAGACGACGCCTTCGGCGGCGTGCAGACCGGACGTTTCGCCTACAAGCTCAGCGCCGATACCGCCCTGCTTACGCTAGGCCTGAACTACGGTATCAACCGCGCCAACTCACTCGATGCCTCCGTGGAACTGCTGAGTTCCGATGCGGATGCAATCCAATATGAACGCGCGGTGATTCGCTTGAGTTATCTGGTGGTTTTTTAGCTTACCTGCAGGTGCCGGTGAGCGGGTTTTGTTCGGGGGAGGCATGCTTGTGACAACGACTTCAGCCTGGGCACGTGCCATGCTGGCAGCGATGACTGTAGTAACGTTGGCCGCTTGTGAACGCGACGGCGCAATCCAGGCGTTTTCCGCCACCATCGGCGCGGACGAGCCCAACAGTTTCCTGACGTTTTTCGATCCGCAGGCGAGTCTGCCACCGGGTAACTACACGCTGGTCGTTGGCACTTCGGTTCCCGGTATCGCCGGCACGTTCAGTGGTACCGCAACGTTCGACGATGGCAGCGAGGAGCCATTCTCCGGCACCTGGACGGCGTCGGGTGGCCAATCGGCCACCGATGCCGCCAATCCTGGTATCAGCCTCGAGATGATGCGCGCCGGCGGCGTGCGCATAACGGCAACCAGCATTGCAGATGTGTGCCTGTACCTGTTGCGGGATCCCAGCGATACGTCTACCGACCCCAGTGTGCGCAGCGGGCAGCAATACGCACCCGGCGATGGCAGTTGCGTGGCGAGCATCGATTTACCTGCCTCGACGATTTCGTCGCGGCAGTACGCCACCGCTTATTACGCGAAGATCGATCCGAATAACGAGCGCGACACGCTGGCAAAATGGCAAACGTTTAACGGATTTGGCACGCCGGCCGTTGTCGACGGGCATGTGCGTTTTCGCGACACGCGCGATCTCGGCTACGGCCGCAACATGTTCTTCCGCGTCAACGCCAACGGCACGTTCGCCTCGTTCGTCGACAACTTTCAGGTGCAGACGATACCGGGACAGGAGTACAGCGCACTGAATCTCGAAGCGCTGATCGCCGACGACCGGCAGTACCACATCGGTACCAACGCCATCGAATACAGTTGTAGCGACCCGACGAACTGCGACTGCAATGCCAATCCAAACGATTGTTTCGTCAAGTTTTTCACCTTCAAGTCCGCGAATGACGACGGGTTGCAGGAACGTGCGCTGGAGCAGGACCTGGACGGGCGCGGTGACAAGGCTGTGCCGGGGATCTGCGTTAGCTGCCACGGCGGTAACACGTTGGTGCCGGAACCATTGGCGCCAAACAAAATTACTTTTCCCAACGGTGGCGATACCAATTCGACGTTGCAACTGCTGGAACTGGATACTTTCGAGTTCGGCACTGGCAGCGGCTTGAGCCGGGCGTCACAGGAAGCCGATTTCAAGACGCTGAACACTGCGATTTACTGCACGTATCCCGGCGCCAATCCGACAGTTTGCGCAACCGTGGGCATCACGCCCCCGACCGCAGCCGCAGGTGATTGGCAGGGCACTTTCGCGAGGGAACTCGTGGAGGGCTGCTATGCCGATGATTTTTCCGAAATCCGTTACGGCGGCAGCGACGGCGAGTGCGACTTCGTGCCCGCCGGCTGGCGACCGGATCCCGGCGACGGCAACCCGCCCGCGGGTGCGGATCAACTGTTCCTGAACGTCGTAGGACCACATTGTGTTGTCTGTCACGTACGCCATGGCAGCGACCTCGGAACCGAACTGAACGCCGGACTCGGCGGAAAAGACATCGATTTCAGCACCTGGGACAAGTTCATCAGCTACGCCGATCAGATCGAACGCCTGGTGTTCGACGAGGGCAACATGCCGTTGGCGCTGCTGAATTACAACGTCTTCTGGGCGGATCCGAACAAGTCGGCGTTGCTCGGTAGTTTTCTGCCCGGATTCCGTCACGGCAATTCGGACGGCACGACCCAGGTACCGGGCGACCCGGTGGCCGATCCCGGACCGGACAGGGTTACCACCGTACCGATCCGCCTGAGTGCCGCGGCCAGTCATTTCAGTGACAGCTTCAAGTGGCAGATAATCACCAGTCCAGCCGGGTCAGTGCCTGTTTTGAGCAATCCGTTGACCGTCCGTCCCACCTTCACTACCGATCTGGATGGCGAATATCAGCTTCGCTTGACGGCAGCGAATGGCGAGCGCGTAAATACGGCGGTGGCGACGATAACCGTCGACAGCACCCTGATGCCGGCGTCCGGCGACCTGACGTTCGACACCGATATCTCGCCCATGCTGGAAGCGAACTGCAGCAACAACACCTGCCATCAGGAAGATACCGGTAACGGTGGAATCGAGGGCGTACCGGTCTTCTGGAACGCCACCGACACCGGGCAGAGCGCCGACAAGTTCTATCGAGAGGCGCTGGCACGTGTGAACTTCGCCGATCCCGAGGAGAGTCTCATTCTCAGGAAGCCGTCCGGCAGTTACCACTACGGTGGTCAGCAGGCGATCGATGCCGGGTTCGACGTCGACGATGTCAATGCCCGCGACAACTACGATATGCTGTTGAACTGGATTCTCGCCGGCGCACGGCGGTAACAGGAATATTGTTCTCGCGGGTCGCCAGATCCGCAAAAGGACTGTTTCCCGATATCGGCCGGCGGACTTGTCCTGCGCGCGCCTGGCCCCTTCGCGAAAGCTTTGTTGACCTCGCTGTGAGTGTGTTCCGGGCCCGTTCGAATCCTCAAGAATTCTCCCGCCCGGACGATATACCGGTTGTCTCCCTGCGGATCACCTGGGCCCGATGTCACTGGAAATCATCAATTCATCCGTTCAGGCGGTAGAAATCCCGGTTACCGACGTTGAAATCGGTATGTACGTGAACGAACTGGATATACCCTGGCTGGAATCGCCGTTCATTTATCAGGGTTTCATCGTCGAAACCAAACAGCAGCTCGAGCAACTGAAAAGCGTCTGCCACTTCGTCTCGGTGGACGTGCGTAAAAGCACCAACAAGCGCATGCCCAAATCTGCCCGCTCCGGCGATTACGAGGTTTCCGTGGAGCGCGAGCTGGGCGCCGCCAACGGGGTCCGCGAAAGCACCCGCAAACTGGTCAAGAACATTTTTCAGGAAATCGAGCTCGGCAAGGGAATCGACGGTAACAAGGTTCAGGACGTGGTGCACGAGACCGTCGACAGTGTGTTGCGCAATCCGGATGCCCTGACGCTGCTCACCCAGATCAAGAACAAGGACGAGTACACGGCCGAGCACAGCATGAACGTGAGCATCCTGAGTGCGGCTTTCGGGAGGTACATGGGTATGTCGCGCGTCGAGATCGAGGAGATCGCGTACTGTGCTCTGTTGCACGACGTCGGAAAAATCCGGGTGCCGACAGAGATTCTCAACAAAGAAGGTGCGCTCAACGGCGACGAATTCGGCATCATGAAGAAACACACCGTGTTCGGCCGCGCGATACTGATGGCCAGCGATGCAATGATGACGCCCGCAGTGGACGTAGCCTACGCTCATCATGAACGCATGGACGGCACGGGCTACCCGCGCCAGCTGCCTCGGGAGAACATTCCTCAGTTAGCGAAATTGATCGCGATAACCGACGCCTACGATGCGATCACCAGCACTCGTTGTTACAAAAGCGCCCGCTCACCGTTCGAAGCGTTAACCGTCATCTACGACAACCGCGGACGGCAGTTCGACGATAAGCTGACCGAAAAGTTCGTCGAATGCGTCGGCGTGTATCCACCCGGCAGCATAGTCGAGATGACTAACGGCGAAATCGGTATCGTGTTGTCGGTGCATCCCGAGCATAAACTGAATCCGCGCGTGATCATGGTTCGGGACGCCGAGAAAAAACCACGGCATGAACGCATCGTACACCTGCGCCATGCCGATCTGGACGGCGAGGGCGCACCGTACAAGGTGCGCAAGACGCACGCGAACGGCGAATTCGGTGTCAGTCTCAAAGAATACCTGGAGCGCGGTTTGCGCCTGGGCGAGCATCCGCCCACCGGTATCCAGGCGGCTGTGCTCAACGTTTCCGAGTCTGCCTGAAAGCCGCCCGCTCGTCGGCCGGGTATTGTCGGAGTAACATCCAGGCTAGCGGTAGGGGTCGCCGCTGTGCAGGTAGTTTCCGCACGTAGTCTTCGACACCCTTTTCCAGCGAATGGAGCTCCTCGGGGTAACCTGCTTCGCGAAGCCGCGCGATATTTGCCTGCGTGTAGTACTGGTACTTGCCACGCAGGTTGTCGGGCATAGGGATGTACTCGATTTGCAGTTCCCGGTCCAGCGCCAGCATTGCCGCTATGGCCAGGCCGGCAAACGATCGGTGCCGACGGTGAAAATACCGCTCACGTAGCGATGTTCCAGCAGCCAGCGGATGACGGCCACACAATCGTCGACATAGACAAAATCGCACAACTGACTGCCGTCCGTACAGGCGGGGTTGTCGGATGCGAACAGGCGTGCTGCTTCGCCGTTGGCCAGCGCCGGATAAAGTTGCGCAACCGCGCTGCGCATGCTTTCTTTGTGGTATTCGTTCGGTCCGTAGACGTTGAATAATTTCAGACCGGCCCATCGGCGACTCTGTTCGAGCCGACAAAACCGGCGCCACCGGTCACCACTATCACCGTTTGCCTACACGCCGCTGAGACGATCGACGATGCGTGTGGTGCTTTGCTCGGGAACGATATCGATGAGTTCCACACGGCCACCGTAACCGTGCACCATATCGGCGCCCACGACTTCGTCCAACTTGTAATCGGCGCCCTTGAAAAGCACGTCGGGGCGTAACGTCTTCAGTAAGGTTAGCGGTGTGTCTTCGGCGAATGTAACGACCAGGTCTACGCTGCTCATCGACGCCAGCACCGTTGCGCGTGCCGCTTCGTTCTGCACCGGACGTTGCGGTCCTTTCAGGCGCCTGACCGACGCATCGCTGTTCAATCCCACCACCAGCCGATCACAGGCCCTGCGTGCGTTTTCGAGCAGTGCCACGTGCCCGGGATGCACCAGGTCGAAACAACCGTTGGTGAAACCGACGACCAGGCCGTCGGCTTGCCAGGACTGCGTTACCTCACACGCCTGTTGCTGATCCAGGACCTTGCCTTCGAAACCCAGCAGCTGCTTTTGTCTCAAAGTTGCCTGCAATTCGCGCGCTTCCGTCACGGCGGTACCGAGTTTGCTGACGGCAATGCCGGCAGAAATGTTGGCGAGTTGCGCGGCGGCCGTGAGTGGCGCGTCCACCGCGCAGGCGGCCGCCAACGTCGCCACCACCGTGTCGCCTGCACCGGAAACATCGTAAACCTCCTGGGTTTCGGCGGGCAGGTGATGTACCGCATCGGCCTCGATCACCGATATTCCTTCTTCGCTGCGGGTCACCACCACCGCACCAATGGCGTAGCGTTCGCGCAGGTGCTGCGCCGCCCGCACCAGATCGGCTTCTTCGCGTACCGCCATACCGGTCGCAATGGCCAGTTCTTCGCGATTGGGTGTGATCACATCGGCACCACGATAGCGCTCGTAATCGGTACCCTTGGGATCGATCACGACCAGGCAACCGCTTTCATGCGCAATTCCTATCACTGAGCGCGTCAACTCAGCGGTGAGAACGCCTTTGCCGTAATCCGATAAAACACACGCCCGTGTCGCGGTCAGTCCTTCTTTGAGATTGGCGAGCAAGGCCTCGGTGGTCTCGCTGGCAATGGCATCAAGTTGTTCACGGTCAACCCGCAGGATTTGCTGGTTGCCGCCTATGCAGCGCGTCTTGATGGTTGTGCCGCGCCCCGGTTCGACGATGAGAAAAGGGCGGCAGTGCGGTAATTCCCGCAGCAAGGACTCAATCCTGTGCCCGGCTTCGTCATCGCCGACCACTGCCGTGAACGCGCTCCGGGCGTTGAGCGCTGCCAGGTTGCGAACCACATTGCCGGCGCCACCGAGCATGTCGATTTCGTTTGCCACGCGCAGCACGGGAACCGGCGCTTCCGGAGACACGCGTTCCACGTCGCCGTAGATGAAACGGTCCAGCATCAGGTCGCCGATGCACGTCACGCTCGCCTTGTTCAGGTTTTCGACCAGGTTCAGCAGTTCGGACAAAGGGTACATATGCTGTGACTTGTGCAGAGATCTGTGCATTATAACCGCGCGCAATGAACTTTATCCGCACCCGACGGTCAGCGTGGCATGCAACGGGTCCGGGAACGGGCGAATGGCGAGCCGGTAAATCGTCACAGCAACGGGCAGGGTACATTTCCCGGGCGTTTCGCGTCGCGGTATTATTGCGAATTGAGCGAGCGGGCCTGAAGGACTTACATCGGTACGGATCGGCAATGCCAGGACTGAGTCACAGAATCTGCGTCGCGCCGATGATGGAGTGCACCGACCGCCATCAGCGCTATTTCATGCGCCTGATTACCCGTTACGCGGTCTTGTACACCGAAATGATAACGGTTGCGGCACTGTTGAACGGAGATCGCGGGCGCCTGTTGCGTTTCGACCGCAGCGAACATCCGGTAGCGCTGCAGCTGGGGGGCAGCGATCATGTGAACATGGCGAGCTGTGCTCGCTTGGGCGAGGATTTCGGTTATGACGAAATCAACATCAACGTCGGCTGTCCGAGTCCGCGAGTCAGCGCCGGGCGTTTTGGTGCCTGTTTGCTCTATGAACCCGAGACGATCGCCGAATGCGTCGCCGCCATGTGCGGCGCCGTCGATATTCCTGTAACGGTCAAAACCCGTATCGGCCTGGACCGCGACGAGTCCGCGACGCGGCTTTACGAGTTGGTGGGGCTGGCCGGGCAGGCTGGTTGTACCACGTTTATCGTGCACGCGCGTAACGCCTGGCTGGACGGTCTGAGCCCGAAACAGAACCGGGACGTTCCACCGTTGCGCTACGAGGCCGTGCACGCGCTGAAACGCGATTTTCCGCAGCTCGAGATCGTGATCAACGGTGGCATTCGGGATATGCGCGACGTACGTGGACATTTACACCACTGTGACGGCGCAATGCTGGGACGCGAAGCCTACGCGAATCCTTATCTCCTGATCGATGTCGACCGTGAGTTTTACGGTGCCGACGGTGAGCCGCAAACGCGTGCTGCGATCCTGCGCCGTTTGCTGCCGTACGTCGAACGTCAGATCGCTGAAGGGGTGCCACTGAGCGCAATTACACGGCACATACTCGGCCTTTACCGTGGCCGGCCGGGGGCGCGTGTGTGGCGGCGAAAGGTTTGCGAAGGCAGCCGTGTGCCGGGCGCAGGTGCAGCTACGCTGCGGGAAATCGCTTCACTGGTCGAGGAGTGGACTCCGCCGGCACGCCGGGTAAGCGTTTAGCGCAGTATCTCCACGGTCACCTGACGCCGTGCCGCCGCGGCCGGGCGCTCGTCGGTCGGCGCGGATTCGCCCATCGCCACCACCTCCAGCAGCGTTTCGTCCACGCCCAATCCGGTCAGGTAGTCGAGCACGCTGCGCGCACGTCGTTGCGAAAGTTCGAGGTTGTAGCCCCTGGCCCCGCTGCGGTCGGCATACCCGGTGAGAACGATGCGGCTGACGCCCGGGTCGGCGGCGATTTTCGCGGCCAAGCGTTCCAGGTGCGGAAGCGCGCCCCGGTCGAGCGTTGCGCTGTTAAGCGCGAAGTGCACTTCGATGCGGGCAATAGCGATGGCGTCGTTGCCGCCCAGCCGGCTGATGCAGTAGCGGAACTGATGCATCGCCTCGGCAAAGTTCACATTCGACAGGCGCACCACAATGGCGTCGGACGCGCCGCCTTCGTCCTGGTAGCGAAACACCGGCTGCCTGCCGTTTTCCAGTTCCAGCAGCAGGCGTAACGCCAACGCATCAGGCAGTCGGACCGACGTGCCACCGGTCTGCAGACTGATCAGGGCGATACGGGTGCTGCTGGCCAGATGGTTCCAGCGAGGGTGCTCCGAGCTCAGCAGCACGGAGCCTCGTTCTGTGACTGCATCGTGCGCGGACAGCTCGAACTGAAGTGCTTGCTTCGCCTGATGGCGAAAACGCGCTATACCGTAGCGCGGGATCGGATGGCTCAGCTCGCAGGAGCGCGGGGAAGACTGCGCATACCACACGGACTGATGTAGCGCCGGTGTATAGATACGCTCCGCCGCGTATCCGGTCGGTGCGGCGAGCACTGCGGCCAGAGCGCACAACCAACCCGCCATCCTGTACTGGTTACGGTTCACAACGTGTATAGCGACCGCTAAAGTAGCCTTCTTTAAACGAGAGCACACTAGGGGGTGGAACGGTGGAACCCGGCGGGTGCGGCGCCAGCGAACCCTTCGCGCTGCGGGTATTGGGCGACAGCATGGAACCCGAGTTCGCGGACGGGGCGGTGATCGTAATCGACCCCGGTGGCGTGGTGCGCGACGGTGCGTTCGTGTTCGCCGACCACAACGGGGAGTATATTTTCCGTCAGCTCGAAATACGCGGTTCACAGCTGCTGCTGCAACCGCTGAATCGCGGTTACCCGACCTTGGAACTCGATGGCTTGGATGCCATCAAGGGAATAGTTGTGCAGCGGGCTGCCAGGCGCCGCAGCGAGCATAAACACTACCCCTGATGGCGGGGCCTGGTTCGCGCAGCTTGCGGACCCGTTTGGTATCGGTTCGGCCATTCCCGAGCCTGACGGCTCGGGGTGATTATGGTATAAGATTCCCGCCCCGCGCGTCGGCTGGGTTCAGCTGCTACTAATAACAGTTCACGGGCGGTGCAATTCGTGCGTCAGATTCGGGGATTTCTATGAGTGACATGAGTTTTCTGCCACCGCTGTTCGGTGTTGGTGGCCTGGTATTCGCGTTCATCATTTACCGCGTAATGGTCGGTTATCCGGTCGGTGATGCTGCCATGGCCAAGATCGCCGACCAGATCCATCTGGGAGCGATGGTATTCATGCACCGCGAGTACCGCATGCTGGGCATATTTTCGGTGATCCTGTTCGTCCTGCTGCTGGTATCGCTGGGTTGGAATACCGCGCTGGCGTTTGCCGTCGGTGCGATCATGTCGGCGACAGCCGGGTATCTCGGTATGTTTTCCGCGACCAAGGCGAACGTGCGAACCACGTCCGCGGCGCACACAAAAGGTGCTTCGGCGGCATTGTCGGTGGCGTTCTACGGTGGCTCGATCATGGGACTTTGTGTTGCCTCGCTGGGTCTTCTTGGGCTGGGTTCGCTGTACTGGCTGTTTGGCGGCGATCCGGAAACCGCGCACGCCATCCACGGGTTCGGCGTGGGCGCCTCGTCGGTTGCGTTATTCTCGCGCGTAGGTGGTGGCATTTTCACCAAGAGCGCGGACGTCGGCGCTGACCTGGTCGGCAAACTCGAGGCGGGCATTCCCGAGGACGACCCGCGCAATCCCGGCGTGATTGCGGACAACGTCGGCGACAACGTCGGCGACGTGGCGGGCATGGGTTCGGACATCTTCGAGTCCTATTGCGGCGCCATCATCGCCACTATCGCCATTGCCTCCACGCTGGCAGCCGATGTGCTCGTCGACCTGGGCCAAAAATCGGCGCTGATGTTCCTGCCGTTGGGCTTGGCTTCGGCGGGTCTGGTTAGTTCAATAGTCGGGATCGGCATCGTGCGCGTTCTATCCGGGCGCGACGCCGAAGTCGCCTTACGTACCGGCACGATATCGGCCGCAGTGCTGTTCATTTTTGTAGCTTTCTTCCTGATTGGCGCGGCGGATATCGTCACCAACGTATTCTGGTGCGTGGTGTGCGGGGCCGCGGGCGGCATCGTCATAGGACTCGTTACGGAGTACTACACCGGCGGCCCGCCGGTGCGGAAAATCGCGCAGTCCGGCGAGACGGGCACCGCAACGGTGATGATCAGCGGCCTAGCCATCGGCATGCAGTCGGTAGCCATTCCCGTGCTGACGCTGGCCGCGATTATTTATTTTGCGGCGGCGCTGGCTGGTTTGTACGGGGTGGGGATCGCCGCAGTGGGCATGCTGGCAACCGTCGGCATGACCATGGCGATCGACGCCTACGGCCCGGTTGCCGACAACGCGGGCGGCATCGCGGAAATGAGCGGGCTGGGCGAAGAGACGCGCAAGATCACCGATTCACTGGACGAACTCGGCAATACCACAGCAGCGATCGGCAAAGGGTTCGCGATCGGCGCCGCCGGGCTGGCGGCACTGACGATTATCGCGGCGTTCGTCGAAACCATGTCGGTCAGGATCCCCGATTTTTCGCTGGAGCTATCCGACCCGGTCGTATTGTCGGGAATCTTCATTGGCGGTCTGCTGCCGTTGTTGATCGCCTCAATTACGATGACCGCGGTGGGCGATGCGGCCTTCGACATGATTCGTGAGATTCGCCGCCAGTTCAAAGAGATTCCCGGACTGCTGGAAGGCGACGCGGAACCCGATACTGCACGATGCGTGGACATCGCTACCACCGCCGCTCTCAAGCGCATGATCCTGCCGGGCGCGATTGCGGTGGCGATGCCGCCGCTGGTGGGTTTCGTCATCGGGCCGGAAGCGTTGGGCGGAATGTTGGGTGGCGCTTTGCTGGGCTGCGTGTTGATGGCCCTGATGATGGCGAACGCGGGCGGTGCCTGGGACAACGCGAAAAAGTTCGTGGAAAAAGGCAATCTCGGCGGCAAAGGTTCGGACGTGCATGCGGCAACTGTGGTTGGCGACACGGTTGGCGATCCGTTCAAAGACACGTCCGGTCCGTCGATGAACATTCTGATCAACGTAATGGCGATCGTCAGTCTGGTTATCGCGCCGCTGCTTTAAATCCAAAGGCGAGAAGGGCGGTAACCTGATCTACGCTCCTTGCAGGGAGAGGGGCGAGGGTCCAGGGTCCCCGCTGATCAGTTTGCCTATTTTCTCGCGCGTAGCCCGTGCTCCACCGCCATCACGGCGGCCTCGACGCGTGAATGCACGCTGAGTTTGCGCAGTATCGCTTTGACGTGCAGTTTCACGGTTCCGTCGGAGATACCCAGATTGCGTGCGATTACTTTGTTGCTCTGGCCTTCCGCCAGCAAACCGAGGATTTCCGTTTCGCGTGGAGTTAAATCGTCGAATGGCGTGGCAGTCACGGCCGCCGGCACGTTGCCCTGCACAACCTTTGCCAGCGTCGGCGCGAGATCCGGTGCCACAACCGTTTCGCCGGCAACGATCTGGCGCAATGCCGTAACCAACGCGTCCGGTTCCATATCTTTGAGCAGGTAGCCGCGCGCGCCGCCGCGCAACGCTTCCACCAGATCCTGCTCGTCGCTACTGGTCGTCAGCATGACGATAGGCATGGTCAACTCTTTCTGCTGCAGTTGACGAAGTACCGACAGACCGTCGACGAGTGGCATACGCATGTCCAGTAACACTACGTCCGGCAGCAGTTGACGCACCAGCCGCACACCTTCGCGGCCGTCGCCCACAGACCCCGCCACCTCGATTTCACGGCGTGTCAGCAGCGTCTCGAGGCCTTCGCGAAACAATGTGTGATCGTCAATGATTAGAACGCGCAACTTCATAATCCGTGTGGCTGAGATCGACGCGAAGCGATCCGGTCGCTTCGGACTGAGGGTAGTTGAAACTGAGCACTACCCGCGTGCCTTCTCCCGACTCGCTTTCGATCGACAGGTCGCCGCCGATACGTTTCGCCCGTTCGCGCAGAATCTGTAAACCGAAATGCTCATCCCGGTGTACCGCAGTTTCCGTTTGCTCGATCCCGACTCCATCGTCCTCTATCAGGATGCGGTAACAGTTGTGCGCGTCGCCGCTCAACATGACGCGTACGGTATTCGCCTGGCTGTGGCGCC
>JAOTYY010000287.1 GCA_029861595.1 Gammaproteobacteria bacterium
GGCGCCGTCAGCGGCACCTCCCCCCCCCGGGAAGTGCCGGGTCACGTGTCGATACTGTAGCGCACGCGGCCGCACAATTGTCTATGCTTGCGTGCGGGCCTGGCGACGCCCTATGGAACGCGAATGCCTCGCTGTTCCCGTCGCCCACATATAAGAGGTAGGCAGCGATGACGGTAAGTAAAGAGCCCAGCTTCACGGTAGGCATCGAAGAAGAGTATCTGCTGGTCGACACGGAATCGCGCAATCTGATCAGCGATTGTCCACCCAATATGTTCAGTGAGTGCGAGAGCCTGCTCGAGGGCCAGGTGACGCCGGAGTTTCTGCAATCCCAGATCGAAGTCGGCAGCCGCGTCATGAATACCCTGCCCGACGCCCGCGACGAGCTGGCACGCTTGCGCACTACGGTCGCACAGGTCGCCGGGCATTACGGCATGGGCATTATCGCCGCATCGACGCATCCTTTCGCGTTGTGGGACACGCAGCGGCGTACTCCCAAGGAACGCTACGCCACGCTGGAACGTGACCTGCAAGGCGTGGTCCGGCGCCTGATGATCAGCGGCATGCATGTGCACGTGGGCATCGAAGACGAAGACCTGCGTATCGACCTGTTGAACCAGGCGGTTTACATCCTGCCCCACCTGCTGGCGCTCAGCACCTCCTCACCATTCTGGCGCGGCGAAGATACCGGACTGAAATCGTATCGCGTGGCGGTGTGGAACGAGCTGCCGCGCACCGGCCTGCCGGAGCAGTTCGACAGTTATGGCGAATACCATCGTTTCGTCGATGTAATGGTAAATGCGGGCCTCATCGAAGACAGCACCAAGATCTGGTGGGACATACGCCCGAGCCATCGTTTTCCCACGCTGGAAATGCGCATTGCCGACCTGTGCACGAGTCTGGACGACGGTATCTGCATCGCCGCGCTGTACCGTTGCTGGCTGCGCATGCTGTACCGTCTGAAAGTCAATAATCAGCGCTGGCGAACCTATTCACGCTACCTGGTCAACGAAAACCGCTGGCGCGCGCAGCGCTACGGCGTGGACAAGGGCCTGGTAGATTTCGGGCGAGGTGAAATCGTGCCGTTCGCCGACCTGCTGGAAGAGATGCTGAACCTGATCGCCGAAGATGCCGAGTATTTCCAATGTCAGGCGCAGGTCGAACATGCGCGTACCATAATTTCCCGGGGTACCAGCGCGCACTGGCAGTTGCGCACCTATCAGGAGGCAAAAGAGGGCGGCGCCGATCACGACGAGGCCTTGAAACAAGTGGTCGATATGCTGGTCAAAGAAACGTTACGCGACTTGTAGAGCATCGCACCCGCTCTCCCAGAGGAGACCCAAAGACCCTCACCTGGCCCTCTCCCAGGGAAAGGGGAGAGTTAGGTACGACACGTATTACAATAGGTATTTACCACCCGTACTGGTGAGGATGTCGCACGATGCGCGCACGCGCTGCCGCCAAGTTTCTACTTCCCCTGCTGCTGGTCGGTGTCGCGGTCACCGGTTTCGGGTATTTCAAATCGACGAAACCCAACCAACCCAAACCTCGCCATTCCGAACGCAGCTGGATGGTGGAAACGATCGCGGCCCAGCCCGGACAGTTCGCGCCCAGTCTGACGTTGTATGGCAAAGTGGAGGCACCCACTCTCCTGCAACCCGCGGCGCCGGGTGCCGGCATTGTCAGTGAAGTCCGCGTACGCGACGGGCAGCGGGTACGCAAGGACGATATTCTACTGATCCTCGATCCCCGCGACTTTGCACCGGCAGTCGATCAGGCTCGCGCCGATGTGCTGGACCTGGAAGCACAGGTCGCCGAGCTGGAGTTGCGCAGCCGGTCCGATCGCCAGGCGCTGGTCGAAGAAAAGCGCATGCTGGTGTTGGCGCAGAACACCGTGAAGCGTGCGCGACAGCTGCAAAAGCAGAAGCTGGGTTCCGAATCGAATCTGGAAGACGCGCAGCAGGCGCTGGGCAGACAACAGCTCGCACTCACCACCCGGCAGCTCGACGTCGACAGCCACGCCGCGCGGGCGAAACAACTCGCAGCCCGACTGCAAAGTAATCGTGCGCGTCTGGCGCAAGCCGAACTGGCGCTGCAGCGCAGCCGCGTCAGCGCCACCTTCGACGGTATCGTCAGCGACGTGAATGTCGCCGCCGGCGACCGTGTGCAAGCTTCGCAAGCGTTGTTGTCCCTGTTCCCGATGGACGATCTGGAAATCCGCGCGCGGTTGCCCGGTCGCTATCAGGGCGAAATCCAAAACGCGCTGTCCGACGGTCAGACATTGCAAGCACACGTCGAGCTACCCGGATCGTCGATTTCACTGAGCCTGCGCCGCCTGGCGGCGGAAGGCGATCCCAGCGGCATCGACGCTTTCTTCAGCGTCGACTCGGCCGCGCATCCCCTGCGCCCGGGCAACCTGGTGGAGCTCGTGCTGTCACGACCGCCGCAGAAACGCGTGCTGGCCGTGCCGTTTCAGGCAATTTACGGTAACAACCGCCTGTTTCTGCTACGCGAAGGACGCATGCACGGGGTCGCCGTTGAGGCGTTGGGCAGCTACACGGCAGAGGACGGCAGCGAAGCGCTGCTGATCCGCAGCGATGTCATAGACATCGGCGCGCAGATAATCGTCACGCACTTACCGAATGCGGTCGACGGGCTCAAAGTGAAAAACGTCAACTCCAAGGATGAACCGCGCGGCAACAAGCAGCGCGCCCCGGCGGCCTCGTGAACGAACACCACAAAAACGATTTGCTGGGTGTGTTTGCCCAGCATGCCGTCGCCTGCAATTTACTGATGGTGATCATGCTGCTGTCCGGTGCGCTCGCTTTGAAGCAGATCAACATACAGTTTTTCCCCAACTTCGAACTCGACACGATTTCGATAAGCACCACATGGAGTGGCGCAAGCGCCGAAGATATCGAGACCGCGATCACCACACCGCTGGAACAAAGGCTGCGTAACGTCGACGGTGTGAAGGAAATGAACTCTACCTCAGCGCCGGGTGCATCCGGCATAACACTGGAGTTCGAGGAACACACTGACATCGTGCTGGCGCTGGATCAGGTGAAACGCGAAGTCGACAACTTCGACAATCTGCCTGACGACGCCGAAGACCCGAAGGTCGTTCGTGCTACCCGTTACGAGTCAATCGCCCGCCTGCTGATCAGCGGACCGCAGGATTTCGCCGAACTGCGCAATCTGGTGCGGCGCTTCGAACGCGAGTTGCTGGATGCAGGAATCGACAAAGTCGACATCGTGGGTCTGCCCGAGGAGACAGTACGTATCTCAATCGACGCGGCCACCCTGCAGCGTCTGGGAATCGATCTCAACGAAATCGGCGCCCGCATCGACGCCCTGAGCCAGGATCTGCCAGCTGGTCTGGTGGGAGAGCGGGACGGCACGCGTGAATTGCGCAGCCTCAGCAAGCGCCGCGACCCGGCGAGTTTCGATAACCTGCCGATTTTGCTTGATGCAAATACACGTATTGATCTTGGCGATATCGCCACGATCGAACGTGTTCCCAAGGAACGTCAGGCCTACTTGACAGTGAACGGAAAGCGCGCTCTGGTGGTGGTTCTGCGGCGCGCGGAATCGGGCGACTCGCTGGCCGCTGCCGACACCTTGCGTCAGTGGCTGAACAAGACGCACCCGACGCTGCCGCCATCCGTGCAGATACAGGTGTTCAGTGAGCGCTGGCAGTTGATAAAACAGCGCATCGGGGTGCTGGTGAAAAACGGCGCTGGCGGACTGGCAATGGTACTGGTCGTGCTGTTCCTGTTTCTGTCCGGGCGCGTCGCGGCTTGGGTCGCGGTCGGAATTCCCGTCTCGTTCATGGCCACGCTTGCGGTGCTGTATCTGAGCGGCGGCAGCATCAACATGATAAGCCTGTTCGCTCTGATCATGGCGCTCGGCATCATCGTAGACGACGCGATCGTGGTCGGCGAGGATGCACAAACACATTTCGATCAGGGCGAGGACTCGCTGGTTGCCGCCGAAGGCGGTGCGCGCAGAATGCTGGCGCCGGTTATGGCATCGTCGCTGACCACTATTGCCGCGTTCCTGCCGCTGATGCTGGTCGGCGGCCGCATCGGCAACATCATGAGCGCGATTCCACTGGTGATCGTCGCCGTCATTATCGCCTCGCTGTTCGAGGCGTTTCTGGTGTTACCGGGCCACCTGCGCCACGCCTTCCGCAACGCGCATCGTGCCCGCAGGCAGCGATTGCGCCTGCGGCTGGACAAAGGTTTTGTATGGTTTCGCGAACGGCTGTTCAGACGCCTGGTAACAGTGGCGCTCGAGTTCCGCTGGACGGTGATCGCATTCGCCTTCGGCTGTCTGATTCTGTCGCTGGGACTGGTCGTCGGCGGGCGACTGAACTGGGTCTTCTTTCCGTCCCCAGACTCCACCACGGTGTTCGGCAACGTGCGCTTCGTGGCGGGCACACCGCGCACGACGGTCGACGCATTTCTCGTGGAGATGGAACAGGCTCTGGACGCGACGGTTGCCGAGCTCGGCGAAGACGTCGTGCAAACCTACTACACAGT
>JAOTYY010000286.1 GCA_029861595.1 Gammaproteobacteria bacterium
GACGTTCGCGGGCCACCAGGCTGTCGAATATCTGCGTTTCGTTCAGCGAATCCGCACTGCGTCCCAGCAAGGTGGACAATGCTTCCAGTGCCTTTTTCTTGCTTGCCACCTCGACGCCGCAGGCGATAGCGATTTCGTGGAGGAGTTGTTGCAGTTCTGACATGGCCGCCGGCCTTTTTATTAGATGTATTTGTCTTTTTTATGATGGTCGCGAAGTTTCTCTTTGTGCTTGATGACCTGCCGGTCCAGCTTGTCAGTCAGCAGATCGAGCGCCGCGTACATATCTTCGTTCACAGCGTCGGCGTAGAGCTGATTGCCCGCCACGTTTATTGTGGCTTCAGCTTTCTGGCGCAATTTCTCTACGCTGAGAATTACGTGGATATCCGTGACATGGTCGAAATGCCTTTCCAGGCGTTCCAGTTTGCTTGCCGCATAGTTACGCAATGCTTCGGTAACGTCGACGTGATGACCAGTTACGGATACATTCATTCGATTCTCCTCGTGTCGTATTGTTCCGCACCCGCGGCGTAGGATGGAGGGCAGGGCTCTGCAAGGCACCGCCAGACCGGATCGTAACAATTTGTCCTGCCGGGGAGCGGCGGGAACGACGGGCGGCGCGCGAACTCCGGTCCGTTCGGCCACGGTCCGGTCATGGTTCGCAATGTATCTGCGCGAGATCATCGGATAGCAGGTTCGTCAGCGTCGGCCCGAAGCCCTCGTCAGGCTCACGTGTCATGCTAATCGTTTGCGCTCGTTGGAAGGCGGAATAGCCATGGCTTCACGGTACTTGGCTACCGTGCGGCGTGCAACATTAATGCCTTTTTCCACCAGGATGCTGGCGATCTTGTTGTCGCTCAGTGGCTTGGCACGATTCTCCTCGGCGATGAGCTTGCGCACCATCGCACGAATCGCCGTCGCTGAGCACTCGCCGCCGTCAGCCGTGCCGACATGGCTGGAAAAAAAGTACTTGAACTCGAAAATGCCGCGTGGGGTATGCATGTATTTTTGCGTGGTTACACGCGAAATCGTCGACTCGTGCATTTCGAGCTGCTCCGCTATATCGCGAAGCACCATGGGCTTCATGGCTTCTTCACCGTATTCGAGGAAGCCACGCTGACGTTTAACAATACTGGTAGCCACCTTCAGCAGCGTCTCGTTGCGGCTCTGCAGGCTCTTGATGAACCAGCGCGCCTCCTGCAGATGATTGCGCAGAAAATTGTTGTCGTCGCTCTTGTCGGCACGTCTGACCATGCTCGAGTACAACGAGTTTATACCCAGGCGCGGCGCAATGTCGGGATTTAATTCCACACGCCAGACGCCTTTGTGCTTGCGCACGAAAACGTCCGGTACGATGTATTGAATGCGTTTGGAGTCTATCTGTGCACCGGGGCGCGGATTCAGCGATTGAATGAGGGCAATCGCCGACTGCAGTTCCTCGTCGGTGACTTTGAGATTGCGTCGCAGACGGTTGAAATCACGCGCAGCCAGCGTGTCCAGGTGCTCGCAGACGATGGTTCGCGCGATGTCCAGGCCGGGTGTGTTCTTGGGCAGGTGCTGCAGCTGTACCGCCATCGATTCGCCTGGATCGCGCGCCGCCACGCCCGATGGATCGAACTGTTGAATCATATGCAGCACTGCCTCGACCTGATCGAGTTCCAGCAGATCGGCGTCATCGTGCGCGTGACCGTTGGCCAGCGGGCCTTCGAGGATATCCTCCAGCGATTCGCTCAAATACCCGTTGTCGTCGACCGCATCGATTATCACCGCACCGATCACCTGGTCCTGCTCGCTGATCGGCAGCAGGCGCAGCTGCTCGATCAGGCGATCACGCAGCGAGGTATCCGATACGTCGCTCTGGAAATCCAGAAAGTCCCGGTCCGAATCGTCGCTGCGGCGCTCCCCGGCCGAATACGATGGTTCGTAGATGTCTTCCCAGGCGCTGTCCACCGGCAACTCGTCGGGAAAGTTGTCTTCGGTGCTGGCGAATTCGGTATCCAGATCCGCGGTGGTTTCCGCTTCCGCGACCTCGCCGCCGGTTTCGCTGCTGGCGGCGTTTTCGGCGGATTCGGCCTCAACGGCCTGTTCATTGTTGCGCCGCGTGTCGTCCTCCGCCACTTCGCTGCTCTCTTCTTCGAGCTCCAGCATCGGGTTCGATTCCAGCGCCTCCTGGATTTCCGTTTGCAGTTCCAGCGTGGAGAGTTGCAACAGTCGGATCGCCTGTTGCAACTGAGGCGTCATGGTGAGCTGTTGCCCGAGTCTGAGCTGTAGAGTCTGTTTCATAGTGTGGCGACTGCAGCGTGGCTGCGAGTCCCTTCGCACGGTGTCGCCGTTACTGAGAACGGCCGTGTTTGCTTGGCTTGCATACGCCTCTTTAAGATTTGGCAAGTATTATGCATTGTACTTGAAACGTGGGTGCAGAGAAGTGTCTGCACACCCCCCAAATGAGTGCTACGGCACGTTTTCAACATCGCCGGGGCATCTACAAAGTAAAATCGGCACCGAGGTAGACTTCCTTAACGGTAGGATCGGCGACGATTGCTTGCGGTTCACCCTCGGCCATCACTTTGCCGCCGGTGAGTATGTAGGCGCGCTGGCATATCCCCAGCGTTTCCCTGACATTGTGGTCGGTGATAAGCACGCCGATGCCACGCACGCTAAGCTGTTGAATTATCCGCTGAATTTCTATAACCGAAATGGGGTCGACGCCAGCGAACGGTTCATCCAGCAGAATGAAATGCGGTTCGGTCGCCAATGCTCTGGCGATTTCCACACGCCGGCGTTCGCCGCCGGAAAGGCTTATGCCCAGACTGTCTTGCAGGTGCGCGATCTGGAATTCCTCCATCAGCGACGCGCACATGGCGGCGCGCTCGCTGCGCTTCAGTGAGCGGCGGGTCTCAAGGATCGCCGTCAGATTCTGCGCCACGGTCAGTTTGCGAAACACCGACGGTTCCTGAGGCAGATAACCGATGCCGAGGCGCGCCCGGGCGTGCATCGGCAGGCCCGTTATATCGACATCGTTAAGCCAAACATTCCCGGCGTCGGCGCCGACCAGGCCCACGATCATGTAGAAACACGTGGTCTTGCCCGCGCCATTCGGGCCCAGCAGGCCAACGACTTCGCTGGAGTGCATGGACAGCGACACGCCATCCAGCACGGTGCGTCCGCGATAGGTCTTGCGCAGATCCCGCGCGCGCAATTCGCTCACGGCATATCTTCGCAATCGGTTGGCGACGGCGTGTTACCGGGCCGCAGTGTTATGCGCACGCGCTCGCTTTCGGTGGCGCCCGGCTTGCCGGCGTTCACGGCGCGGGTCTGGGTGTTGTACTCGATGTAAGCGCTGCGGAAATACTCGCCGCCGCGGCACAGGTGTGCATTGCCTTGCAGTCTGATCAGACCGGCATCGGTATCGTAGAAGATCTCTTCGGCGCGCGCGCGCATCTGCTGCCCGGCATCGTCGATTTCGCGGTAAGTTGCCGGTGTGCCGCGGATATCGATCAGCCGCAGTTCACCATCCCGGGTTGCCAGGATCACCTCGTCTCCGGTCATCCATACACTGCCCTGGGAGAATTCGACGTGGCCGAAATAACGGCTGACTTGCTGTTGCTGGTCGATAGTCACGCGATCGGCGCGGATTTCCGCCACTTCGCTCCGGTCGGCGCTCGCGCCGTGTGTATGCTGGCACAAGATCACCAGCATTCCGGCACAGCACGCGTTCCGCCAGTTCATGGCGTGACCGCCGGCGGCGTATAGCGCGCGCGCACGCTCGCCAGCAGATCGATCAGACCTTCCTCGAGACGAGCCTGCATTCCCATGGAGCGTACGTGCCACTGCGGGGAGGTTATGTCAACGGCAACGGCCGTAGAGGCAATGCGTCGTTTAGTGTCCATATCCAGCGACTCGGTTTCAATGCGTACCGGCTGCTCGGCCGGTGCGCCGCCCTGCTGTAGGACCACACTGCCGCGCAGCAACAGCATATCGCCGCGGTCGATGATGCTGCCGGTGTTCGCAGTGACATCCCAGTCCGGCTGAGACACGGTATCGATTGCCAGCTGCGGGGCCTCGATACGTGCGTCTACTTCGTCGCCCCGGTAACTGAACAGGTGTTTCCCGGTGAGCACATACACGGAGTGCCCTTCCTCGTTCATCACACGCATCGTGAAATCCTCGAAAAAATCGGTCGGCACGTTGCTGGACGGTCGCTGCACCTCCGAGGGTTTTATCAATACACTTTCCACAAACAGCGAACCCAGCGCACCGATCAGGACCACCGCGAGGAATACGCTCAAGCCCAGGCCTTTCATTCGACATAGGCTCGCAGACGGGCCTCCAGGGTGCCGTGCGCTTGCATCAACAACTCACACACTTCCCGTGCGGCTCCACGCCCGCCATGCGCGTCGGTGACCCAGTGCGCATGTCGTTTCACGTAAGTATGTGCATCACCAACCGCTACCGCCAGGCCCACCCGTCGCATGACCGGCAGATCGACGACGTCGTCACCGACATAAGCCGCTGCGTCGCCGGGCAGCTGCAATAGGTCGAGC
>JAOTYY010000288.1 GCA_029861595.1 Gammaproteobacteria bacterium
AGCAGAAATACGGCGTGCGCAGTGCCGGTGGCGGATCGCGTTCGACGGAATTTGTCACCTGGCGTAACTGCAGGAGCCTGTCGCGCAACGCCACGTCGCCGGTAGCAGCCAGCAGGCGCTTGCCAACTGCGAGCGCGATTTCCGCTGCCCCCAGACGCCCGGCGGAGGGGAACAGCCAGTCGCCGTTCTCATCCCGCTTGCCGACAATCTGGGGACGATGCGTGTCTCCGTAGAGAATGTTCTTGAGCTGTTCCTCGATAAGCCCGCGCTTTTCCTCCACCACTACAACGTGTCGCAGACCACGGCAGAATTCTCGCACACCCTGGGGTTCCAACGGCCACGGCATCGCGACTTTATACAGCCGCATACCCAGACGTTTCGCCTCGGCCACATCTATGCCGAGTTCCGCCAGGGCCGCGCGCACGTCGAGGTACGACTTGCCCGTGGTGATGATGCCGAATTTCGCGTCCGGCGCATCCATGACGAGGCTGTCGAGGGCATTGGCACGCGCGAAGGCCAGCGCCGCCGGCAGTTTCAATTCGTGCAGGCGCTGCTCCTGCTGTTGCGGGGTATCCGGCCAGCGGATGTGCAGGCCTCCCGGCGGCAGTGAATAATTCTGCGGGAAAATCGGGCGCGCCCGCGCCGGCGACACATGCACGGAAGCCGTCGCCTCCACCGTATCGTGCACGCATTTCAAGGCCGTCCAGCAACCGCTGAAACGCGACAATGCCCAACCGTACAAGCCGTAATCGAGAATGTCCTGTACACCGGCAGGATTCAGCACGGGGATCATCGCGTCGACCATCGCGTATTCGCTTTGATTCGCGGTGGTGGACGACTCACACGCATGATCATCGCCGAGCAGCGCCAGTACGCCGCCATTTGGCGACGTGCCCGCCAGATTGGCGTGGCGCAGCGCATCGCCGGAACGGTCCACACCCGGACCCTTGCCGTACCACATGCCGAACACGCCGTCATAGCGGCCTTCGCCACCGAGTTCGGCCTGCTGTGTGCCCCACAGCGAGGTGGCGGCCAGATCTTCGTTGACCCCGGGCAGGAACGTTATGTCGTGCGGATCGAGAAACTCCTCTGCGCGCCGCAACTGTTGATCCAGCGCACCCAACGGCGAACCTCGGTAGCCGGAGATGAACCCGGCCGTTTGCAGGCCTGCCAGCTTGTCGCGTGCATGCTGCAGCATCGGCAGGCGCACCAGCGCCTGAATGCCGGTAACGAAGATGCGCCCTTCATCCAGCACGTACTTGTCGTCGATATGGACTTCGGGCAGTTGTGCCGAGATCGGGCTAGCCATGTTGTTGATTGTCGCCTTTAGCCAGAATGATATCCCAGTGCTCGCGCCGCAGCCGCTCTAGCCTGCGTGTGCGACATTCAGGTTAGCCCCAGGACCAGAACTCGTTGCCTTCCTGCAGAAGATTGCGCGACAGAACCATCTTGTGCACTTCCGATGCCCCGTCGACCAGCCGTGCGCAACGCGCATAGCGGTATATCCACTCCAGCACCGTGTCTCGCGAATAACCGCGCGCGCCGCACAGTTGAATCGCGGTATCCGACGCCTTATGCAGAATATCGGCGACGGCGATTTTCGCCATCGAGACTTCCTTGCGTGCGAAATCGCCCTGCTGGAGTTTCCATGCCGCGTGCATGGTCAACAGCCGCCCGACGTGGATATCCATCGCCGCTTCACCGAGGAGCCACTGCACGCCTTCGTGCCCGGCCAGCGTCGTGCCGAATGCCTCGCGCTCGCTGACATACTCGGCGGCGATTTCCAGGCAGCGCTTGGCCAGACCCAGCCAGCGCATGCAATGCGTAAGGCGTGCGGTGCCGAGTCGGATCTGGGTGACTTTCAAACCGTCGCCCACTTCCAGCAGGCGGTTCGCGTCAGGGATTTCCAGCCCGTCGAAACGCAGTTCGCAATGCCCGCCGTGCTCTTCGGGACCCATGATGGGAATGCGCCGCACGATTTCCCAGCCCGGGTCATCCCGATCGAACAGAAAAGCACTCAGGCCTTTGCGCGGATCGTCGGAAGTTCGCGCCACCAGGATGAAGTGTTGCGCCACGCCGGCGCCGGTAATGAACCACTTGTGTCCATCGATCACCCAGTTGTCGCCGTGACGTGTGGCGGTCGTGCGCATCATACCGGCCGGGTCCGAACCTGAACCGGGCGCCGGTTCGGTCATCACGAACGCCGAACGGACACGACCTTCCGCCAGCGGTGCCAGCCAGCGGTCTTTCTGCGCGTCGCTGGCTGTTTTCTCCAGCAGGATCATGTTGCCGTCATCGGGCGCGGCGCAATTGAACACCACCGGGCCGAATATCGAGCGGTTCATTTCCTCGTAGCATGCGGCCATGCCGACCGTGCCCAGTTCCTGGCCACCGTTGGTTTTGCTGAGCTGCAGACACCACAGGCCGGCGGCGCGGGCTTTGTCCCGCAGCGGATACAGGTATTCGTCGGCAATGTTTTCGCCCTCGTCGTAGGCCTGCGCCTGCGTCTCCAACGGCAGAATATGCTGGTCGACGAAATCGCGAATGCGTAGCCGGAAATCTTCGCTGCGCTTATCCAATTGGAAATCCATAGCTAGTATGCCGCCCCGTAAATTACTGTCATTTCAGCGAGGTGCCCGTTCAGGACAGTGACTCACAAACTCGAAACCAGGTGTCCGCCGTCGACCACGATGCTGGTGCCGGTCATGTAGCGCGACGCGTCCGAAGCAAGCAGCAGCAAAGCTCCGTCGAGATCTTCCGGTTCACCGATGCGCCGTTGTGGGATGCGCTTCACCACAGCCTGACCGGCATCGGTTGCAAAATAACCCGCATTGATTTCCGTTTCGACGTAACCGGGTGCAATAGCGTTAACCCGAATGCCGTGGCGCGCCCACTCCAGTGCCAGCGAGCGCGTAAGCTGATCCAGGGCTGCCTTGGAGGCAGCGTAGGGTGCGATCCCGGTTGCCACCCGATATGCTGTGATCGAAGTGATGTTGATGATGCTCCCCGCCTGGCTGGCAGCGATGAGCCGCTTTGCATAAGCCTGGGCCGTCAGCCAGGCGCCTTTCAGGTTGGTATCGACGACCTGGTCCCAATCGGCTTCGGTAACGTCGATTGCCCGGGCGGTGGTTGCCGTGCCTGCGTTGTTGACCAGCACCTGCGGCACGCCTCGCCATTCACACACCTCGTCCAGCGCTGCGGCGATACTGCCGGAATCGGTCACATCCACATTCACGCCTAGCGCGCTGCCGCCCGCGGCTTCGATTTCCGTCACCAGTTCGCGAAGACGTTCCGAACGGCGGGCCGTGACCGACACAACAGCCCCACGTGCGGCTAGCGTCAGCGCGAAATGCCGTCCCAGCCCGCTGGAGGCGCCGGTTATCAGCACTATTTTGCCGCCTACATCAAACATTACAAACTTCAGTACAAGAGAACCAAGCGCATGATAGCCAATTAGCTTCGCGTGGCGACTGTAATCTTTGCCGGCGCCGGTGGCGCGAACAAATCGACACCATCGTCGGCGATGCGGGCTCGTTAGCGCCACCTTAGCGGCCCGCGGGCGCGGCGAAACAATTGAAAACACTTTCGCCGCTGTCCTGATATTCGCTGGAAACCTGGCAACCCTAGACTGCTTCTTCAGACGACATACTCTATTCACGAAGCCGACCATGAACCAGTAACCTACCGCTGAATGGCCGCGGGATTTTCACGACGGCCGTGCGCGGCTGGATCATACCGTGATGGCGGTCAACGCGATTGTTGCCAGTCAGCCCGAGGGACCCGTTCTCCGGAGACAGCAACGCAAAGCCGACACCGCGGCTGGTGCGAGTACCTGCGCTCACTCGGTGAGGCGCTCAACACCTTCCCGCCAACGCGGGGAAATCGAGCGGATCAGCAAGCGGCTCGACAACGGCTATCTCGAGCGTGCCGAAATAGTGGCTGAGCAGCTCGCGGCGGGCAACTCCGGCTTCGGCGGTACCGAGGCTGTTAACGACGGTGACTTTTCCAGCGCCGCTTAAATGGCAGCTGGATGAGTTTGGGCTACTTACACGCGGCCCTTCTTTTTCCGCGCCGCCGCCCAAGCACAGGTGCCATAGTGTCGAGAAAACCATGCTAACTGCCATTTGTCGGCCACTTTCATTGCTCGCGGCGTTGCCGGACCGAATCGCGTCGGCAGTGTCCCGCGGCCACCGTTCGGCGCTGCCAGTGCGCCCTGCGGCGCTGGCGTGCATCTTGCTTTTACAGCCCGTGATAGAATCGCGGCACCGACCGCGGAAGGATCACTGGGTTGCGTAAGAAAAAGCTTTACGCTGCGATGCTCGTGCTTGGCATGGCGAATAGCGCACACGCCTTGGGCCTGGGCGAACTGAATATCGAATCGTCGCTGTTCCAGCCGCTGCACGCTGATATAGAGATTTACGGCTGGGATCGGGTGACGCTGGAAAACCTGCGTGCTTCGCTGGCCAGTCAGAACGCATTTCTGCGCGCCAACATTGAGCGACCTTTTTTTCTGCGCAGCCTGAAAATG
>JAOTYY010000289.1 GCA_029861595.1 Gammaproteobacteria bacterium
ATGTTTCACACATGCCCTCCTGCAGCGGCACCTGGCCGTAGTCGCCAAGATAGTGCTGGATCGGCGCGTCCGACAGGTCGGAGGGAAACGGCAACTCCGTACCGGCCATGGTGATGGCGGCACCCGGTGAAATCTCCTGCAAGATATCCAGCCACTCGACCACCGACGTCGCCCGCCCGTTGAGATCGAACACTTTAGCCTCGTCGCGGTCCTGCGACACGGCACGGATGAACGCCGAAGCGACTTCACCCGCGTGTAGCGCCGAAACCGGCCCGGTAAACGGCACCGCATAGGGTTTGCCCGCCGCCGCCGCCAGAATGGCGACGGTTGTTTTGGAGGTCAGGCCCTGGTCCCGTGCCACGCCGTACACGACGCCGGGCCGAATGCCGACGCTCGGCACGCCCCAGTCCTGCATGTAGACCCGCGCTGTCATCTCGTTGCAGAGCTTGTAAGCGCCGTAAAGGGTCTCCAGCCAGGCGGCATCGGGCAGGAAACTGACAGCGGCAATCGAGCTCGCGTAAGCCACGCGTTGCAGGCCGGTATGCCGCGCCGCTTCCAGCACGTTGACTGTGCCAAGCACGTTTGCATTGGCACCGGCCACGGGATCCGCTTTACAGAAAGGCACCTGTAATGCCGCGAGATGTATGACCGCCTGAATACCATGCTCGGTCACCACGGCCGAAACTGCCTCGGTATCCGCGATGTCGCCGGTTACCCAGGTGACTCTTTCGAGTTCCGCCTCCTCCAGCAGCAGACGCGGGCGACGCTGATCCCGATTCAGGTCGTAGACGACGACCGGCACCCCGGCCCGCACCAGCAGCGCCATCGCCCAGCTGCCGATACAGCCACCGGCGCCCGTTATCAGCACCGGTCCCGCGAAATCGGTGGCCTGCACCGGAAAACGTTCAAGCATACTGTCTGCCTCCTCAACCGAGCCCGGCTGATACTTTGACAACGGTTTCGATGTCCGCCGGCAAGCGATCGCCGGCGAACGCAATGAAATGATCGGGGCGCACCAGGATGAGATCCGCCTGCCAGTCACGACGGTCGCCCTTACGGTCGTCCTGGATTACCTTGAGCGGAAGACTCAGTGTCGCGGCGACTCTTTGGAATTCTTCCACGTGGTTGCGTCCCTCGCCCAGCGCGATAAGCGCGAAACCGTCACTCAGTTCAGTAAACAACCTGGCCCCGGACGAGAGATCCCGGGGCGCCAGGTGATGCCCGGCACGGGCCGCAAATTCATGCGTGCCTCTCGCGGAACAGACACTGCCAGGCGCTCCGAACACGATCGGTGAGCCCACATAGTTCGGTTCGAAACCATGGACAATTGCATTACCACCGGAAATTCTTCTCTGCCATTCGGCCTCGAAAGCGACGCGATCGCGTTGCGGATCGTAGTTGCGCACGAAGGCACGATCTTCCCTGATCATTGTCTGGATGAAATCCTCGGCCGTTGACTCGAAGACCGGGCGGCGCTCCGCGTCATAGGCGTTAAGCAGGCGCTCCCCGCCCCAGCCTTGCAGCACTGCCGCCAGTTTCCAGCCAAGATTGCGTGCGTCCTCGAAACCCGTGTTGATCCCGAAGCCGCCATACGGCGGATGACTGTGAGCGGCGTCGCCTGCGATGAAGACGCGCTCCTTGCGATAGGTAGTGGCGCTGGCGATGCGCAGGTCCCAGAAGCCGACGTGCTCGAATTCGAGATCGAACGCCTCACCCACGGCCTCATGCAGCAGGCGTTTGAAGCCGAAGTTATCCAGTGTCGTGTCCGGCGGCACGGGCGCGTGGAAAAACCAGCGTTCGCCCAGATCCACGCGGCCGAAAAACTTCCAGTAACCGTCGAGTCGGGGGTCGAGCACGTTGTAGTAGGACTTGCCCGGATAGCGCTCCAGCAGCCGGTGCAGCTGCGGTGAACGAAACACGAGCAACACCATCCTGCGATCGTGATCATCCTGATTCTGAGAAATGCCGGCCTGTTCGCGAACCAGCGAACGGCTGCCGTCGCAGCCGACGAGATAGGTCCCTTGCAACCTGCGTTGAAGTGCAGCGCCGGACGCTGACACGGACACTTTGACGCCGTTCTCGTCCTGATCCGTCATTTCGGCAGTGCAGCCGAATAAAGTGTTTACCTTCGCCAGTTCCGCGACGCGGCGGCGCAGCACTTTTTCGGTTTCGTTTTGCGGCAGGCGATCGTTGTCGGCGAAATAGTAAGGGCGCACCTTGTCACGCTGCAGCCAGTCGTACGCGTAGTCGCCCAGCAGCGTGCCGTAAGCGGTAAGTCCGGCGATACCGAAACTCTTGGGGATCACCCTCGCCTGGTCGATGCCCTGCGCAACACCCCAGCAATGGAAATGCTCGACCGTACGCTGGGTAAGATTCTGCCCTTTCGGGATTGCCTGAGGTTCCATGAACCGCTCGACCACAGTGCAGGCCACGCCGCGCTGACCCAGTTCGATGGCCAGGCCGAGGCCGACAGGCCCGCCGCCGACAATGATGACGTCGACCGCCTGCATGTCACCGAAACAGAATTTTCCTCATTCGCCCGGCAACCCCCGGGGACCCCTCTCAGCGGGGGGTGTGGGTGCGTACTGCGCTGGCACGGGTGATTTTCTCGCCACTCTCTCGCGCGCCGCGCGCGGTGTTTCCAGGTTCTGCGCCTCGGCGAGGGCAGCCTTACGGTCGACTGGAAACGGGGTGAAATCGTTCGGCACCGGCATCATGCTTGCCGGGTAGTAGGCAATTTTCTGCTTGCTCGGATCCACCGTGCGCCCGATGTCCAGCTCGCGGCGGTTGACGCCCTTGGGTGTCGTGCAGACACCGTCCACCACCTCCAGGTCGAACCACCACTTCTTGACCGGATTGATACGACCTTTGCCCAGGTAGTCGTCCATCCACACGGCGATCGGCACCAGCACGGGTTTCAGCCAGCGCGCGTTGATGCCGCACCAACTTGCCAGGCGCTCCAGCAACGGGCCGTCCGCAGTTACCACCTTGTTCAACGGGCAGGTCTTCATACAGCGGCCGCAGGCCGAGCCCTTGGCGTTGGTCAACCGGTAGCGGGCACAGCGTTCCGCATCAGGTTTCCACATCTCGTACCCGTTGAACATCACCTTGTCGCCCCAGGGGATCGCATCACACGGGCATTCGCGGGCGCATTTCGTGCAGCGGCTGCAGAAATACTGCAGACCGAAATTGATCGGCTGGTCGGATTGCAGCGGCATATCGGTTGTCAGCACCACCGTTTTCAGCCGCGGGCCGACGAACGGATTGAGAACCAGCTCACCGATACGGGACAACTCGCCCAGGCCCGCCAACAGCATCAGGGGGATGTGCAGTACGTCACTTTCGATGTTGGTCTGCGATCGTGCCGGGAAGCCGAGTGCACGCACGGTGTCGGCCATCACACCTGCAATCTCGGCGCCCCGCAGGTACGCTCGCATGGACTGCGTGCCGGAGATCCAGTCATCGCCGGATGCGCCTTCCATGGTCTCGAATTCCTGATCGATCAGCATCACCACGGCGTACTTATGGTATGGCTCGATAGCCAGTCCGTCCGCGCCGTGCGAAAACCAGGCATATCCAGGGACGTCACATATCCCCGCGATATCGGCACCCAGGAAATAGGCGAGTGATTTCAGCGCGTGCGCGTTCGCGACCGGGTCGCCTAGCGCAGCGGTGTCCGCCTTCGCATTCACCGTGCCGCCCTGCAGCGGCACCATTGCCCGCATGGAGGCCATCATGCCCGAGGTATGCGGTTGCTTGTACGCGAAGCGGTAGCGTTCCTTCTGCGCCTTCTCACCCAAGTCACCGCGCAGCGCGCGCTCGAAGAACGCCGCCCTTTTCGAAACGCGCGGCACCTCGTCGTCGTTGATCAACGTGGTGGGCCGCGCGACGCGTTTCACCGTCTCCATGGGGTAGTTACCGAGGTGCGTGGCACGCCTGTTGCGCCGGTTACGTTCGCGCCCGGAGGTCGCTCCGTTGTGTCCGAGCCAATAGAAAAAACCTTTTGTTGCCACGGCCTCGCGCGCCAGCGGGGAATCGATCTCCATTGCGTACGACGTGGTCACCACGGCCAGGGAAAAACCGCGATCGAAAAACGGATTGCGCAATTTACCTTCGTCACGCACGGCGAGGCCGGACAATACCGCCAGCCGATCAAAATCCACGGCGCCGGCACCCATCACGTGGGGTGTCGCCGGCCAGCCGAGTTGGCGGATGTGCCCGGCGAGACACACGGCAATCCCGCCGATGCGCGAGTCGGCGCCATCGACGACCGCGGGTGCGATCCAGTCGCGCGCCGGGTTGCCCGGTTCCGGCACGCGTCCGTGCTCGAGTGCCAGCACCACGGCGAATTCGTGGTCGGCTACCGGCGAGGTGTCCTTCGCCCAGGCATTTTCGGCCATCCGGCACACACCCACCTGCGAGGCGTTCATGAAGTAACAATAGCCTTTGACATCCTGCATGCGCTGGTGGGGATCGTTCGGAATAGGCGCGCAGCGCGCGGCGGGCTCACTTGCCGCGTTCGCT
>JAOTYY010000076.1 GCA_029861595.1 Gammaproteobacteria bacterium
TGCAACGCCGCTTTCCCATCGGCCGCGGTTGCGCGACGATCAGTGGCAGGCGTTCGGCGAAAAACTCGAACGCCTCGCCGCATACACTGCTGGCGAGGGTCTGAAGCTCGCCTACCACCATCACATGGGGACGATCGTCGAGACTGAGCAGGAGGTCGACCGGCTGATGGCGTGCACGCAAGAACCCGTGTACCTGCTGCTCGACACCGGCCACATGGTGTTCGCCGGTGGCGATCCCGAGGCGGTCGCGGCACGCCATGCATCGCGCATTGCACACGTACACTGCAAGGACGTTCGCAGGCCCATCATGGAAGCTTCGCGCAATCGCGACACGAGCTTCATCGATGCGGTGCTCGCCGGTGCGTTCGCCGCGCCGGGCGATGGTTGCGTCGACTACCCGGCGGTGTTTCGGGCGTTGCACAAGGCAGACTACCGGGGCTGGCTGATATTCGAAGCCGAACAGGATCCTGTCATCGCCCCCTCGCTGGCAACGGCGCAGCGGGCGTATCAGTACCTCGATCACGAAACAGCGGCCGCCGGGCTGCGCTGAGCGGGCCCATATGAAAAAAGTACGTATCGGCATCGCCGGACTTGGACGGTTGGGCAAGAGCCACGCTGCCAATCTGGCGTTCAAAGTGAAAAACGCCGACCTGGTCGCGGCCTGCAGCGTGGTGCCGGAGGAACTCGACTGGGCGCGGGAAAACCTCGGGCTGGATTCGCTGTTCGACAGTCTCGAGGACATGCTGCGGCATGCACAGCTCGACGCGGTTTTCCTGGTGACGCCGACCACGCTGCATCCGCAGCAGATCATCGATGCACTGCAGGCCGGTTTGCATGTGTTCTGCGAAAAGCCGCTCGCGTTGACAATAGAAGATTGCGAGCGCGTGATGGCGGTACGCGACGAGCACCCCGGGCAGGTTGCGACCATCGGTTTCGTGCGCCGTTACGATCCGGAGTATGCCTATGCGAAACGCAAGATAGAGGAGGGCGCTATCGGCAGGCCGATTCTGTTCCGCGGCCAGACAGCGGACATGGACAATACCGCGGCATTTCAAGTGCAGTTCTCCAGGACCAGCGGCGGCGTGTTCCTAGACGCGTCGATCCATGACATGGACCTGGCCCGCTGGCTGCTCGGCGCCGAAGTCCAGGAAGTCTACTGCGTCGGTGACTGCTACGTGCATGAAGGATTCCGTGAATACCGTGACGCGGACAATGCGACCGCGCTCTACCGGTTCGACAACGGCGCAGCGGCAAGTATTACCGTCAGCCGCACCACAATGCACGGTCACGATACATTCGCCGAGGTCACGGGCACCCGCGGCTCGCTGCTCATCGGGCGTCCCAACCGCGTGGCCAACGTCGACATCTGTGACGAACAGGGTGTGCGTATCGAATGCGTGCCGACTTTCTACGAGCGGTTCGAAAAAGCATTTCTGCTAGAGGCCGAGGATTTCGTCAACTGCGCGTTGCGCGGCGGCGAGCCGCGTTGCGATCTGCGAGATGCCGTGCAGGCCACACGCGTCGCAATAGCTACCACAGAAGCGTACCGTAGCGGCAAGGTGGTCGTTGTGTAATTACTGCGCGGGACAGGCCACTAGTTGTCCAGTACGGTGAACACCGCGATAGGTTGCCGTTTTCCCCGCAGGGGCACGCTACCCATGGGCTGCAGCCGCACGTCATCGAGTAATGCCACTGTGGTTTCGGACAGCAGCAGGCCGGTGGCGAACTCTTTGTTCAGGTGTTCCAGGCGCGCGGCTACGTTTACCGCGTCGCCATGCACGGTGTAGTTGAGGCGATTGGCGGCACCCACATTACCGGCCACCACATTGCCGGTGTTTATTCCGATGCGGCAGCGAAGACGCTGACCGGCGAATGTTCGTGATGCCACCACACGCTGAATCTCCAACGCGGACTCCAGCGCGTGGCGTGCATGTTGCGGGTCCGGTTGCGGGATGTTGTAAATCACCAGCACCGCATCGCCCTGAAACTGCGTGACCACGCCGTTGCGCGATTCCAGTATCGTCACGATGGTGGAAAAGTACTCGTTGAGCATCGCCACGATCGCCTGCGGCTGCAGCTGCTCGGAAAGCGCGGTGAAATCGACGATGTCGATGAACATGATGGTGGCTGTGGCCGCTTGCGGCTGCAGCGCGCCACGGTTCTGCAGAAGTTGCGAGGCGATGCCTTCGGGCAGGTAATGGCCGAACAGTTCGCGGATCAGGCGCCGTTCCCGCAGCCCGGTGAGCATGCGGTTGAAAGCGTGCGCGCCCTGATCGATTTCCAGCACGCGGCTCGCAGGCAGGGTTGCAACGTTGTCCAGGTCGTTGCGGTTGATCTGATCGAAACGCTCTCCCAGCCGCCGGATCGGCCTCCCCAGCAGCCGTCCGAGAAACACGGTAAGCACGACTGCACCCAGCAGGGTGGCCGCGCCCAGCCATGCCAGCAGTTTAATGCGATTGACTTCCGCCGAGACAATCGCTCGTTCGACGTGCAGGCCCACGGTCCAGGGCGAACTGCCGAACGACGTCAGGTCGCGGTGGAAAACCAGATAATCGTTGTCCGCCGCGGTGACGCGGTAGCCGTGCGTGTCGGCGAGCGCGAGGCGCCGCACGGGTCTGCGGGCATCGCTGTGCATGGCTGCGAGCACCGGATCGCCGCTTTGCTGCAAGGTCGGCAGGGGTGCTGCGTGCGTTGCCGCGAAGTCCAGAGTATCCGCGCGCGGGTGAGCCAGTACGAATTCTGCGTCATACAGAACGAATACGGTCTGGTCCAGGTTCGCCGACAGCGCGCGCACCAGGCGGCTCAGATCGCCACTGCTGACGGACGCCACAATAAAACCCATGAAACCGCCGCGTCCGTGCAATGGCTGGCGCAGTGTGACGATCGACGTCTGCAACGCATGACTCCAGCGTGGCGGGGCCCACCAGCTGGCACGCGCGCCGCGTGCAGCAGCCAGGTTCGATCGTGCATCGCGATGCACCGAGATATCATCTTCCTGCACTTGCGATTTGCCGCGCAGATAGCGTCGCGCCATCAGATCTTCGTTGACGAGCGCGATACCCGTTATCTGCGGCGTCGCGGCGAGGGTCGCGAACACGTAGCTGGCGAATACGCGCTCGTCGTGAGGATCCAGTTCACCACGTTCGATTTTTTCTGCGATGCCGGCGAGTTGACGTTGCACCGGAACCAGATGATTGCTGACATCGTCGACCACCGATGAAAGTGTCAACTCCACGCGGTAGTTCAGCAGCCTGCTGGTACTCTCGTTTGCCTCGCTCAGGCCGAGTACCAGCACGCCGCCCGCCGACAGCAGAATCAGCGTGCCGAAACTTAACGTCAGCAGCCACACGACAGGGATGCGCGCGGTCATGCGTCGAGTGTTTTCAGGCATGTCGTTAACATGGTGGGTGAATCTGGTTTGATCCCTGATTCTACCCCCCTCACCCTAGCCCTCTCCCCACAGGGGAGAGGGAATCTTGTGGGACTCCCCTCTCCCTTCGGGAGAGGCGCTTGGGGGTGGGGGTCTTTTTCCCCGCTCCCTTCGGGAGAGGGGTCAGGGGTGAGGGTCCAGTCAGGATGAGCTGCACACCGAGCGTGGAGACCAGCGTGCGTTGCAGCACTGCCCGATCCTGCCAGCTGCCGAATGGCACGGTCTGCATGATCGTTGTTGCGTTCGCGGTCGTGTCGATTACGGCGTGCAGGCTACGCGGGAAATGCAGTGGCTGCCAGTCCGGTCATTACGCCGGCACAAAAAAGAAAGGGCGTCCGAAGACGCCCTTTCACACTCAAACCGAATCGCTTTTGGCGATCAGTTCCATTTCACGCGAAAACCCCAGGTGATGCGGGTCGAGGGGAAATTGGAGGGGGCATTGTCAAGGTCCGTGTCGCCGTACTCGAGATAGGTATCGGCACCGCCGCCCAGGTTGTGGTACGCGCCGAGCATGATGCGGGTTTCATCCTGACTGGGAGCGCTGCCAGTGTCAGGGCTCTCGACCGAATAGCCACCGCCCAGGCTGGTGTTGCCGTTGGGCATTTTCCACAGGACCGCAAGTGCGAACACGTCTACGTCACTCGACGGGGCACTCGGCGCTGTCTTTACCGAGTCGGTCTCGTACTCGCCGGCGACGTACCACGAGCCCGCGCTCCAGCTAGCGCCCACGCCCACTATGCTGTGCTCGACTCCCGTGGAGCCCTCTATATCGATCTCCTGCCCGCCTACTGTGATCGCCACGGATTTGCCGATATTGAAGTTGGCCCCATAGATTATCGAATCGAAATCCGCGAAGCTCGTGCCAGTCGGCTCGACACCCTGACCGTCCATGACCAAGCCACCGTAGAGGCCGAACACGCCGAAGTCGCCGGAGTAGATGGCGGCGTCACCGACACGGAAGGGGGCTATCTGGTGCGGGCCGGATTCCCGCTCGAAGATGTCCGTCTTGTACACCTGGTTGTGCGGGTTGTTCTGGCGGCCGATTCTGGCTTCGCCCCAGTCGCCGGAGATATAGACATTATGGTGCCGCCATTCCAGGTCGCCACCAGAGCGGCTGGCCGGTCCCACAGGATTGGTGTCGGACTGGATTTCGCCTTCGACGAAATAACCAATCTTCTGGCCGCCATTGCTATCGGCACTGCCCCCGACAGCAATACGGTGACCGGCACTGTGCATCGACAGGTCTTCGTCTTCGTCCATTTCGAGACGGTAGTGAACACGACCGTTCCAGCTGTGGTCAGCGGCATATACCGTTGTTGCGGCCGGCGTCGCGATGATCGACGCCACGGCAACGGCAAGTGCACTCTTCTTAAGATTCATAACTGTTGTCCTTCGGTGATTGAATGACAGATTTTCACACCCCGAATCACGGGGGCCCTTTTGCAAAAGGCGTGGCAATACTACCACACGAATGATGTACCTGCCACTTTTTTACAACAATCGTCGAATCGATCGAGTCTAGTGAGCGCCGGAAATAAAGCTTTTTTATTCAACGGGTTGTATGTTTTCTTGAGCTGTGTGTTGCAATAAAGAGACACTAGAGAGTTGGTGACGTCACACCCAAGGCTGATTTTTTACCAACAACTTAACGTGAATCAGTTAAATCCGCCTCAGCGTCTTCAGTGCCTCCAGCCTCAGCGTCTTCAGTGCCTCCAGCCTCAGCGTCTTCAGTGCCTCCGTGTACTGCTGAGCTCAGCTTCAAGGTGAAGAACTCTCCGAGCGCCTCGCGTATCTCACGGATCGTCAGATGATCGGTGGAAACTGGGGATCCGTAGTTCTTGCAGACCAGCGCGGTTATCGCCGGCTGATCTTCCGACGTCAGGGGAATCCGTGTCAGGTAAGGGCGGTCGTCAGATCCGGGCGCAGGCACGATCTTGAACGATGAGCGCCCGGCGACGAAACGGTCGCTTTTGATAGTGTTCGCCTCACTGCGGCGCAACTGCGTCTCCAGTTCGCACATGGTCTCCCGGCGTGCGTAGTCGCTGCGCTCGACGACTTCGCCGTGCTGAAAGACGATATCCGGGCGCGCATCCGGATTTTTCAGGATTCTGGGCAGGTTTACTAAGGATTTCTTGTCGTATGCGGGTATTTCCAGGTTCTGTTCCAGTACGAAGACCGAGCCGGGAGGGATTTCCGCCTGGGGGTTGTCCTCGTCGATCGGCCCGGGTGCCTGGCACCCGCTCAGAAGGCCCGCGAGCAATACGGACAGGCATAATCTCGGCATGCTACACCCCGGCAAAAGCCGCATCTTACCAACAAATGCGGCTCGTCAGGGCTCGTCCGCGATGCCCTGTCACGTGCCGCTCCCGACGGGTTCTCCTTCGAGGGAGAGGTCAGGGAGAGGGTGACAAACGATTGATTTGATTCCCCCTCACCTTGGCTCAGAGGGGAGAGGAAATAACCGAATAGGTAAAGGTCTCCTCCGGGAGGGGATCAGTAACTGCGCCCTTCTCCCCATGGGAGAGGCCGGCGGTGAGGATTTCAGCATCCCCCTCTCCCTCTGGGGAAGCAGGGGCGAGGATTTCAGCATTCCCCCTCTCCCTCTGGGAGAGGGGCCAGGGGTGAGGGTCCTTGCTGGTTACGTTCCGGCCAGCTGCAGCTCGAAAAGCTCTCCCAGGATAGCGCGGATCTGATTGATCGTCAGGTGCTGGTAAAACACGGGGTTCTCCGTGTATTCGCAAACCAGGCGCTTCACACTGGGTTGCGCGGCCGACGCCAACGGAATTTTAGTACGGAATATCCGGTCCGACTTACCGTGCTCGGGAATTATCATCGTCGCGGCGACGATCCAGGGCCCGCTTTGCGCGTTCAACCACGGGCGGCTCTCGACACCGGTCTCGAACGTGTCGGGCTTCACGACGTTTAGATCGTCGGCACGCGATACGCGATCGGTCTGCAATTCGCAGTAGCCCCTGGAGCGGTCGATGTCACGCCGGTCGGCAAGTACTTTGCCGTCCTGAATCGCGACCCGAGCCCAGCGCTCCGGGATCACGATTTCCTGCTTCAGTACCAATCGCGATCCTTGCGGGACGCGCATCAGGAAGTTGTCCGCGTTGAGCGGCGGGCTGACAGAGGCGCAAGCGCCGAGCGTGGCCGCGAGCATGGCGGTGGTGGCTATCCGGAGCATGATCCGAGACTCCTTGGTTGCTTGCTTGCCTGGACTGCGTCGCGGCTTTCGCAGTGTCTCGCGGTGCCGGGGAAACGGTTTCAGACCAAGGTGCCCGCGTGAATCGGCGCGATGCAGTCGCTGCCTGACAAATATATCACGCACCCGGCGTCATCCGAATTACCGCCGGTTAATCGGTTGACCGAGGGAGGATTGCGGGTTTTGCCCCCAATTCATGGTGGCTGCTTCCTGTGCCGTGCGGCGGGTGACAAACGGGTTACCTTTGCGATCGCGGTATTTCACCAGCAAACGGATGCCGGCCCATCCAGGGCTTTGAACTGGCGTCGGCGCCCCGGTATGTTGCTGGATGACGAGTTGGAAGCGGCGGCCCGAGACCTCGAATACGGCCGTGCCAGAAGGGGTGTTATCTCAGGATGGGTGGTGCGTGCCCGACCGGCGATCGAGGTGCTCGGCCATTCTTTCCAGCATCAGCTCGAGCTGCCTGTTGGTGAGGCCGAGTTCCCTGGCCTCATTCCTCATGCGCAGCGCGGTGAGCAGCAACTGGTCCAGTTCATTGCCCTGCAGCCTTCCGTTATCCGCCTTGCGCATCAGCCGTGCGTAACGATCGACGGCACTTCGCAGTTGCGCCTCGCTCCTGGTGAACCGTTCCCAGTAGCTGGTCTGCGTGGTCAAGCGCTCACTGCCAGGGCGCGCTGCGGTCGAGCAGCGCCTTCTTGCGTGCCCACACGCCGCGTAAACGAAAGTATTCCGCACGCGCCTCGTCGTCGGTGTCTTTCTTTAGCTTCAGAGACTGAATTGTCGTTTCCAGGTCCATCAGCTGGCGTTGCAGCTGTGCCCGACGGGTGTCCGTGGTGCGATCGGTGGTTTCCATCCGCCGTGAGTCCTCGTGGTTTGGCAGGTGCTATCCCCAGCCCCGATATTGGACGCGTAGCTTGACAGCTTTCCCGCAGCGTAGATACAACAAACTGCCGACACGTTGTTCGGCCTCCCCCGGGGAGAGGGCAGGGATTGACGGTTCCCTACTTCCCCGCGGGAGCCAAGGTTATCCCGGAAGTGTCTTCCATGCAATCTACTGCTAAACGGCGCTTGTTTTTAGGCGCTCCAGGGCTTAGGCTAGCGCCACGATCCGCGTTACCGGACCTGCTTCTAATTCCTGCTGCGTGCCCTTATTCCGCGACTGAATTTCTAGACACCCACGACGACTGGATTGTTCGCTCCGCGCCGCGTTGTGCGCGGCTGTTTGTTATTGATCTGGAGGGGCAGAATGCCTACTGGAACCGTTAAATTTTTCAATACCGCCAAAGGTTACGGTTTTATCGAGCCCGAAGGCGGCAGTAAGGATGTGTTCGTGCATATCAGCGCCGTGCAGAGCGCGGGTATGACTACCTTGACAGAGGGTCAGCGCGTGAGCTTCGACGTGGTGGAAGAACGCGGAAAAAATGCCGCGGCAAATCTGAAAGAAGCCTGAAGCGTATCTGTGGGCCGGTGTGCGGCCCACACCCCGTTGCCATTCGCCGGTGCAGGCGTCTGCGCCGCGAGGCCTCGTTTTCCGGGCACTGGGAATAGCAGCTCGGCGGTTGGTCGCTGTAAGATGGAGATCGGCGGGGCCGGCATAGGTCGATATTCGCCACGCCGTTCGCGAGCGCGCTCGGATAACCGTTTCTGATCCGCGCGGCCGGCGGCTCCCGGGCTGTCACTCACATCGGGCAGACGAAGGTTCGGTGCTATGATGCGTGCCATGTTCACGGGCAAGTCGCAACGCCGCGGTGGATTGCGATGGCGAACGTCCGCCGTGATTTTCGCCATGATTGTGAGCACCGGGCAGTTGAGCATCGCCCGCGCGCAACCCGATCCGGAGCAGGCGCTGGTGCTGGCGTTGATCGAATCGCGGCAGGGCAGTTCTGACAAAGCCCTGCAGATGTTGCGCCCGCTGCTGAACAGGCAGCCGCCATTCCGTGTCGCCGAGCTGCTTTACGGTGATCTGACCCGCGAGCTGGCCGGTGACACCTCGCTGGCGAATGTCGATGAGCAGCTCGAACTGGAACGCGCCGATCTGCTTGCCGAAGCCGAAGCCCGGCTTGCCGGCTATCTCGATCTGCACAACTCCGTCTGGTACGTGCCGGATGCGCTGTTACACGCCAGCGATGAACAGCGCTATATCGTGGCCATTGATCTGACCTTGTCGCGTTTGTTCCTGTTCGAGAACGTGCAGGGCGCTTTCGAACTGCGTGCGCACTATTACGTATCCCTCGGTAAGAATGGTGCGTACAAACAAACCCAAGGCGATCGCCGCACGCCGGTGGGTGTTTATTTTCTTACCGGGCGTATCGCCGATGCCGATTTGCCCGAGTTCTACGGTGCCGGCGCACTGCCGGTCAACTACCCCAACGAGTGGGATTTACGTCACCAGCGCACCGGTTACGGAATCTGGCTGCACGGTGTGCCGCGGGATACCTACAGCCGGGCGCCGCAGACCAGCGACGGTTGTCTGGTGTTGTCGAACGATCTGTTTCGCGAACTGTGGGTGCGGCTCGAACCGGTTGTTACGCCGATCGTTGTCTACGATCGAATCGAGTGGGTGCCGCAAGCGCAAACCACTGCCCGCCGCGATGCGTTGCTGGCTGCAGTAGAGACCTGGCGCAGCGATTGGGAGAGCCGCGACGACGCGCGTTATGCCCGGCACTACGCCAAGGAATTCCGCAGCGGGCGCTATTCACGCGAACCATGGTTGCGGCATAAAGCGCAGGTTAACGCTGCCAAACGCTATATCGAGGTCGAACTGCACGACCTGAACGCATACGGTTACCCCGGTGAAGACAATCTGGCGGTGGTGACCTTCCAGCAGGTCTATCGCAGCAGCAATTACGACTGGACTGGCCGTAAGCGCCAGTACTGGCGCAACGTGGCGGGACAGTGGCAGATCGTCTTCGAGGGCGATGCGCGGATTTTACCGATTCACGAACGCGGCATACCTGCTTCGGCGCGGATTGCTGCTGCGCTGTTCTGAACGACCGGTCTGCGCCGATGTCAATCGGTGCTCTGCGTTACCTGCCGCTGCGGGGATGAGTCTGTCATTGCCTGTTCGAGCCGGGCCGCGGTAACGGGGCCCTCGAAACGGCGTACAAATTCGCCGTCCGGGTCTATTACGAAGGTGGTTGGCAGCACTCTGACGGTGCCGAACGGTGTGACCGGATCGTGTCCCAGACCCATGATCGGGTAAGTTACGCTCAGGTCGGCGACGAATTCCCGGATGAGTTCAGCGGGCGTATCCTCGAAGGTGACACCCCAGACCGTGGCCTTGCCGTTTTTATGCGCACGGTAAAACGCTTCCAGCTCCGGCATCTCGTGGATGCACGGCGGGCACCAGGTTGCCCAGAAATTGATCATTACCCACTTGCCGCGCTGCTCTGACAGCCGTTGCCGGTGGCCATCCAGATCGGTGAACTCGAAATCCTCCGGCGCGGCGCTGAGAGTGCAGACCATCAGCAGCGCCGCAGCGGTAACTACGACGCGTTGCATGGTTACTGGAATGCCTGCGTCCTGGTCGCCTCCATCTGCGCAAACAGATCCTGCGCAGGCATGTAGCCCATGATCTGCTCACCGGTCTCGGTGATCGTCATGGGTGTGCCCTGCAATCCCAGTTGACGTGCCACTGACATGTGCTCGGTCACCGGGTTTTCGCAGGTGCGGCGATCCGGAACGCCGCCGGTTTTGGCAAACGTCAATTCTTTGCGCTGATCCTTCGCGCACCACACCGAAACGGCTTTCTCGTAGGATTTCGATTTCACCCCGGCGCGCGGATACAGCATGTAGCGTACGCGAATACCGAGATCGGCGTAGCTGTCGATCTCCGAATGCATCTTGCGGCAAAAGCCGCAGTCCACGTCGGTGAACGTGGTGATCGTGTGTTTTGTCTCGCCCTTGGGCTCGAAAATAATCATGCGCGATTCGTCGAATTCAGCCAGCGTCCGCATGCGAACCTTCGAAAGGTATCCTTCGGTGAGATCCCTGCGCGTTTCGAGATCGATGAGTTTGCCGTTGAACACGTAGCGGCCGTCGCCCGAAACGTAAAACACCTGCGAGCCGAGGCCGACTTCGAAGATACCTGCGATCGGCGATTCGGCCAGGTGATCGATGCGTGCGTCGGGGAAGCGTTGCATGAATACCTTGCGTATGGTGTCTTCTGCTTCGTTGGCTTGCACCGGGCCGGCAACGGCACTGAGCACGATGATGGCGGCGGCGACTAGGCTGGTGTGATTCATGTAATACTCCCCGGACCTGACCCGGTGGTGAAGTGGTTGTGGCTAATTCTAAACTATCGAGAGCGTGCGGTTGTGTCGTTTCGCCGATTCCGGCAACTGACGGGTGCCGCGCGTGCGGCTCCATTGTATATCGGCCTCGTGCGTTAGATACCTGAGCAGGCGTTTGGTTCGATGCCGGTCCGCGCCGTCGTTCACCTGCTTCTGCATCTGCTGTTGCCGGCGCTGGCCGCCCGGGTAGGGTATCCGGCCCGCTGGCAGCGGGCGTGGCTGGTGATGATGGCGGCCATGCTGATCGATCTCGACCACCTGCTCGCCGAGCCGATCTTCGACCCCACCCGCTGCAGCATCGGTTTCCATCCCCTGCACAGTTACTATGCTGCCGCCGGGTACGTGGTCCTACTCGCCGTGCCGGGTCTGCGAATGCTGGCGATCGGGTTGCTCATCCATATCGTGCTCGACGGCGTCGATTGCCTGTGGATTCGCTGGGCCTAATCGGGGGCACGCGACAAAACGTCCAGAATCGGACAATCGCTGGCCGGAGCCGACCCTCCGTCGCAATGGTTGCCGATCTCCTGCAGTGCACCGGAGAGTTTCTGCAAATCTTTGATTTTACGCGTGATATCTTCGATATGTTCGTTCACCAGCTGCTTGACCTCGGCGCGCGTATGATTGGTGGCGTCACTGGCCATGGCAAGCAGCGCCTCGATCCTGGCAAGCGAGAACCCCAGTTCGCGGCAACGGCGGATGAACGCCACACGGTCTACGTGGCCGCGGTCGTATTGCCGGTAACCGCCCGCGCTTCGCGACGGCGGATCGATGAGTCCGATTTTTTCGTAATAGCGGATGGTTTCGACTTTGCAGCCGGTACGCGCGGACAACCCTCCGATGGAAATCATCTGGCCTGATGCTGTGTGCATGGTGGTTCTTGAGTCTGTAGTCGCTACAGGGTTTATTCTACATGGATTCGCGGAGCAAGAGTTAGCCTGCAACAAAGGGGTCAGGGCAAAGCATGTCACCGAAGCACATCTACGGTCTGTTGTACGTACTGATTCTGTTACCGGGTGCCGCGTCGGCCGAGCGCGTCGATGACCCGCAGATCCTGGCCGAGGGACGGCAGGTTTTTCAGCAGCACTGCGCGGTTTGTCATGGCAGCAAGGCTCAGGGACTGGTCGAAGACTGGAAGAAGCCCGGCGCCGACGGCAAATATCCACCGCCGCCGTTGAACGGCACGGCACATGCGTGGCATCACCCTTTGTCGCAACTGAGCCGGGTTGTGAAAGACGGCACGGCGAGACTGGGCGGCAATATGCCGGGTTGGGGCAACACCCTCAGCGATTCACAAATCGAGAACTCGCTGCACTACGTGATATCGCTGTGGCCCGAGGAGATTTTTCGTGGCTGGGAGGAGCGCGGCGGCTACCAGTGAGCGGACCATCGGCCCGCCGCTTATCTATGGATCGATAGGGTAAACAGCTTGCCGAATCCGGGCTGTACGTCCTGCACGCCGCCCAGGCGCAGGCAGTGCCAGGCCAACGCGTGGTTGCTGGACGATACGGGTTTACCGATTTCCGCTTCGATTTCCGCGGCGATCGGGGCCAGCCGCAGGCTGGTGCAGGACACGAACACCATGTCCACGTCCGGTTGACGGCCCAGCACGACGGCCGCATCGCGGATGTAGCGCAGGTCGATGCGTGAAGCCCGCATGTCGTCTTCTTCATTGAATGATCCGATCGCCCTGACGTCGTAGCCGCGCGATTCGATGTACTGGCGTACCCGTTCGTTCACGTCCTCACGGTAGGGTGTGAGTATCGCGATGCGTTTGGCACCCAGCGCCTCGAACGAGGCGAAAGCGGCGGTCACCGGGGTGGTGCACTTCGCCCCGGGCCGTACGCGCTGGATTTTCTCGAAAACCCTCGATTCGCCGATGATCATCGACGCCGATGTGCAGCCGAACGCCACCACATCCAACGGCATGCCCGGCAGAATCAATGCGGCGCTGGGACCTATTTTCGGTTCCATGGCGCTCAGCGACTCGGGCGTAACGATGTTGTCGCAGTAGATCCGGGATTCGTAGAACCCCACACCCGGCAAGTCGAGCAGCAGGCGCAACTCGTGCTCGATGGTCTGGTCGCTGGCCAGCACGATTACGCCGATCGAGGCACGTTCGGCAACACCCCCGTCCAACTCGTAGGGGATGTGATTGCGGATCAGCGGCGGATTGTCGCGCTCGGAAACTGCCTGTGGCATGTACGCACCTCCGATTTCTCGGTAACGAAATTCATTCTATTACGAGACGGGTATGGCTGCATGTGAAGACGCTCACCTTGGGTTCCTGCGTGAGAGAGGACTCCTCTTCCCAGCGATAGGAATAAAACCAAAGACGCCGAAAGAAGCCCTTCTCCCCTCGGGGGAGAAGGTTTGGGATGAGGGGGCAGCCAATGAACACCCTCACCCCCGACCCCTCTCCCAGAGGGAGAGGGGAGTTTACCTGTGTGAGAGAGGACCCCTCTCCCAGGGATAGGAATAAAACCAAAGACGCCGAAAGAAGCCCTTCTCCCCTCGGGGGAGAAGGGTTGGGGCGAGGGAGGGTTATCGGATCACTGATTGCGCAGCAGCGGTGCCGCCTTACGCCCCAGCGCGCGCCAGGTACCGATGAATCCCAGCACCAGGGTGATGCCGGTGCACAGCGCCGCGGTGCCGAAAGCGGCACTGGGTACAAACAACCAGTCTGCGTCCATCAGCACGTACAGCACGCCCCACGCAGCCAGCGTGCCTGCTACTACCGCGATGCTGGCAGTCAGCAGCCCCAGCAGGCTGTATTCGAGCAGGTAGCTCTTCAAGGCGTCGCCGCGCGTAGCGCCGAACACTTTCATCAGCACGCTTTCGTAAACGCGCCGGCGATGACCGGCTGCGATCGCCCCGGCAAGCACCAAGGTGCCGGCAACCAGCGCGATGGAGGCGACACCCCGGATCGCGGCGCCGATACGCGCGAGCAGTGTGTTGACGGTGTCCAGTGCGTCTTTGATGCGAATGGCGGTGACGTTCGGAAACGCCTCGGTGAGTTGATGCTGAACGGTATCCTCGACACCGTCCTCGGCGTTCAAGGTCGCGATAAAAGCGTGCGGTGCCTGGCGCAGCGGTTCAGGGGAGAACATGATCGCGAAGTTGATTTGCAGCGAACGCCACGGCAGGTCACGCACATTGGCGATTTCGCCTGTTATCTTGCGTCCCAGCACGTTCAGCGTGATGCTGTCCCCAACCCCGATGTCGAAGGCACTGGCGACGTCCTTGTGTATGGACAGCAGCGGCGGTCCACGGTAGTCGGGTGGCCACCACTCGCCGGCCACGATGTCCGCTCGCGGCGGCGCATCAGCGGCGTAAGTCAGGCCGCGGTCCCCGTGGATCAACCATGCGTAGCGCTCATCGGTGAGTGCGGACTCCGCGGGGCGGTCGTTGATCTGCAGAATACGGCCGCGCAGATACGGCACCTTTAGCAATTCGCCGGTGCCCGCGATGTTCTTGGCCGTTCGCTCGAACGCTTCGATCTGATCCGACTGGATATCAACGAAAAAGAAAGCCGGTGCGATCGCCGGTATCGACTCGTTGATCTGCCGGTCCAGATTACCCTGCACCAGGGCGACGGCAACCAGCACGGTCAGGCCCAATCCCAGCGACAGCACGACATCGGGCGTCAGGGTGCCGGGCCGGTGCATGTTGGCGATCGCCAGGCGTACGCCCGGGTGCCGCGGCCGGCGCACACGCGGCAGCCAGCGCATGATCAACCACGCCGTGATGCGCAACAGTGCCATCACCGCCACGCTGCCCAGAATGAACCAGATGGCGAACAGCTTGTTGTCGGTGCTGCCGATCGTCAGCGCTGCCAGCGCGGCAACGCTACCGAGCGCGAGCAGCAGCGGAGTCGGGCGCACGCGTATGCGCTGCTCGGCAAGACCGCTGCGAAACAATGCGGCCGGCGGAACCTCGTGGGTGCGGGCCAACGGCCAGGCGGCAAACGCCAGTGTGGTAAACAGACCGAAGCAGGCCGCTATCAGCAGCGCACCGGGATACACGCCCGGCACGAATGGCACCGGCAGGATTTCGCCGAGCAGCGATGCCAGCAACCAGGGTGCGGCTGCGCCGACCGCAAGCCCGATGACGATTCCGCCGCTGGCGAGCGCCAGGACCTGCAGCGTATAGGCGCGAAACAAAACGTCGCCAGTGGCGCCGACGCATTTCAGCATGGCGATGCTGCGGATCTTCCCGTCGATATAGGTTTTTACCGCGTTGCTGACGCCGACGCCCCCCACCAGCAGGGTGGTCAATCCGACCATGGTGAAAAACAGCGTCAGCCGGTCGATCATGCGCTCCACGCGCGCCGCCGGTCGACGGTAATCGCGCACGTGCCACAATGCCTCTGGAAATGCTCGATCCAATTGTCCGCGAAACGCCTCAACGTCCACGTCGTCTGGCAGCTTGAGGCGGTATCGGTGCCGTGCCAGGGTGCCGCGCTGCAACAGTCCCGTATCCGGTAGCGACGCGGCGCTGGCCATCAGGCGCGGTCCGAAGCCGAACGCGCCGCCGCTCCCGGCGCGATCCGGTTCGTGCTCGAGCACTGCGCGAATCTCGTAGCGCGCGCCGCCGAGTTTGACCACCGCACCAACGGAGACACCGAGACGCTGCAACGCCAGCGGTTCGACCACTGCGCCCCATACGCCGTCACGTTGGTCGAGGATACCGTCGAACGCCCGGTCACCGAACAGCACGACTTCGCCGTACATCGGATAGTGCTCATCCACGGCCTTGAATTCCACCAGGGTGCTGGATTCGCCGTCTTCGCGCCGGGCCATGGCGCGCGTTTCTACGAAGCTCATCAGGGCGCTGGAGTGCACTCGCAGGTACTCCAGTTGCGCATCTTCCAGCGGACCCTGCGCTGTGTGAATCCCTACATCGCCGCCGAGGATCTTGCGTCCGTCGCTGCGCAATCCTGCTTCCACGCTGCCTGCCAGGGACTGCACGATCGCGATCGCGCCCACACCCAGCGCCAGCGACGTCATCAGGATGCGAAAACCCCGCAGTCCTCCGCGCAGCTCCCGCGCCGCCAGTTTTAATGCGGGTGACATGCGCGTTGCTAGGCCGACGCGGCCAGCGGCTCGTCGATGCACCCGTCCACCAGGTGCAGGGAGCGCTGGCAGCGCGCCGCGAGGTCCATGTCATGGGTGATGAGCATCAGGGTCGTGCCGTGATCGCGGGTCAGGTCGAACATCAACTCGATGACATGTTCGCCGGTGCTGGTGTCGAGATTGCCGGTGGGTTCGTCGGCCAGCAGCAGCACGGGCTGCGGCGCCAGCGCGCGCGCCAGTGCCGCACGCTGCTGTTCGCCGCCCGACAGCTGACCCGGATAGTGACTGGTACGGTGTCCGAGCCCCACCGCGTTCAAGCCCTGGGCCGCGCGCTCGAACGCATCCTCAACGCCAGCGAATTCCAGCGGGATGGCGACGTTCTCCAGCGCAGTCATGGTCGGGATGAGGTGAAAGTCCTGAAACACGATCCCGACCTGTTCGCGGCGAAACAGCGCGAGGTCGTCTTCGTTCAGCGCTGCCAGGTCGCGTCCCGCCACGCTGACGCGTCCGCGCGTGGCACGCTCCAAGCCGGCAATGACCATCAGCATGCTAGACTTTCCCGACCCGGAAGGACCGACTACGCTGACGGTTTCCCCGGGTGCCACGCGCAAACTGATGCCGCGCAGGATGTGTACCTCACCCGCTATACTGCTCAGCGTGAGGTGCACGTCATCGAGTTCGACATTGGCTGGACGATCGCCTGCAGTGAGGTTCAATTCAGTTATTCC
>JAOTYY010000077.1 GCA_029861595.1 Gammaproteobacteria bacterium
AACTGGATCTCTCGATCGTCGTCGAACCGGTCGTCCGCCTCCAGAAAATCATCCTGATTGCGGTAGTAGCCGGCAGCCGCCACGGAGGCGGCAAACGCACCCAGGTAAAGTCCACCTGCTACGCGATTGGACTGCAGGAACTGTCCGCTGCCCGGTACCACGAGACTTGCCACACCCTGACCTTCAGGGCGGTCGAAAAAACCGTCGCCTGCCGCCGTCCCGGGCGCCAGCACGAGGGCGACACAAATTGCGGAAGCGGCGCAGACGATGTGTTTCAAACGATCAAACACTCGCGGCTGCCGGCGCGGTACCAGGCACAATCAGCCATGCTTGCGCAGAAACTCGCAGGCGACCGCCGCGTGTAACGCCACACCCTGCACCATCGCCGATTCGTTGAGCTGCATGCGGTTGGAATGACAGGGGGCCGCGGCTGCCGGATCGACATCGTCCGGCGCCACGCCGAGGAACGCCATGGCGCCCGGCGTGCGCTGCAGCATCAGAGAAAAATCCTCCGCACCCATCAGCGGTTCAGGCATTTCCAGGTACGCGTCCGCCCCGAACAGCTCGCCGGTAGTCTGGCGCACGAACTCGACGAACCCGGCATCGTTATAGGTGGCCGGGTACCCTTGATCGATAGTCACCTCGGCCTGCATCTCGTAAGCAGCAGCCAGTTGCTCGGCGAGCCGGCGAATACCCGTGTGGGCGGTTTCGCGAGCCATCGTCGAGAACGATCGCAGCGTAGCCTCCAACATCGCGCACTCCGGAATTACATTGTTGACAGTTCCGGCGGCAATTCGTCCCACCGTCAGCACAACCGGATCGAACGGTTTGAAACGCCGCGTCACGAAAGTCTGAAACGCCTGCACCAGTTCGCAGATCACCGGAACCGGATCGTTGGCATCGTAGGGCATGGAACCGTGACCGCCTTTGCCTCGCAGTTCGATGGACACGGTATCGGCAGCAGCGAGAAACGCACCCGCACGACAGGCGATCATGCCGCTGCGAAGATTGGGATAGATGTGCAACGCAAAAACTGCATCGGGTTTCGCGTCAGTATCGAACAGGCCTTCGTCGATCATCGGTTGTGCGCCACCGGGACCCTCCTCGCCCGGTTGGAACATGAAAATCACTTTTCCCGGTAAGTCCACACGCCTGGCGCTGAGCAGGTGCGCGGCCGTGGCAAGCATCGCGGTGTGTGAGTCATGCCCGCAGGCGTGCATTCGGCCATCGATTTCAGAGGCATATTCGAGGCCGGTGTCCTCCGGCATCGGCAGCGCATCCATATCGCCGCGCAGCAAGATACTGGGTCCGGGTGTGGAACCTTCTAGAACCGCGACGATGCCGCTGGTAGATTTCGAAAGGCGTACATCCAGATTCAGGGGTTGCAGTGCCTGCAATACCGACGCACGGGTCCTGGGCAACTCGTTTCCGAGCTCGGGGTGGCGATGAATCTCGCGTCGCAGTTGCACTGCATGAGGGAGCAGCGTCTGGGCTTGCGCCAGCAGCGCCGTATGTGTATCGGACATGCGCACACAACCGAACTTTGACCTGCGCGACTATAGCGAGCGCAACCCGGGCGAACAACCGGGGCTCCACAACGGTAGCGGCAGCGCCGGTCGCTGTGGGAAGGCGCGCTGATGCAACGTCCAGTCGGCTCTGTATAATGCCGCTTTTTCCGTGCACTGGCATAGCCGCGGTGCCGCTCTGGAGGAGAAGAAGCCACATGAAAACCCGCGCTGCACTGGCCTTCGAGGCCGGCAAACCACTCGAAATTGTCGAAGTCGATCTGCAGGGCCCCCAGGCTGGCGAAGTGCTGGTCGAGATCAAAGCCACCGGCATCTGCCATACAGATGAATTCACGTTGTCTGGCGCGGACCCCGAAGGATTATTTCCGGCAATCCTCGGCCATGAAGGTGCCGGCGTGGTGGTCGAGGTCGGCGACGGGGTGACCTCCGTGCAGCCGGGCGATCATGTGATCCCACTGTATACCCCGGAATGCCGGGTGTGCGAATACTGTCTGCATCCCAAAACCAATCTCTGTCAGGCAATCCGCGCGACACAGGGCCAGGGCCTGATGCCCGATGGCACCAGCCGTTTTTCCTACCGGGGCCAGCAACTGTTCCACTACATGGGCACCTCGACGTTCGCTAACCATACGGTACTGCCGGAAATAGCCGTGGCGAAGGTGCGCAGCGATGCGCCTTTCGAGAACATCTGCTACATCGGTTGCGGCGTTACCACCGGCATCGGCGCGGTTGTGAACACCGCCAAGGTGGAGCCAGGCGCGAATGTCGTGGTATTCGGGCTCGGCGGAATCGGGTTGAACGTAATCCAAGGCGCGCGCATGGTCGGCGCCAATATGATCGTCGGCGTCGACACCAACGATGGCAAAGAGGAATGGGGGCGCAAATTCGGTATGACCCACTTCGTCAACCCGGACAACGTGCCCGGTGACCTCGCTGCACACATTGTCGAACTTACCGGCGGAGGCGCCGATTATTCCTTCGAATGCATCGGCAACGTCGAGGTGATGCGTGCCGCGCTGGAGTGTGCGCACAAGGGATGGGGCGAAAGCATCATTATCGGTGTGGCCGGCGCCGGGCAGGAAATATCGACACGGCCGTTTCAGCTGGTCACCGGACGCTCCTGGCGCGGCACGGCGTTTGGCGGCGCGCGCGGGCGCACCGATGTTCCCAAAATCGTCGACTGGTACATGGATGGCCGCATTCAGATCGATCCGATGATCACCCACAAGTTGCAACTGGAAGATATCAATCAGGCTTTCGATTTGATGCATGCCGGCGAAAGCATTCGCTCGGTAGTGGTTTACTAGTATGCTGGCCCGTAAATAGCGTGCAATTCTGAGCGTGTGTCGCCAAGGGCCAGCATACTAGCAGGGCGTTGAGAAACTCATTTTTCGGCACCCTGGTAGGCGATACATGGATGTGCCGCCATTAATCGACAGATTTTTCCTGACAGGGGCTAGCGCCTTCACATTTAATGACGAGGCGCGTACGATGATTGTTTATCTCGCAGGAAATATACTTGCGTGAGCGCAGTCCCTCATACTGCTTCTGACCCGGGGCAAGCACACACCCTGTCCTGGCACATGATTTTGTCTCATCATACGTGCGCTGGGAGGTCATTCTTTTCGCTGTGCCGCCAGGAAACGACGCCATGAATGCAGTCACTGAATCACACGCCAAGCAGGGCGATGCCGATGCGCAGTTCAATCTCGCGCTGCGCTACCAGGACGGCGACGGGATGACGCGTGACTTCGCCAAGGCCGCGCACTGGTTCGGCAAAGCGGCGGGCCAGGGCCACGCAGCGGCGCAATACAGTCTGGCGCTTATGTACGGCAAAGGACAGGGCATGCAACCCGATGAAACAAAATCGGCGTACTGGAACCGCAAAGCCGCCGAACGTGGCCACCAGGCGGCACAATTCAGTCTTGCCGGTTCTTACGAAAAGGGGGTAGGCGTCCCGCACGACCGCAAACTGGCTTACGTGTGGTTTGCTCTGGCCGGCGCAAAAGGGACGAAGCAAACAAACGCTGCGCGCGATGTGACCGGTGCAGTTTCATTTCGCATCGCATTGTCGGCGCAGAAGGGCTACACAGTCGCGGACAGCAACCGCAATCGGCTGGCGTCGAAAATGACCCAGCCGGAACGGGAAGCAGCCGAAAAGCTTGCTCAAGAGTACTTCGCAAAATACGTTCTGCCGTTTCGCTGACGCAGGCGCAGCGCCGAGTTACCCGGAATCCCCGTCAGTAGGCGTTATTGAGTCGCCAGTCATAACGGTCATCGTCGATGCGCCGGACATCGGCCAGACGCCCAGCAAGCTCTCGGGATGCGTAGCGCCTTAAGTGTTCGATGACGCCCTGGTCGCTGCCGCCGAAATCTTCCTTGAACCACTCGTAAATGCTGGACACCACGAGCTTGCCGTCGATGAACGCCACGGCCCGCCCATGATTGATGAATTCGCGCGCCGCCCGATCGAGCATGCGCTCGGTGGCAGCGGCGGTGAATGCCTGCGCCTGTAGATTGGGACACCCCACGGAGGCGCAGTTCACCGCATAGTGGATGCGCGCATCACGCCAGATCGGACGCAGAATCCTGTGTTCTATATCGTCGAGCGCCAGATGCTCGTTTTCCACCCGCGCAAGCTTTTCACCCCACGGGCCCCACGCCAGAAACCACGGCTTGATATCGCGAATGCTGTTCACCGGGTAATGGTCCAGCACCAGTTTCACGGTCAGTGCGTTGTACAGATTAATCCAGAACGCGAGTTGTTCAGCGCGATTGAGCCCGCTGACTCTGACCGCTTCCAACGACGCTATGTAGTCCGCCAGGAAGGCCTTGTCCGCAACGCTGACCGAGGCATAGGCAATGCGGTTGATACCGCTTGCATCCCGTTGCACGCGGCTGACGAGAAACGCATCCCACACCGCATGATCGACGGTCTGCTCGGAAGCGCGGTCATGCGCAGTCCATTTATCCCAAAGTATCGACGCCGGCGCAGCGATTGCCGATTGGGCTAACGCCAGCCACAGCAGTACAGATATTCTAAACACCGGCGCATCATCACCTGTCGGGCATTTAAGATGAGTGGTAGACATCCGCAGGCCATCACAGTTCACCGATTTTCTGCCGCGCAGCTCGTTCGAACGGACGACGGCCTAAGGCCGGTGCATATTCTGTCATGGTACCAGTCGCCCGGCAGTCGAAAATCAAATCTCATCGCCTGCTGTGCCGCATTGCACACCGGAGGCCCGGAGTTAACATCGGTGATTGTCGTCGCCTGCGGGTACGTTACTTGCTGTGATTACGTGGGAAAATGTAGACAATCTACAGATTGATAACGTTAAACCCTATGGTTTAATGTCGCTCGAGCCCAAGCGAACGCTCGTTTCGAGGTCCGGGTAGACGAGTATTCAAGGTACAGTAAACAGAATGGTGTGCCATGAGAGGTCGTTGGGGAATACCGTTGCGTAGGCGCTTTCTGACCGACTGCCGCAAGACGCTGCCCGCATGTGTGGCAGCTACGGCAATCGCCTGTGCCACGTTCGAGGTACGGGCCCAACAGCCCGCCACCGTCATCGATCTGCAACGCTATATCGAGCTGGCAGTGCAACTGAGCGACCAGGTGCGCGATATCGACGACGACCTGGTCGCCCGGCAACTCGATATCGACATGGCCGAACTGGCGTTCGAAACCCGCGTGACACCGCTGGCCAACTTCAACGTCGGGGCTGCGGCCGAAACACGCCGCGTCGGCGTGGAAGCGCAGCGTAAGAACGAATTCGGCACCGCAGTCGGTGTCGGTCTGGAAAGCCGCCAAATCGCCTCCAACACATTCGCCGTGATCAATCCCTATAACACGCGCGCATATATACGCGTTTCGCAGGGTTTACTGCGCAACTGGGGGCGCCGCTACAACCGCATCGGACTGACCGTAGCAGAACTGCAACGCGAAAGAGAGTTACTCAGCGCCCAGCGGCGGCGACAGGATCTGCTGCTGGATGCGGTGCAGCGCTATCACGCCGCGCTGCTGGCAGAGCTGCTCGTCGAACGCTCCGCGCAAGCGTTGCAGCGCGCCGACAGCCACATTGTCGCGGCACGGGCGCGTCAGCGCGCCGGTCTTACGTCCAAGGTGGATGTTTACCGCGCTGAGCTGGCCAGTCTTACCGCACAAAACGCGTACAGGGACCAGCAACGCGCAGCCGCGCGCGAACGTGAGCGAATGCACGATCTGCTGGCGCTGGACGAGGCGGGCCGCTACCGGCCACAGCTGCAGATCGAACGTTGGACGCCGTTGATCCCGGAGGACTGGCAGAACGACGTATTGAACTCGCGACCGGAGTGGCAGATGCAGGCGGTGGACAAGCAGATCGCCGATTTGCAGACATACCGCGCGCAACGCGATCTGAGCGCCGATCTATCCCTGAGCGTGCAACTCGAACAGCAAGGTTACGGCGAAACCTATGAAGAGTCGACCACTCTCGATGAAACAGACTGGTCCTTGTTGCTGCAGTACAGCACGACACTGGAACGCGGCGAGGAGCATAACAATCTGCAACGTCAACGCCGTAGCCGCTCGCGTGTAGCGCGCGCCGGCCGCGCTTTGAAGCGTCAAATCCAGCGCGAGGCACGCGAAATTCTCGCTGATCTGGCAGCCAGCGAACGCCGCTACCAGATCAGTCTGCAGCAACTCGCGCAAGCCGAGCAGGCTTTGCAGCTTGCCGACATCCGATTTCGTCGCGGCCTGTCCAGTAACGCCGACGTAGTGGATAGTGAAATTGCTTTCTCGAACGCGGAGCTGGACGTTGTCAGCACGCGGATCGCTTACAACAATGTAGCCGCGCGCCTGGGGTACGTGTTCGGTCTGCTCGACGAACGCTGGTTGCGCGCGACGATGGTCGCACCTGAAGATCAATGAGTTCTGCATTTTGCTGAACGGTCATAACAAACCCACACAGGCGTCTGTCGCGCAACCCACTGCCGTTCGTAGAGCATGGGCTATGCCGTTGTTTCTGGCGTCGTTGCTGGTGGCGTTGGCGGCGTTTGCTGCCGCGAGTTACTGGACACAGAATACCGTGCAGCCCACGGTTTCCACACTCACGGTACAACGTCACAGTTTCACACTGCAGATCCACGAACGCGGCACGGTGCGCCCGGCACGCGTAGCGCCGGTGAAATCGCTTATCTCCAGCAATCAGGCGAAACTGGTATGGATGCACGAAGAAGGACAAATGGTCAAACGCGGACAGATCGTCGCACGCTTTGACACTAAACCCTTCAACGACGCGCTGATAACTGCCGAACAGTCCGTGATCGACTCGCGTACGCGAATCAACGCCACCGAGAAAGCTCTGCAACTGCAGCGCGAGGACAACACAGCAAAGCTGGAGGCGGCCAACCGCAAACGCGAAATCGCATTGATCAAATCGCAGGATCTCCGCGAGGGCACCGGTGCGCTGGAACGCCAGAGGCGGACCCTGGCAATCGATCAGGCACAACGCAGTGTGCGCATTGCGATGGCCGAGCTTGCCGATTTCGACGAGTTGTTCACACAAGGACACGTGAGCCAGCGCGAACGGGACAAGGTCGCCGACGTTGCGCAGCAAATGCGCGAACAACTGGCTATGACGCGCGCCGAACTGGATAACTTCGATCGCTACGAGAGACCACGTCTGACGCGCGAAGCGGAACTGCTCGTCGATGCTGCGGAAACGGAAGTTGCGCGTGTGCGCAGGGTTGCTGGCCTGGAGCTCAACCGATGGGAAAGCGAGTTGTTGAAACACCGCCGCGATCTCCGCGTCGCCGAACAGCAGCTCGCGAAAGCGCGCAGGAACCTGGAGAACTGCGATGTGCGGGCGCCAATTGACGGCATATTGTTCTATGTCGAAGTTCCGCAACAGCGCCAGCGCCGCAAAGCACAGACCGGCGATGCGATCTGGATCGGTCAGACGTTTATGGAAATTCCGGACACCAGCGAACTGAAAATCGAACTGCGGGTGCGCGAAGTCGATATCGCTCGTCTCGCACCCGGCATGCCTGCGCGCGTGGAATTCGACGCGTTGCCGGATCGTGGTTTCTCGGGAACGCTGCGCAGCGTCGGCTCGCTCGCCGAGCGCCGGGCGGAAGACTCTGTGCAACGCTACAATGCCGAGGTGCGTATCAGTGACCCTTCGCCCGATTTGCGGGTCGGCATGTCGGCGAACATTCAGATCGCCTACAAAGACCTGCATGACGTGATCGCCGTCCCCGTGAGCGCCATCGAGTATCGCGACGGCGATGCCTGGGTCCAACGGCAGGAATCCGGACGCGCCGTGCCGACAAAAGTAACGCTGGGTGATGTGGGCCTGGAACTGGTGGAAGTAACCGCAGGTCTGAGCGCCGGAGACCGTATCGTCATCGGCGCACAGTGATGCTGATTCAAGGCGACAATTTACACCGCGAGTTTGAATTCGCGGGCAAATCGATCACCGCGCTGGCCACCACCTCGCTCGCGGTGACAGCAGGCGAATTGCTGACATTGACCGGACCCTCCGGATCGGGAAAATCGACGCTGCTCAATCTGCTGAGTGGACTTGACCGTCCCAGCGGTGGTGAAGTGCGGTTTGAGGACCAACCGTTGAACAGCTTCAACGACGCGCAAGCGGCGGCGTTACGTAACCGCGCATTCGGTTTCATCTTTCAAACCCCGCATCTGTTGCCGTACAAAACGGTGGTGGAAAACGTGGCACTGCCCTGCAGCTACGGCGGTATCCGCGATGCACAAACAATCGATGAGCGGGCACACGGACTGTTGGAATATGTCGGTCTCGCGGAATACGCTACCCACTATCCTCGCATGTTGTCCGCCGGTGAATTGCAACGCGTAGTGTTCGCACGCGCGCTTATCAACCGGCCGCGTGTTCTGTTTGCCGATGAGCCAACCGGGTCGCTGGATGCGGAAAATGCTCATCGCGTGCTCTCGCTGTTACGCCAGGAAGCGGTTGCCGGAAAATGCGTGATCATGGCAACACACGATGCGGAGGCGATGCGTTTCGCGACGCGGCGACTGAACCTGGACAAGTTTTCGCATGCTCTACCCGGCTGACGTCTACGCCGACGCGCGCGACGCCTGGTCTAGTCTGCGCCGCAGGGCGGTACGCTCGTCGCTGAGCGCTCTGGGCATTGCCATCGGCGTGGTCGCACTGGTGTCGATGTTGTCGATCGGCGAAGGCGCCAAACGCGCCACCCTGCAGCGCATCAGCAGCCTGGGTATAGAGACCGTACGCATCGAAAGCGCCCCACCGTTGAACGCCTTCGCGGGCGTGGATGTCACCAATCTTTCGGTTGGCTTGACCGTCGCGGACGCACAGCGGATCGCCGCCTGGTTGGCGGGCCGTGGCACGCTCGGCTATTTCGCGCGCAACGACGAGCAATTAGTGACGGCCGCCAACCATCGCGCGCTGGCCACGGTGGTCGGGGCCTCGGCCGACTGGTTGCCTGCCGAAACGCTACGCGCGGCCGCGGGGCGTCTGCTCCTGCCCAGCGACAATCTGCAGCAACGGCGGGTCTGCGTACTCGGCGCCCGCCTCGGTATCACGCTGGCAGCCAGCATTGGTACCCCACTTCACACCGGCAACCAGATCTGCAAAGTCGTTGGCATATTGCGACCCAGGGGCCGCCTGCTGACCGAAGGTACGGGGCTGTCGGCGCTGGACTTCGACAATGCTTTGATCACGCCGTTCACCACCTCGCCATTTCCCAGCGGCGCCCGCCAGCGTGGTGTGCACGGCATGCTGGTGCGGCTGCGCAATAACTCCCCTGCAAGCCTGCCCGGGGTGGCGGAAAACCTCAAAGCGATCTTGCGCGAAACGCATCGCGACGTAACCAACTACCGCATCGTTGTCCCCTACGCCCTGCTCAATGAAGCGCGCGATACCCAGGCTTTGTTTCAGTTGGTAATGGGTGCAATCGCCGGTCTGTCGCTACTGGTAGGCGGTATCGGTGTAATGAACGTAATGTTGTCCAACGTCACTGAGCAGACACATGAAATCGGGTTGCGTATGGCAGTGGGTGCAACGCGCGCCCGCATCGTCAGCCTGTATATGTGCCACTCCGCGTTGCTGTGTTTCGCGGGCGGTGTCGTTGGCCTGATGCTGGGGATCGCCGCTGCACTGCTGGTACAGACATACGCGGGCTGGGCTGTCGCCTTCTCTCTTCTGGGGTTGTGTCTGGGCCCGGCGTCAGCTTTGCTGACCGGCCTGGTATTCGGCTTGCACCCGGCACTACGCGCCGCGGCGTTGAACCCGGCGCTCGCTCTGCGCGAAAGCTGATCCGCGCTGCCGTGCAGCCAGCCACTTACTCAGACAACGCGGTCTCCAACAAACCAGTCGGTTTCATCCTCAGCGGTTCGCCGGCCTAAGACTGGCGCGCATCAGTTCAGAGAGACGGTGCTGCAAGCTCCTGCGGTAACGGTAGTTTCGATGTCTCCTGCAGCGCCTTGGCACCTCGTGCATTTTTTTGCGCCCAGGCCCACGCACCATCTTGCAGCACGAAGTTGGAAAAGCTCGCATGCTGCATCACCAGCAGGTGAAAAATCAGCTCCACGTGCGCTTTCTCCATTTCCTCGACACTCAAACTGCGTGTCGTGATGCCGTCGTTTTCCGGTTTATGCTGATGCCGCGCGTACGTCCAGCGATAATCATCGAAAAGAATCCAGCCGTTTTCCCGCAGCAGTTTCTCGACCAGAAAAAAAGCCAGGCCGTCAATCGTCCAGTTCTTGCACCCGTCTATAAAACAGAAATCGTAACAGGGCTCGCAGTTTCCCTGGCTCGATCGTTCCTCGATCTTACGTTTCAAGAACCAGGTATAGGAATTGGTCTCACGATAGACACTCAGGTAGCGGATCAGCCCCGCCTCGGCAAACAGACTTTCGATATTCGGCACGCGGTCAGCCGAACTGAGCAGATCGACGCTGTCGAGATGACCATCGCCAACCTCGTCCAGGGCTGCAGCGATGTAAATGCTGGACGCACCGTGTGCGTGGCCGAGTTCGAGACAACGCTGAGGGCGGTTTCGCAGCACGAAATTGTAGAGTTCCCAGCCTTCGTCCACGCCCATGTAGGGCGTGTCTTTGAGCACCGCTCTCAGCGCATCGAATTTCACGGTCTATCTCCGTCAGGACAATCGGCCGGTCCTACGATAAGACCCATTGCGGAAACGCACAATGCCTTTGTGGACGATGGCGGTGAGCGTGGGAGGCGCGACAGGTAGCGCGGTGCTTGAAACAGACTTACCCACCGAGAATCAACAACAGAATCCCCGCAACCACCAGCACCATACCGAGTGTCTCGCGCCAGTTGACGTGTTCGCGAAATACCAGCGTCGTGGCGATATAGGTAAACACCAGCTCGATCTGCCCCAGCGCCCTCACGTGGGCGGCATTCTCCAGCGTGAACGCGCTAAACCATCCGATCGATCCGAGCACCGCGGTCACGCCTACCGCGCCGGCCCACCGCCAGTGGCGGATGACTCGGGTCAGCTCACCGGGTTCGCGCCAACGCAGATACGCGCCCATGAGCAGTGTCTGAATCAGCAGGCTCACCGCGAGCGCGTACGCTGCCGCCATTGCGGCATTGTCGTGCTGCAGCGCCAGCGAAGCACCCCGGAAAAATACCACCGAGCCGCCGACGAAGGCCGCGCAAGCCAAACCGATCAGCGTGGGTTTTTCGGAGAACCCTCCAAGCAGGGCGCGCAGGGTGACTTTGCTCTGCCCGATCGACATGGCAACCACGCCAAACGCACTGACAACGATCGCCACCACGGCCACCGCGGATAAACGGTCGCCGAGTATGATGGCGCCCAGGATCGCTACCTGTACTACCTCGAGCTTGGAAAACGTCGTGCCTACGGCAAAATTGCGGTACGAAAACATCCACAGCAGAAACACCGTAAACAGGATCTGCGCTACGCTGCCGAGCACACAGTAAAGTAAGAACAAGGTATTGGGTCGGGGCAGAGGCAGATCGCCCCAGGCATGCAGTGCGTACACATAAACCAGGGCCATCGGCCAGGCATAGAAAAACCGCACATATGCTGCCCCCGACGTCGACAAACGCCCTTTCAAATGCTTTTGCAACGCGGACCGCAGGTTCTGAAAAAACGCGGCCGCGATCGTGATTGCCACCCAGGGTTCCACTTGGGGTTCCGATCTCTCGTGTATGGCGTCGCATCAGTGAGTGCGAGCTGCGCAAAGGGGGCATTGTAAGCGAAGCGTCATCCGCGTCACGCACCGGCAGTGCGGGGCATCTACCCGAACGTCTGTTGCAGGGGTTCGCGACCTCGGTTAGATTTGCCGTTACCGCCTGTGCAATGCGTACCGCTGGCCGCTCTGCTTCGCCCGGCATGGCGTACGCGACGACACAGTCGAGGTGTAACTTCGGCACACGCGGGAGACCACAATGCCAGACGAGCGCGGCCGCGATCCGGGGACCGAACAACACCCGCAAAACTGCCTGAGCTGTTCGTGAAAAACGGATCGACGCCGGCGCCGGCATTGCCCTCATCAACCGTGGTGCTGGCACGGGAAGCGCAGAGCGCACCGGAATTGTTCATGGTGCAGCGGCATGCCGCAACAGCCTTTGGCGAAAGTTATGCTTTCCCGGGCGGACTGGTGGACAGCGAAGACCGTGCTGCGCATGCCCATTGTGAAGGGCTCACCACGGAGGAGGCGGACCGTCTCCTCGACTTACCCGGTAACGCGCTGGACTACTTCAGTGCGGCGGCACGGGAACTGTTCGAAGAATCCGGCGTCCTGCTGGCACGCGATGCGCAGGGAGACTGGGCGTTTCGGGGACGCGAGGCGCAGCGGGAGCAGTTGCGCGAAACGTTGGCAACAGGCAGGCGAACGTGGTCCGAACTCTTGCGCGAGCAAAACTTGCGAGTGGCCTGCGACGTCTTGCACTACATCGGACACTGGGAAACACCGCTGAGGCTGCCGAAGCGTTTTTCGACGCGTTTTTTTATGGCCGCGAAGCCGGCCGGCCAACAAGCACGACATGACGGTGATGAACTTACTGACGGTCGCTGGATCAGCGCCGCCGAAGTGCTGGCCCTGGCGCGGCAGAACGCTATGCAAGTACGCTTTCCGACGGTGAAAAACCTGCAGCTGATCGCTCGACACACGTCGCTGCCCGCTTTAATCGACTGGGCGCATTCGCGTGCTGCGGATGGCATCTACTGCATTCGACCGGAAATCATCGAGGTCGATGGTAAACCTCACCCCGTGCTGCCAGGGGATCGCGGCTATCCACGCGGGGACGATGAGTGAACGGGCGGCTCAATCCCGGCCAGTTGACTGAACTCGCACCTGGAATCCGGCGTGTACTGGCACCGAATCCGGGACCGATGACGGGCCCGGGAACCAACACATACCTGCTGGGCGACCGCGAGGTCGCGGTCATCGACCCGGGACCCGCCAGCGACACACATGTTGACGCCGTTCTCAACGGCGCGCCGGGCACAATTAAGTGGATTCTGGTCACTCACACGCATCTCGATCATTCGCCCGCAGCGCGCGCCTTGGCAGGGACTACCGGGGCCAAGGTGCTGGGTCGGCCAGCACCGGCGGGCGCCAGCCAGGAAGCCGGGTTCGCGCCGGCCCGTTTGCTGGACAACGACGAACGTCTCGTCACCGGAGAATTCACGCTGCGCGCCGTCCACACACCAGGGCATGCCTCCAACCACCTCTGCTATCTGCTGGAAAAATGCGAATGGCTATTCACGGGCGATCACATAATGAATGGCTCAACGGTAGTGATCAATCCACCCGACGGCAACATGCAGCAATACCTGGACTCCCTGCGACGGTTGAAAACGCTGCGTCTGCAAATGCTTGCACCGGGACACGGCGAGTTGATCGATACCCCCTACGCGGCTGTCGACTGGATCATCGAGCATCGCTTGCAACGTGAAGCCGGGGTGCTGGCAGCGCTGCAGACAAACCCGGACAAATCGGCCGTCGATCTGGTACCGGTCGTCTACCGTGATATCGGCGAGCATCTGCACGGTGTGGCCGTACGATCGCTGCTCGCACATCTTCTGAAGCTGGAGGACGATGGGCGGGCGCAGCGCAACGCCGAGCGCTGGCGCCTGACCGAGGACTGATCGCGCGGGTCTCCCCTGGACAGCCTGCGCCTCATGACACTGTGCGCGCCGGCTCCGCATACAACGTGCCACGGCGAAATGGTATCGCCAACACGTCCCGGCCGTGTTCACTCCCCTCCCCGTCATCGGTGTCGGTAAAGCCAACGGCACGCTCGAGCAGGAGTGTCAGGCCGCCTGCCTGCACCGGATACGGTCGGCAATAGTGATCGGTTGCGCACATGAAGTTGTAGGCGCGGCGTGACGACCATTGTGAGTCGAGCACGAAATCCTCCGCCTTCGGTAGTGGGTAATAACTTGCCGCGCTTGTGTCCTGCGCGGTGTAGTTCTGTCGCGATGTCGTTAGCCGTGGTATCGCCCGTTCGAAAAGATCCGCACCCACGCGACCCAGTCGCCACCCTATTTCGCCGTGGTGCAGGCCATCGCTCAATGCCACGCTGTGCTGAGCCAGCACCGGCCCTGCGTCCAGTTCGTCACTGAGCGCGTGCAGGGTCACGCCCAGATCCCCTTCGCCGCCACGAAATTGCCAGAAAATCGGTGCGGGTCCACGATAGGCAGGCAGCAGCGACGGGTGAATGTTCAGGCACGCCGTCCCGGCCAGCTGCAGGAGCTGTGCCGGCAGCCGCCGCGGAAAGCAAACGCTCAGAAAAATGTCTGCCTGCAACGCGCTCAGCCGGGCCAGCGTTGCACTGCCGGTCAAATCGGCGGTACACAACACCGGGAAACCAAACTCCTCGGCGAGTCCAGCCAGAACAGCCCGCCCTGGCGACGGTTGCACAGGAAATAGCGTTCGCGGTGGCGGCTGTGCGCCGGAAAAACCGTACCTGAGCACCCCGGCAACTTGGATGTTTGCCACGCACAGTGCCCGCAGCACGGTAGTTGAGAAAGCGTTGTTCGCACCAAAAAACAACACCCGCGTTGTAGCTGTGTCGGGCATCACGGATTACGTGTCATCACGGACCAGCCGGATTGCTGGTATTCGCACGATCATTGGAAAACATCATACGCGCCGCCGGTGTCCTGGCATATGCAGTCTGCCATGACGCCATGCTGAGCAACGGCTAGAATCTTCGCTTTGCTCCAGTGTGCTGTCCCATAAATAACGTGTAGTTCCGAGCGCGTGTCGCGGGTCAGGACAAGGCGTAGTCGTGCAAGCAATAGCCGTCGCTATTGCTAAACGGCGCACCGCTCGTTACGAATCAATCTGTTGGGCGCGCCGCCGCAGATAGTTGCTCCTGCAATATCTGCATACCGTACGTCCGTGCACATAAGGGCCATCTGCGGTGTTACGCGCTTACGCCACAGCCCGAACCATGCCTTGGCACGCGTGCCTTGCAGCTGACCCTTGGCGACGCGCAGAATTACATGTTATGTATGGGACAGCACACTAGGTGTTGGAGAATCCGATGATCGTCGAACAGGTTTGGACGGGCAACGCGTACCGTAATTTCAACTACCTGATTGCCTGCCCGCAAAGCGGTGAGGCGCTCGCGGTGGACCCGCTGGACCACCACAAGTGCCTGGCGCGAGCCAAACAACGCGGCTGGGAAATCACTCAGATTCTCAATACGCACGAACATGGCGACCACACGGGGGGCAATCGTGCCATGATTGCCGCCACGGGAGCTAAGCTGTTGGCCCACGCGAATGCCAAGGACAAGATTCCCGGCATGGATCGCGGTCTGGCGGCCGGCGACATCGTCTCGGTAGGAAAAACCGTGGAACTCGAAAGCCTGGATACGCCGGGACACACGATGAGTCATGTATGTCTGCTGTCGCATACGGATACCCCAGCACTGTTCTGCGGCGACACGTTGTTCAACGCCGGTGCCGGCAACTGCCACAACGGCGGCCATCCCAACGAACTCTATGAAACGTTTGCCGGGCAACTCGCCAACCTGCCCGACACCACGCTCATCTACCCGGGCCACGACTACATCGGAAACAACCTGCGGTTCACCCTGGATCGCGAACCGGATAATCGGAAAGCCGCGGCCCTGCTGGAGAATGTGGGCGATCAGGATCCCGATGCGGCGCTGGTATCCACGCTCGCGCTGGAGAAAGAAATAAATACCTTTTTCCGCTTGCACAGCCCTTCGGTGATCGCCAGGCTGCGCGAGGCGTTTCCGGATCTGCCCGAGTCACCGGATGCCAAAACCGTATTCCTGAAGCTGCGCGAACTGCGTAACAGCTGGTGAATCCGCGGCAGCGCGGTCATGCCCGATGAAATAGTGGTACTCGTACATGGCGCGTCCGGCGCCGGCAAGGTGCCTGGCATCGAGCAAATCGCCGGCCAGGTCGACTTGCGGTTCGCCGCAGACGACCGGACCACGCGGGCGGCAATCGCAGACGTCGAGGTTTTGTTCGGTTGGGATTTTCGTGCCAGGATACTGCGCGAAATCTGGCCACTGGCGACCCGCTTGAAGTGGGTGCAATGGTCAGGCGCTGGTGTCGACGCCGTGCTGTTTCCGGAATTCGTGGCCAGCGATGTGGTATTGACCAACGTGCGCGGTGTGTTCGATCGCGCAATGGCCGAATACACACTGGGTTTGATCCTGGCGACGGCTAAATTGTTGCCCGAAACATGGCGCCTGCAGACAAGCTCCGCCTGGCAGCATCGATTAACCACACGCGTGCGAGGACAACAGGTTCTGGTGATCGGCGTTGGCAGCATCGGCCGGGAGATCGCACGTATGTTAGCGGCCATCGGCTTGCGGACCAGCGGTGTGGGGCGTACGCACCGCGCACAGGATGTGGATTTCGACACCGTGTAT
>JAOTYY010000078.1 GCA_029861595.1 Gammaproteobacteria bacterium
ATCGTCTGGGCACACATGCTGGTGGGTCTGCACTACTGGTTGCGGCTGCGCAGGGGCTACCGGCAAGCCCTCGGGGTGCTTTATCCGCTGGCGTTGCTGGTACCGCTGCTCGCGATACTGGGATTCGCGAGAATCGGTGCCGAGTTACAGGCGGCTGGGCAGCCCGCAGCAGACTACTACAGCATGGATTATCCCCTGGCCTACACCGAGCAGCCAGCTACATTCAGCCTGGGTGATATCGGTTTGCTGGTCACGCTGGGCCTGATCGGTGCCACGCTGTCAGCGCGGCAGATTCGTGCAGTCGTGAAACGCAAAGGCAACAGCTATCGCCTGCACCACGCCAACGGGCAAACCCTGGTGGCGCTGCAGGGACGCAGCATCCTCGAGGCACTGCGCATGGGTCGTATTGCGCACGCGTCAGTGTGCGGTGGGCGCGCACGTTGTACAACGTGCAGAGTGCGCGTCAGCGAAGGCCTGGAATTGTTGCCGCCGCCGAACGACCTCGAGCGTGCCGCGCTGTTGCGCATCGCAGCGGCGCCCAACGTACGCCTCGCCTGCCAGACACGCCCGCTGCGGGACTTGCAGATCGCACCCCTGCTCGCCGCCGACACACTGCCGGGAGACAGGCGCAAGGGAGGAATGCAGGGGCGTGAACGCAGCGTGACCGCGCTGTTCGTAGATCTGCGTGGCTCAACGCGCCTGGGCGAAACAAAACTGCCCTACGACGTGTTGTTCATTCTTAACCAGTTTTTTGCCGAAATGGCGTCAGCACTGCAGAAAACCGACGGCCACTACGCGCAATTCAACGGCGACGGACTGCTCGCACTGTATGGTCTGAGAGGCGGCTCCAAGCGTGCCTGCCTGGCCGCCCTGTCCGGCGCGGTGACCATGCACCGGCACCTGCAGAAGTTGAACAATACGCTGGCCGGCGAACTGGAGCAGCCGCTGCGCATCGGCATCGGCATCCATTACGGCAGTGCCATCGTAGGCAGTATGGGGCCACCGGAGTCTCCCATAGTGTCCGCCATCGGCGATACGATAAACCTCGCTGCGCGTCTCGAGGCGCTCACCAAGGATTATGCGTGCACCCTGGTGGCATCCGCGGATGCTGTGCAGCGCGCCGGCATCGACGCGACCCGGTTCGCGCTGCACAGCGTGCAAGTGCGCGGCAAGCAGGAAATTGTGGAGGTATACGCGATCGACGACATCGATGCGTTGGCAAAGCTGCTGGAACCCTCACCCCTCGCCCAGAGGAAGAGAGGAACTGAATAATACAAGACCTTTCCCTCGAGGAAGACGGTGGATCATCGGAAAGCCCTTCTCCCCTTCGGGGGAGAAGGGCTGGGGTGAGGGAATTCTCTAGACCTGTGGTTGCAGCGAATAGCCGCGCAGTCGAATGGCAAACTCCTGCAATGCATTGATGCCGCTGGCCTCGGCCTGCGCGCACCACTCCTGCAATGACTTCAGCAGTTTATCGTTGGAGGCGGCGTTGTCCCAGATGGCCTGCAAGCGGGCCCGGTAGTCGTACACCGTCTGCAGCATGTTGCTGTTCTCCAGCGCCTCGCTCAGACGTCCGCGGCTGGTTGCATCCATGCGAGTCTCTTCGCGAATCAATGCCTGACGCGCACGCTTCAGCAAGGCGTATGCATGATGGCCACGAGATCGGGCCAACTCTGCCTTGTGTACGGGCAACATTACGCGACGGGCGTAATTTTCCAGCACGTGCATGCGACTGCGCACCACCGCTTTTACGGTATCGATATCGACTACCGCCTTGTTGGGATCGATGACCGGGCGCGGTGCGACACGTTTGATCTTGGCCAGCCCGATCTTCGACAGGGCGCACAGGTACACCCAGCCGAGGTCGATCTCCCAGGCCCGCGATGCCAGCTTCGCCGAGCCGGGGTAAGCGTGATGGTTATTGTGAAGTTCCTCGCCGCCGATGAGCATGCCCCACGGCACGATGTTCGTCGAGCCGTCGGTTGTTTCATAGTTACGGTAACCCCACCAGTGTCCCAGTCCGTTGATCACGCCGGCTGCAAAAATCGGGATCCACAGCATCTGCACCGCGAATACGGTGATTCCGGGCAACCCGAGCAGCCCCACATCGATGATTAACATCAATATCAGGCCATGCCAGTGGAAGCGCCCATAACAATTGCGCTCAATCCAGTCCGTAGGCGTACCGTGTCCATACTTGGCAAGCATTTCGCGATCCTTGGAGGCTTCACGGTACAGCTCGCTGCCTTCCAGCAGCACTTTACGTATGCCGAAGATATACGGGCTGTGTGGATCCTCCGGCGTCTCGCACTTCGCATGGTGCTTGCGGTGAATCGCCACCCATTCGCGCGTTACCATGCCGGTGGTCATCCACAAGCACAAACGGAAGATGTGACTCGGGAGGGGATGCAGTTCCGCCGCCCGGTGTGATTGACAGCGATGTAGAAAAATCGTTACGGAGACAATCGTGAGGTGGGTAATGATCAGCGTGTAAATCACGTACCCCCACCAGGGTAATCCGAGCACGCCTTGATAGAAAAAATTAAACATAGACTGTAATAATAATAAGGAACATTCCGCACTATAGTGGATAGCGGCAGGTACCACCAGCGACTTGAGCGACCTCTGGCCGCGCAGGTGACTTGCATTTGACGGGCCTCGAACTATAGTGAGCGCGCCACTGCGGACAGCCGGACGAACCGTTAATCAAAGTCGCATGGACACTGAGCCGCTCATTAAAACGACAGGGTTGACGCGCTATTTCGGCAGACTGGCCGCCGTGCAGCAGGTTGATCTGGCAGTACGCCGCGGTGAAATCCTCGGCCTGCTGGGTGTCAACGGAGCCGGCAAATCGACCACGATGGACATGCTGTGTGGCGTGTTAGCGCCCAGCGCAGGACGCGTTGCGATCGGCGGATTCGACCTCGCTGCACAACCGCGGCAGGCCAAGCGCCTGATCGGCTATCTGCCGGAACACACACCGGTATACGCCGAGCTGACCGTCAGCGAATATCTGCACTTCTGCGCACGTCTGCGCGGCCTAGGCAGGCGCGCCTCGGCTGGTGCGTGTGAAACGGTGCTCGACAAGTGTGATCTGCAGGCGGTCTCCAAGCGGCTGATCGGCAACCTGTCGAAAGGCTATCAGCAACGCCTCGGTCTGGCGCAGGCATTTGTGCACGACCCGTCAGTCATCGTGCTGGACGAACCGACGGCAGGTCTGGACCCGGTGCAGCTACAGCGAATCCGCGATCTGATCGTGGAGTTGGCCGAATCATGCGCGGTCGTACTGTCCACCCACATACTTCCGGAAGTCACCGCGGTCTGCGACCGCGTGATGATTCTGCACGATGGGAAAGTCGTGCACGAAGGTCTGGTATCGGCCCTGACTCGCGCCGCGCACCGGTTGACGCTGCGCTGCGCCCGACCGCTGGATACCGCCGCCCTCGGCGCGATCGCTGGTGTTACCGGCGTTACCCTGAGTGCTGACGGACGCGCAACCCTGGATTTCGAGGCACACACCAACCCAGCGCCGGCAGTGGCACGCTTGGCCGTGGAGCATGATTGGGAGTTACTGGAACTGAATGCGGGCCAGTCGTCGCTGGAACAGACGTTTGTCGAACTGACGTACGGCACAGCCGTGGACCGCACGACTTCGGCATGATGATCGCGGTAGTGCAACGGGAACTGCGCAGCCTGTTCGGCGCACCGCTGGCCTGGCTGGTTCTGGGCGCGCTGCAGTTCATCAGCGCCTATTTGTTTTTCATTCATTTGGAAGACTTTCTACTGCAGCAGGAAAAATTGCGGGCTGCCGGAAGTACGCTGGGTCTGAGCGCCTTCGTGATTCCGCGGTTCTTCGCGCCGCTCAGCGTTTTGTTGTTGTTCGTTGCGCCGCTGCTCGGCATGCGGCTGATAGCCAGCGAGCGCAGCGGCGCAACGCTGCGCCTGTTGCTCAGCGCACCCGTCGGTTTGTTTGCCGTAGTGCTGGGTAAATATCTCGCCGCCCTTTGCCTGCTTTCTTTGCTGATAGTACTCATCGGATTTATGCCGTTGACGCTGAGCTTCTGGGTCGCTATCGACATCGGCGCATTACTTCTGGCCGCGTTCGGAACGTGGCTGTGCGCCGCTATGGGGCTGGCGTTGGGACTGTTCTTCTCGGCGCTCACCAAACATCCGGTAAGTGCGGCTGTCGCGTCGTTGAGCATGCTGCTGCTGTTGTGGCTGATCGGCTCCGGCAACGATGCACAACTTACTGAAGTGACGCGTTTCCTCTCGCTACCGCATCATCTGCAGTCGTTTTTCAGCGGCCTGCTGGATACCAGGGATGTCGGCTACTTCATTGTCTGGACGGCCCTGTGTCTGGCGCTGGCGACCAAACAGTTAGCGGGACAGCGTGAATCGCCCTGAGTACAGCCGGTTGTTCAAAAGCCGCTCGCTGGTCAACTTTGGCTGGCACGCGGGCCTGCTCGCGCTCGCCATTGCCATGGCGTTCATCAGCCAGGTCTACCACTGGCAGACAGACGTGACGCGTGCAGAACGTAATTCGCTTTCGGCGGCGAGTCGCGCACTGCTGCAGGACCTGTCCGGCAGAGTCGAACTCGTCGCGTACATCGCCGACAACGACCCGGGACGTGCGGCGCTGCGCAAGCTGGTGGCGCGTTACCGCCGGCACAAGGCGGATATCGACCTCGAGTTCGTCGATCCCCGGGAAGTACCGCAAACCGCCAGGGAGCTGAATATCAGCCTGGGCGGCGAATTGTTCGTGCGCTATGCAAATGCGCAACAACGCCTGCGGCACGTCAACGAGCAAAGCCTTACCAACGCATTGCAGTCGATGGCACGCGGCGCGGACCGCTGGCTGGTGTTTGTCACCGGACACGGTGAACGCGATCCCCTGGATCACGCCAACCATGCGTTCGGTACCTGGGGAAGGCATCTGCAACAAAGCGGTTACCGTATGTTTCAGCAGAGTCTGGCGCTGGCGGCCGTGCTGCCCGACAATACCAACGTTTTGGTGATCGCCAGTGCACGCAACGCTTATCTGCCGGGCGAGACGGCTCTGGTACTGGACTACCTCGACCGCGGCGGCAACCTGCTGTGGCTGGTGGAACCGAATCAGCTCGGCGGGCTTACCGCGCTGGCCGAAGAACTGGGATTGCGCCTGGTGCCCGGTACCGTCGCCGACCCGAACGCACTGCAACTCGGCCTGTCAGGCATGGACTTCACCCTGGCGGCCGATTTTGCCGCCGCGCATGCCGTGACTCGCGATTTCCGCAGTATGTGCCTGTTGCCGCAAAGCACGGCGTTGCGCACGCTGCCGAGCGACTGGCAGGTGACGCCGCTGCTGCGCAGCAACGCCGAAAGCTGGTCGGAGTCGGGTGACATCCACACCGCGCAGTTCGATGCACAAACCGGCGACACCGCAGGGCCGCTGGATCTCGGTATCGCGCTGACGCGCCCGCGCAGCGACGGCGGTGAACAACGCGTGGTGGTGATCGGCGACGGCGATTTTCTGTCCAACGCCTTTATCGACAACGGTGGCAACCTGGAGCTGGGACTCAAGCTGATCAACTGGCTCAGTGGCGATGATTCTTTTATCGATCTGCAGCGGCAACCCGATCTGGACCTGGATGTAGAGTTGTCCTTACCGCTGCTGATCGGCTACGGCGTAACGTTTCTGCTCGCGTTGCCGGTGCTGCTGATCGGTAGCGGTACGCTGGTGTGGTGGCGTCGCAAGCGCCGGTGAGTTGACCAGCGCACTGCACGGCCCGTGAAAGATGCCCGAACTGCCCGAAGTCGAAACAACACGCCGCGGCATTGAACCGCTGATTCAAGGAAAAACAGTGACTGCAGTAGCGGTACGGGAAAAGCGTCTGCGCTGGCCGGTCTCGCCGCAACTCGAGCGCCTGGTCGGGGCGCAGATCGTTGCCGTGCGACGGCGGGCAAAATATCTGCTGCTGGACAGCGAGCGCGGCAGCGCGATTATTCATCTGGGCATGTCGGGAAGTCTGCGTGTGGTGGCAATCGGCATCGCGCCGCAGCGTCACGACCATGTCGATATTGCTTTCGAGAACGGCACCTGTCTGCGCCTGCGCGACCCTCGCCGTTTCGGCGCGGTGCTCTGGAGCCGCGACCCCTTACAGCACAAGCTTCTCAGATCGCTGGGCCCCGAACCTTTCGACCCGTTGTTCGATGGCGTTTACCTGCACGCACGTGCGCGCGGCAGAAAAATTGCGGTCAAATCCCTGTTGATGGACAGTCGCGTGGTGGTTGGCGTAGGCAACATATACGCCAGTGAAGCATTACACGCCGCGGGTATTCATCCGCGCCGGCCGGCCGGGCGGATTTCGCGGCCGCGCTACCAGCGACTCAGCGACGCGGTGCGGGAAATACTTGCGCGGGCGATCGGCTTCGGCGGAACGACGTTACGCGACTTCAGCAATGCGCAAGGCAAGCCCGGATACTTCCGCCACGAGCTCGCCGTTTACGACCGCGCCGGTCAACCCTGTCCCAACTGCGGCAGTGCTATACGCCAGGAGACTATCGGTCAGCGTTCGACTTATTACTGCAGCCGCTGTCAACGTTGACGCCGCAAGCGCGGACCCTCACCCCCGACCCCTCTCCCAGAGGGAGAGGGGAGTAAGGAGGGCTCGACTGCTGTTCGCTGGGGCTTTTTTGCCTGGACATCGACCCTCACCCCCGATTCTTTCCCCGAGAAGAGAGGAAATTCGATTTCATTCAGCCATCAGTTGCTGGCGGATGTCGCGCAGCATCTGTTGCGGTTGCGGGGCATCGGGTGCCAGCTCGACAAGTTTTTCCGCCATCGGCAGCGCCTCTTCCCAGCGTTGCTGTTGTGTGTAGAAAGCGACCAGCGCGTAGACGATCTGTGTATCGTCCGGCGCCAGCTGAAGAGCCTTGCGCAATGTGATGCCGGCTTCGAACAACCGGCCCGTCTGCTGCAATGCCAATGCGTAGTTGTAGTGCACGCGGGCACGTCCCGGTAGCAGTTCGCTCGCTCTGCCCAGCGCAGCGGTCGACTGCGTCATTTTGTTCTGCTCAGCCAGCAACAGGCCGAGCGAGTAGTGCAATTCGCCCGCCTCGGGATCTCTAGCCAGCGAGTCCCGCAGCACGCTTTCAGCAGCGTCGTTGCGCCCCGTCGCGTTGTAAAGATTGGCCAGATTGGCAGCTGCGGGCAAGAAGTAGGGATCCAGCCGCAGCGAGGTGAGATACGCCTGCTCGGCGACAGGCGTGCGCCCCAGTGCCGAATAAAACACACCGATATTGAAATGCGACGACGGTCCGTCGATCGTCGTCAACTGCGCTTCTCGGAACTCGGCCAGAGCCCGCCGCATGGCCTGCTGCTGCTGTTCGTCAAGCCGCTCCTTGGGCAGGGGTGCCAGCAAACGCGCGGCTTCGATGCGCACAGCCCGCACAGGATCGCTCAACAGCGGTGCAACATTGGCAATACGCACTTGCGCGTCCGCTGACCCGAATCCCGGTACCGCAGTGGCCCGCACCAGCGCATCTTCATCCTGGACGGCCTGGATCATCTCGTTAATAGCCTGCACGCCATATCCTCGCAACAACTCGATCGCGGTGGCGCGAACGATCGCCGGCTGACGTGCATCGCTAGCAAGTCCAGCGAGCATGGGCAGCGCCTCGGACAGCCGGTTACGTCCGGCAGCCAGTATCTCTCCATAGTGCTGCGCTCGGCGGCGTTGTTCCCCGAACCAGGTATCGATATGTCCAGCGGCCCAGCTGGGAGACTCCGACTGATGGCAGTTGTTGCACGCGTTCGGCGTATGCTGCTTGATGGACAGATCCGGCCGCGGGACGCGAAAGCTGTGGTCGCGACGCGGGTCCACGATCATGTACGTACGTGCCGGCATGTGGCAGTTCACGCACGCCGCGCCAGGGGTGCCTGATTCGTGATGGTGATGCTCGGGAGTATCGTAGCTGGCAGCGGTCAGCGACTGGAAACGCACCTGGCGCTGCTGCTGATGGCAGCGCGTACACAGATCGTTGCCGACCGCTTTCGGACGCAGATTGTGCGGGTCATGGCAGTCGCTACAAACCACGCCGGCCTGGTACATCCTGCTCTGCAGGAACGACCCATATACGTAAACCTCATCGAGTATCTGCCCGTCCGCATGGTACAGGCCGGCACGCAGAGTCGCCGGCACGAAGACATCCAGGTACGCTTGACCGCGGAAATTTTCAGCACTGATCCGATGGCGACGCGAATGGCAACCTGCGCAGGCTTCCAGGCTGTGCGGTGACGCAGTGTCGAAGTTCACACTCAAGCCGAAGTTCGAATACTCCTGCGCATCGTTCACGTTGTCTTTACGCGCCCAATTCACGTGCCGCTCGCCCGGACCATGGCACGCTTCACAGCCGACATTGATATCGCTCCAGAGCGTGTCGTAAAGATCTGTTTGTGCGTCGTAATTCTTAAGCAGATCAGTGGAATGGCAGTCGGCGCACTGAAAATTCCAGCGCTGGTAGAGACCGGTCCAATGCAATGGATTGTCAGTGGTAAAACGCTCGTCCGGGTACAAGTCGAACCAGCTCTCCCTTTGTGTATCCCAGGCAACTGTCAGGCTTTGCAGTCGGCCGCCGGGAAACTCGATCAGGTATTGCTGCAACGGCTCGACGCCGAACGTGTACTTGATGGGAAAATCCGCGTACTTGCCGTCGGGGCCTTCGGTATTGACGAAATAGGCTCCGTCACGGATAAAAAACCGGCTAGCCACCCCATTTGATTCGAAGCTCGCAGCGTCGAAATCGCCCAGCACCGTGGCTGCAGTAGCGGATTGCATAGCGAGATCGTGATGTGAACCGCGCCAACTTTCAAACTGAGTGGCGTGACAATCGGCGCATACCCGGCTGGTCACATAACCGGGATGCCGGTTTGCACCGACGTCGGAGGGCGAAAGCGGCGGCGAATCAGCAGCGGCCGTTACGATATGCATGCCAATTGCGAGAACGATTACAACTGTACCGGCATCACAATTGGCGACTTTCGCTTTTGTCGCGCACATCTGGCACGCTCTTTTTATGCTGCAAATTTTCCACAGGGATTGTACGCTATCCAGGAAAGACCAGGCATTACAATGGCAACTACACATTGCACAACGCGTTTCATTTGTCACGGCTTGCGCTGCGTCGCCGGTTTGGGCGTGGCATTCGCGATCAGCGCGGCGCCGGCGGCCGAACCGGTACTGGACCGCCAGCTGGCCGAAGCAAAACCCTTCCACGACTCGCCGCCCCCAGCCCAACCATCGCGCTGGGATTTCGATTTTGATGAGGGCCGCGCGCTGCTGCGTAAAGACGGCACATGGCAGGTCGAGGCAGAGATCAGCCATGGTGGATTCCGCTGCGGTCAGTACCGGCTCGGTGTACGGTTCGGCGCGGGCAAACCTGGCTGTCTGGATGTAACCTGGCTTGGCGAACCGATGTATACAACGGCTCAAAAGCACTGCAACAACGCTGTGCGACCACATCAGGGCAGCGGTTTCGATGCGTTGTTAAGCGACGCCTTCGAGGACATAAGCTGTGCTGAGCGCCTGATCAGATGCACGGGACTGTGCAGCACAAGACAGAAGGGTGTAATAGAACCTGCCCCGAGGTACGGTGACTAAACGGCCGACGTTCGCGCGTGTATGGCGTAACTGTGAGTACGCATCACTCGACGGGCTTTAACCGGCCTTTTCGTCCACGCCGCTCCTGAACATCGAACCTCCGACAACTTCGCTTTCGGCACCGGCTTTGCCTCTATCCCGTATTCTACTGGTCGCAATCACCCTGCTCTCCGCCGCGAGCACCTGTATTGCGCAAACGCCCGCCAATGAAGAACCCGCGCCACCCCGGGAGCCGGGTGAGAACGCCCCCCCTTCCCTGATCACCGATCGCGTTTCGCGCGAGCAACGAGCTCACGGGGAAAACCCCTCTCTGATCCTGCCCTATCGCCCTAACTATATAATGCCGGTTACCTATATCGACGACCCGGGTGAAGTTCCCGCAGCCGGCGATGGCGGTGAGCTCGACAACGTCGAGACCAAGTTTCAGATCAGTTTCAGGTTACCGCTGTGGGATGACGTCTTCAGCGACAACGGTGATGTGTTATTCGCTTATACCCAGCTTTCACTGTGGCAGATATTTAACGACGAGCTGTCATCGCCGTTTCGCGAAACCAACTACGAGCCGGAACTGATCGCCAGTTTCGATACGGATTGGGATATCTTGGGACTGAAAAACCGTTTGCTGATGGTTGGGCTGGTGCATCAATCGAATGGCCGCAGCGAACCTCTGTCGCGCAGTTGGAACCGGGTGTACGCAAATTTCATTATGGAAAAAGACAGCTTCGCGCTGAGTGTAAAACCCTGGTACCGATTTCCGGAAAGCGAGGACGACGACGACAATCCCGACATCGAGGATTTCCTCGGTCACGGTGAAGTCAGAGGCGTATATAAATACGCCGCCAACGTGTTCTCCGCAAAACTACGCAATAACCTGGACTTCGGCCAAAACCGGGGGGCGCTTGAACTGTCATGGAGCTTTCCGCTGCGCAAAGGATTGATTGGTTATACGGAACTTTTCACCGGTTACGGCGAAACGCTTATCGACTACAACCGTGACATCACCCGTGTAGGTATTGGCGTCGCCATGAACACGTGGTTCTAGACATATTTCACGAAGGATTCGCTTCTCAGAGGATACGCAACCGCCTTCGTGAAATATGCAGGCTTCTAGAGGAAGAGCTACCTGCGGAGCGGCGACCAGCTGCGCCGCTGGACGGTGTGGTTGAGTTGCCGCTGTCGTTGTTGTATTTTGAATCCCTGCAGCTGCAGTGACAGACTGGCCGCGCCTCTCCGGTCAGGTGCCACGAGCAGCCGCTGCCGAAGCGCCCGTTGCCGGCGCACCTGGCGCTGCTGCAGTTGTCGCTGGTCGATTCTCTGGAGATCCAGGCGGCGCTGCAACAGCTCACGGCGTTCCGGTGCCAAGTCATTGAGACTGGCCCGGAATTCATGCTGCCGTTGCTGCAGCTCCAACGTCTGTTGCGCGTTCAACAAGCGCAATTGCTGGTGTGACACCTCGGGTTGCGAAACGGCCGAACCGATACCGGCGAGAAACACGCCCGCGAAAACGAACGGCCATAAACGGCTCACTACGCGGACCCCGTCGGTGTCGGTCTTGCGTCACTCACGGGGTGCAATCTCGACTGCTCGTTCGAATCCGACGACTTCGTATCCACCCGATGAATACGCACATCAAGTGGCTGCGCAGTGTCCAGATGTATGTCGCGCTGCGGGTAAGCTATTACTATACCGGCCTCTTCGAACTTTCGGTTGATCTCCAGGTTCAACTCGCTGCCCGTCGGTATACGATGCTCCCACGATCCAACGAAGCAGCGCAGAATCATAGTCAAGGCATTGTCCCCAAAGCTGTCGAAGGTCACCAGAGGTGGCGGGTCGTCGAGCACGCGTTCATGCTCGCGGGCAGTTTCGTCGATCAGCTCGAGCGCGTGCGCGACGTCGCTACCGTAAGCGATGCCGACCGGAATAACGATGCGTGTTATCGAGTCCGAAAGCGTCCAGTTCAACAGCCGCCCGGTGACGAACTCCTTATTGGGCACAACCAACTCCTTCTGATCCCAGGTGCGGATGGTGGTGGAACGGATACGGATATCTGTCACTATCCCTTCGGTTTCGCCCACGGTGACCACGTGCCCTGGGCTTATGGGGCGTTCGAACAAGAGAATCAGGCCACTGATGAAGTTGGCAACAATCTCCTGCAGGCCGAATCCGATACCGACACCCAGTGCGGCAATAAGCCACTGGATCCCCGACCAGCTGCCACCGAGCAAATTGAACAGCAAGATGACACCCGCGGCCACGATCGCATACCGCGTCAGCGTGGATATTGTGTAACGGCTGCCGGAGGTAATATTCAAGCGCGCCAGTAGCACGATTTCCAGAAGCGCGGGTAATCGCCGCGCCGCAATAATGCCGACAATGCCGATCAGCAGCGCAAGTATTGCATCCGTGAGCGTTATCGGCACGAGTTTTTGTGCACCCTCGACAACTTGACTGTAATGCCACAGAGTGACGTCGTCGAGAATACGGAAAGCCGCCAGCTCACCCGCCCAGATTCCCCACGTTGCAAAAGCGGCGAACAGGATCAACGCTGTATTTATCAACTTGGTTGTATCGTCGCTCAGCGCCGCATAGTCTACTTGCGGCTCCTCTAGCTGCAGCGGCGTACTTTCGCCGACCGCTCCGTTCTGCGTTTGGGCCTCGCGCGCCGCACGCAATGCCTGATGCCGTTCAAGCGCGGCGCGAAACGCCAGTCGCCGCTCCGTTAACAACAACCATCGCACGACCAGCTGATGAATGAAGATGATCGCGAGGATCAGCCAAAGTGTATCGAGAAGACGCGCGGCGAACACGCTGGCCGTGTATACGTAACCCATTGTTGACAGCACTGCCAGCACCACGGGAACCGCAAGGCCGAGGCCGAACCAAAAGTAGCGAAGCAACGCCAACGGACGCTTAGGGTTGTTCGCGTAGTAGTCGGCAAGCGCACCGGTAGCAGGCGCGAGTATCCGACCGAAGAAAAACGCCATGGCAGCCATGAGGATGAGCACGCAAATCCGGCTAAAACCACCGCCGAATGAGGGCGGGTCATACGCCAGCGTCATGAACAATAAAAACCCGGTCGGGACGAACGTGAACATCAGGCGCCGGATTTCGTGCCGCAGTACCGCGGTGTTCGACGCGCTCCATCCGAAATGGACGACCGCCACCCCGGACGGTCTACACATCATCCGGAACGCAACGAAGTTGAACGAGATAAACGCAATGAAATAAAACGCCGCACCCATCGAGGGTACGAACTGGCCCTGCCACACGCCCGAATCCCCGAGACCGTGTTCCAGGACCAGTGTTACCTCTCCCGCCGATTGTAGATACAACCCCAGGGTAACGAACAACAGCGGCCACGGCAGAGCCAGCGCGAGCGTCCAGCCGATCGCCTGCATTGTGTGGGAAAAACGGTCATGGCGCAGTTCGCCGACTTTACTTCCACTGCGCCGTAGTGCCGCGCGCAGCACTCTTGCTTTCCAAAAAAGAATCGTGAAGCCACTCGCGCCCAGAATCAGTATCCATGCGAAAGGCGTGGGGTGCACGAACGCCTGGCCAAGCTCGTGCCAGTTCTCTGCCGACCAGAATAGGGAGAGCGTCCTGGGAATCGATCTGAGCGTCTCCCACGACGGCGGCTCACCGGAGCGGATCCACAACAGCCGCTCGTCCAGAAAGGCGGCATAGGCTGCGGCCGTCTCTGACAGTTGGCGCTGTGCGTGCTCGAGTTCACTGAGCGTCTGCAGATAGGTATCGTCAGCCGCGATCGCCTTGCCGATAAGCTCGCGCCGCGTCTCCGCCAGTTCCGTAAGCTCACCTTGCAGACGCGCTTGCTCGGTGATCGGTTGGTCGACGAGCAGATCTTCCACGTAGCCGGCGATGTCGCGCAAGCGGCCGCGCTCCTCCTGATGGCGGATCTGGCGCAGATTGGACTCGACGATCAAAGCCTCACGACGGCGTTTGGCTTTGCGGAAAGCCGCCGGCTCGGGCAGGTTGTTGCTCTGCTCCAGCAGGACCTGGCCCAGCGCCTGACTGAGGCCGGCGATCTCTAGTTTCTGACGTGCGGTGCGAAAGTTATCTCCAATCTGGTTTGCCTGCGCGCTTGCATCGTCTTCCTCTTTGTTAACCTTCTCCAGATCGTTCGCCAGCTTCTTCAACTGTTCACTGAGTTGCGTATTCAGCTCGGCGAGATTCTGCACCAACGGATGTTTGCCCAGTGTCTTGCGTTCCGTCTCTCTGGCTTCGTCCCCGGCGGTTTCGGCGTCCGCTCGCCGGCGCTCGACCACGATTGACTGCAGCACCCCTACTCTTTCCGAGAGCCGTTTGTGTTCAAAGGCGGCCTTGTCGCTTTGCACTTGCAGCAACTCGAAGCGCATCGGCTGACTGAGCAGTTGCTGATCCAGTCTCTGGATCCTTGCACTCAGCGCCTTCGCCTCATTCTCCAGCGACCAGCGTCTGGCTTCAGTCATTTGCGCTGACTCATCTTCACGAGCGGGCACCTTCAATTCATCGACAACCACCGCCAGTCGCGTTTTAGCTTCGGTCAAGCCCTCCCGCGCCTGGTTCGCGTTCGGCGTTTGAAATTCCAGCAATTCGTCAAGTTCGCTGAGCTTCGCCTTGAGCGCCGCCAGGTTGGCTTTTTCGATGAGCAGTTGCTGTTCGAGTTCCGGCAGCGGCTGGTTCTGCAATCCTCCGCTCAACGGTGGCGCCGAAGTGGTTTCCAGCGCCGCAAGTTCGGTGCGTAGCGCGCGCGCCTGCTCAGGCGCCTCCTCGCGCGCGCGTGCGTAGTTCTGCTCAGCCTCTTCGTGAGAACGTGTTTCTTCGGCAAAGCTGAGCGCTTTCCGGTAAAGCTCGAGCAATCCCGTTGCGGTCGCCTGATCCAAACCGGCAGATGCCTCGACTTCCTTTATGCGGTTTCCGAGCAGCTCAACCGTGGCGCCAGCGGTGGAATCGATCGGTGATTGCGCGATGCCGGGCGAAACTGTCAGGAGCAGACCAACGCACGCGATCAGCAGCCCGACGGCCAATCGACGCGCAAAGTATTTTTCAGCGGTTTTCATATAGCGAAGTATATTAGCAATTTATTGCTATCTGGGACCCGGTCCCGCCCCGATGTCCGGACCCAGGCTCGCCAGGCGCCTTTGCAGAGGGGAAGCTGATATAATACTCACGGTGTGACAACGCTCTCATGGGTTTAAGGCGATAAGAACGCCGGCGGAAAGTCTACAACCGCATTCCACATCACCATACTGGTCGGCGCGACCATTCTCGGGGATGTGAAAAGGAACCGGTTGCCAAGGCGCCGGCTGTCGCACTGCCGATCAAGATGCTGCTCATCGGCGACAGCGGCGGCAGCAGAACATTGGAGTGTCTCGGCAGCTCAGGGCGAAACCGCGGAAGAGGCTTACTCGGTAGTTGTTAAACAATCTGCGTCGCGCCTAGGAGGCCTATGCCCGCGCACCCTCTGGTGAATTGGCCGATCGTGCGAGCATTGGGGCGACAGCGCTACCTTGCGCTGTCGCTGTTGGCGTTCCTTTGCGTTGCCCCTTTCACTGTGCATTATCCTGCTACGGGACGATTGTTTGCCTACGGTGTGCTGGCTCTGGTATTCATCACCGGGCCGCTGGCAGTCGCGCGAACCAGGCTGACGTTGGCATTCGCGGTCTTTCTGGCGTTGCTGTCGTTGCTGCCGGGTGTGGTGTCGACTCTCGGTCAGAGCGATGTTGCCTACCGGTTCTCTTTGGTTGCAGGCATCGTCTTCTTCAGTTTCCTGGCGGGGCTGATTACCCGGGAACTGCTCGTCGACGACAGCGCTGTGGACTCCGAAACGATCTGGGCGGCGGTCAACGTCTACGTGCTCGTCGGCCTGTGTTTTGCGTTCTGGTATGCCGCATTGGCACTGTTCGAGCCCGATCTGTTCATCGGCAAGTTCATGGATCAGTCGTTGCGGGGTCAGCTGATCGGGTTCATCTATTTCAGCTTCGTGACCCTCACCACGCTGGGCTACGGCGACATCACGCCCAACGCGACGGGCGTCGCAACGTTGACGTACCTCGAGGCGCTGATCGGCCAGCTGTACCTGGCAATAATGATCGCCCGCCTGGTCGGACTGTATATCGCGCGCCGCGAATAGTAATGAAATGAATAATTTTCACAAAAGGTGCCAGGTTTATTTTGAACGCGAAAAATAAATCTTGCACCTTTTCGAGCGAAGGAAAAGCACGCTTGAGAGCAAAGATGACACCCACAAACGACTGGCTGAGGGCGCTTGGGATCTGCTTAGCGGCACTGGCATTGCCAACAGCGGCGCTGGCTCAGGTCCTCGGACGCGGGTTTTGACGTCGGTTTCTTCTATACTAAGTCCTGCGCCGAATTAACTTATAAAAGCAAGGGAGCAATCAGCTATGTCAGCCACGATTGCGAGGACGACCAGGCGAGTTGGCGCCGATCTCAATACGCGTGATCCCGGTGCTGATCACGGCGATCCCTATCAAAACCTGTGGAAATCCCTAATCGGACTTATCGCGCTAGCTTCGCTTGCTACCGGTTGTACAACCCTGGGTCCCGATTACAAAAAACCCGAAGCAGAGGTTTCGCAGCAGTGGATCGACATTGACGCGCCGCGTCTAAATAGCCGACCCGCCGATCTTGCCGACTGGTGGACGGTCTTCAACGATCCCGTGCTCAATTCGCTTGTCGCAATGGCCTACACGCAGAACTTGACGCTGCGTATCGC
>JAOTYY010000079.1 GCA_029861595.1 Gammaproteobacteria bacterium
AATATATCCGTCACCGCGGGAAGCGTCGGCGATAGATGACGAATAAGAATCAGCGAGCGAAGCAGAGTCAACGAACCAGAGCCCGCCAATCCGCTATTGCAACATTTCGTCCGCCGCCTTTTCCCCGATCATTATGCAGGCGGCGTTGGTATTGGCCGAAACCAAGGTGGGCATGATCGACGCATCGGCAACCCGCAGGCCCTGCACCCCGCGGACCCGAAGCCGTTCGTCGATCACCGCCATCGGATCGCTGCCCATCTTGCAGGTGCCCGAGGGATGGAAAATGGTCGAGCCGGTAGCGCGAATGTACTCGAGCAGCTGCTCGTCGCTCTGCACTTCGCTGCCGGGGTAGACCTCGCGGCGGACGTGAGGCGCGATGGCCGGCATGCCGATGATCGTGCGTGCCAGCTTCATACCATTCAGCATGGTCTGACAATCTCCCGCGGTAGCCAGGTAGTTTGGCTGAATCAGCGGGCGGGCTTCGGGATCTTGAGATTGAAGCCGCAGATGGCCACGACTCTCCGGCCGCAGTTGACAGACCGATGCGGTGAAACCTGAGAAGGGGTGCAGTCCCTGACCCGGTGCCTCGGCGCTGAAGCGGATGAAGTGGAACTGCACATCCGGGGAGTCGAGTTCGGGACGGGTGCGTGCGAAAACGCCCACGTGACCGGCGCTGACGGTCAGCGGCCCGGTGCGAAACAGCAACCATTCCAGCCCGGCGGCCAACTTGCGCCACGGGCTTCGCACCTCGTCGTTGACAGTCCAGCGCTGGGTACACTCGTAGACGTTGCGCGCCTGATAGTGGTCTTGCAGGTTCTCACCCACACCGGGGCTGTCGGCTACCACGGCAAGCCCATGTTCTTTCAGGTGCGCGGCCGGACCGATTCCGGAGAGCATCAACAATTGGGGTGAGTTGAGGGCTCCGCCGCAAAGCACGATTTCGGCGCGCGCCCGTGCTTCGATGTCCTGGCTATTGTGCCGATAGGCAACACCAACAGCACGCGAACCATCAAACAGCACCCGCGAGGCCAGGGCGTTGGTAACAACCCGCAAATTGCCGCGTTTCTCGGCGGGTCGCAGGAAAGCGACCGCGGTACTGGATCGGCGGCCGCCCCGGCTGGTTACCTGGAAGTAGCCTACGCCTTCCTGCTCGGCGCCGTTGAAGTCGTCGTTGCGCGGGATGCCTGCCTGGACAGCGGCCTCGATATAGCGCTCGCACAGCGGGTGCTCCGGAAGATCGGCGACGCCCAGCGGACCCTCGGTGCCGTGGTGGTCGCTCGCACCTCGAATCTGGTTTTGCGACTTGCGGAAGTAGGGCAGCACATCATCCCAGGACCAGCCTGCATTACCGAGTTGCCGCCAGTGATCGAAGTCCTGGTGTTGTCCGCGAGCGTAAACCAGACCGTTGATGGAACTGCAGCCTCCCAGCACTTTCCCGCGAGGCCACTTGATGCGGCGCCCACCCGCTTCGGCAACCGGTTCTGTCTCATAGCCCCAGCTGATCTTCGGATTGAACATCGTGCGGTAATAGCCCACCGGGATATGGATCCAGGGGTTGCGATCGCGCGGGCCGGCTTCCAGCAGCAACACGCGACGCGCGGCATCAGCCGAAAGGCGATTGGCCAGCACGCAGCCCGCGGAACCGGCGCCGACGACGATGAAATCGTAGGTGTCCATGTGACTGTTGGTCATAGATTCAGCCAATTCCTGCAATTCGCCATACTCTTTACCGACCAGCGAGCAATAAAATCGCGCCTGTGTCCACTCACGCCGGCTCTTCGTAGCCTTCAACCCCTACCGCCACCATATCGCTGACCGGCAACCGGATCTCGCGCACCTGCTGATATTCGGGGCTTTGATGGAACGATTCGCACGCCTGTTTACTGGGAAAGCGGAGAACGACAAGTCGGCGCGGTTGGAAATAGTCGCCTTCCAGAACCTCGAAGTCACCACCCCGCACCAGATACTTGCCACCGAAGCGTTCAACCAGAGGCTTGGCACCCGCCATGTACTTTTTATATTCGTCAGGGTCGTCGACGCGCACGTCGATAATGAGATAGTAGCTGGCCACAGTTTACTCCCAAGCTGCAATAGCGGATCAGACTGACGCCGTTTATACACCGTTTCGGCCGTTACGGTTCGCGGTTCTCTTTCTTGCGTCCCTGGAAGAGAGATCCCCTCATCCCAACCCTTCTGCCCGAGGAAAGAAGAACTTGCGTTTTTTCTCCCCCTCTCCCCCGGGAAAGGGCCGTGGGAGAGGGTGCAAGTCCTCAAGCAATCCACTTACTGACCGGCCGCGCGCATCCTGCAGCGGTTGCGCGATGATATCGACCAGACAGGGGGTGTCGCCGCAAAGAACGAACAGATGCTTTACGCCATATCCCCGCGGCAGCAGCATGGCTTCGGCGCCCTTTAGGGTATTGTGTTCCGGCTTCATGGGGAGTGTCGGGTATCGGTGTTGCGCGCCTGGTCCAACACCGTCAGCATGTCATCGAGCTTCGTGAACTTGACGCGGGGACGATTGGCCGACTTGCCATTGCTCACTTCGGCTGCGTCGATCAGTTCCCAATCGTGATACGAGATCATCTGATTGCAGCGTTCGCGAACGAGTTGCGCAACCGTTTGCGGGTCGGCACTTTTCGGTTGTAGAAGCTTGTTCCCGGCTACGTCCTCGAGCATGCAGTCTACCGTTTCGCGTGCGCATGTCTTGTTGGTGCCGATCACGCCGCTGGGTCCACGCTTTATCCAGCCGGCGACGTAAAGCCCGGCCAGCGCCTTACCCGCTGTATCCGTTACCCGCCCCTGCTGGTTTTCTATCAGTCCCGAATCTTCATTGAACGGAACATCCGGCAAGGCAACGCCGCGGTAACCGACTGAGCGAAACAGCAAACCCGCGGGGAGGATCTCCTCGATATCGGTCGCCCGGGCGCGCACTGAGCCGTCGTCGGCCCGCACGGGCTGATTTTTTACCAGCCGGACAGCGGTCAGTCTACCCGCCTGTCCCCGCAATTCTGCTGGCGAAACAAAAAAGCGCAAAGTCAGCAACCGTTTCCTGCCAGCCGGTGCCGTGTGCGAATACCGTTCTATACAGGCGATGTTCTTGTCGGCATTCCTGCTGGGATTTGCGGCCAGAAACTCTTCGCTCACCGCGTCGAGGCGCGCCTCGTCGGGTAAAACCCGCACATCCGTATCGGTCAGTTCTCCGAGTTCGCGGATTTCGAGCGGCGTAAACGCGGCCTGGGCCGGGCCTCTGCGGCCCAGCACGTAGATGCGTCTGATCTTGTGATTCCGTAACGCCTCCAGCGCGTAGTCCGCGATATCGGTCTGTGCCAGCTCCGCGCTGGTTCGGCACAGGATTCGAGCGACATCCAGTGCAACGTTGCCCATGCCGACGACGACGACGTCTTCCCTTGTGAGATCGAATTGCAGGTCTGCAAAATCCGGGTGGCCATTGTACCAGGCAACGAACTCCGCAGCCGAGTGATTGCCGCGCAATGTTTCACCGGGAATGCCCAGACTGCGGTCGGTCTGGGCGCCGGTGGCGAACACTATCTGGTGATAATGCTGCTGCAGGTCCTGCAGATTGATGTCCTTGCCGTACTGAACGTTGCCGTAGAACCGGTAATTGGGATTGTGCGCGATTCTGTCGTAGGTTCGCGTAACGGATTTGTCTTTCGGATGATCGGGCGCGACGCCGTAACGCACCAGTCCGAACGGCGTCGGCAACCGTTCGAACATGTCCATTTCAACCTGCAGGTCCGTGTACCTCAGCAGATTGCTGACTACGTAAAACCCGGCCGGTCCGGAGCCGATTATCGCGACTCGCAGAGGATTGTTCGTATTGCCAACGTCGGCCATCAGTCTACCTTGCAAATTGTTCCGGGCACAGCACGCTCTTGCGGTACTTCGTCTGCAAGCGCCGCGCGGCGTTTGTCAGAGAGCCCGCATTATCTTTAGTATTGTCAGTCGCTGCCGCCCGCCGTGCCGGCGGCGATCGCTTTTGATCAACCCGTCCCGTGTTTGATGTCCGTGGTCGGTTGCGGCCGTACGGCACCGGAAAATTCCTCGATCGCCCGGCGTACTGATTGACTGCCGCTTTGCCCGGCTTTCGCCAGCGTCTGCAACGCCGCGATAACGATGTGTTGCGGACTGATCTCGAAGTGATCGCGCAGCGCCTCGCGCGCTTCGCTCAAACCATAGCCGTCCGTGCCGAGCACCGTGTATTCCCCGGGAATCCACGGTGCGATACTGTTCGGCAGTGCTTTCACATAATCCGTCACGGCAACGAACACACCCTGCTCGCCGGCCAGAGTGCGCTGCAGGTAAGCAGTGCGGGGTTTCTCTTCTGGGTGCAGCCGGTTCCAGCGTTCGGTCTCCATTGCATCGCGACACAACAGGTTGAAGCTCGTTACGCTCCACACGTCCACCGCGATGCCGCGCTCCGCGAGCAACGTCTTCGCCTGCAACACCTGCTGAATAATCGAGCCGGCGCCCAGTAAGTGCACTTTAGCTGGCGTGTTGGCCGAGCTGCCGTGCAGCCGGTACATCCCACGTAGAACACCTTCTTCCACGGTGCGCACGTTGTCGATGGCGGGCATCGTGTAGTTTTCGTTGTACAGCGTCAGGTAATAAAAGACGTCTTCCTGTTCCACGTACATGCGGCGGATGCCGTCGCGCACGATGATTGCGATCTCGTGGGCGAACGCTGGATCGTACGACAGCAGGCTGGGGATGGTGCCGGCAACCAACTGTGAATGACCGTCCTGATGCTGCATGCCCTCGCCATTCAGCGTAGTGCGCCCCGCGGTGCCGCCCAGCAGAAATCCGCGGCACATCATGTCCGCGCACGACCAGATCATGTCGCCGACGCGCTGGAAGCCGAACATGGAATAGAACATGTAGAAAGGTACCGTGGGAATGCCGTGCACGGCATAGGCCGTACCGGCGGCGAGAAACGACGCCATAGCGCCGGTTTCGCAAATGCCTTCCTGCAGAATCTGCCCGTCTTTCTCTTCCTTGTAGGGCAGCAGGCTGGCGCCGTCCACGGGTGTGTAACGCTGTCCGTCCGGTGAGTAGATGCCGGCGTTCTTGAACAGGGCCTCGAGGCCGAAGGTGCGCGCCTCGTCGGGCACGATCGGTACGATGTATTTGCCGATCTGCGCATCTTTCATCAGCCTTCCGAGCATGCGCACCATCACCATAGTGGTGGATACCGCGTGTTCGCCGCTACCGCCCAACCACTGATCGAACGTTTTCCAGTCGGGAACGCTCAACTGCGGACAACGCACCGTGCGTTGCGGGATGAAGCCGCCGAGGGCGGCTCGGCGTTCGCGAATATACGTGAGCTCCGGCGAGTCGGCGGGCGGCAGGTAGTACTGAGCGTCCTTGATCGCCGCTTCTGAAAGCGGGATGTTGCAGTCGTGAGCCAGTGCCAGGCGCTCTTCCCGGGACAGCTGCTTTTTCTGATGGGCCGTATTGCGGCCCTGGCCCTTGCCCAGGCCATAACCTTTCACCGACTTGATCAGGATGACGGTCGGTTTGCCATCCGACTGCTCGGCGCGACGATAGGCAGCGTAGACTTTTTTCGCATCCTGTCCGCCACGCCTGATAGAACGGACTTCGTCGTCACTCAAGGTTTTCATCAACGCGCTGAGCTCGGCGTTGTCCTGTACCCAGAGGTCGCGCTGCACGTCGCCTTCCGAGGTGGACAGATACTGATAGTCCCCGTCCACGGCATCGTCCATGCGTTTTTGCAGCACCCCGTTGGTGTCGCGGGCGAACAATGGATCCCAGCCGCTGCCCCAGATGACCTTGATAACGTTCCAGTCGGCGCCGCGGAACGCGCGCTCGAGTTCCTGGATGATCTTGCCGTTGCCGCGCACCGGGCCGTCCAGCCGTTGCAGGTTGCAGTTGACCACCAGCACCAGGTTGTCCAGCCGCTCGCGCGAGGCGATGTTGATCGTGCCGAGCACTTCCGGCTCGTCGGCTTCGCCGTCGCCGATGAAACACCACACTTTACCGCCGTTGCGCGGTTTCAGCGCGCGGTTTTCCAGGTATTTGCAGAAGCGCGCCTGGTAGATCGCGGTCGGCGTGGACAGCCCCATCGAGGCGCAGGGCACTTGCCAGAAATCGGGCATGGAGCGGGGGTGCGGGTAGGAGCTGAGTCCGCCCTCGGGCGCTAGCTGCCGGCGGAAGTTGTCCAGGTGCTCGGCGCTCATCCGGCCTTCCAGGAACGCGCGCGCGTAAGTGCCGGGTGAGGCATGTGGCTGGAAGATGACCAGATCGCCGCCGTAATCCTGAGAACGGGCACGGAATACGTGATTCAGACCCACTTCCATCATCGTTGCCGCCGAGGTATAGGTGGCGATATGCCCACCCAGGCCGTCGCCGGTGTCCGCCGCGCGCACTATCATGGCGGCGGCGTTCCAGCGCAGCAGCTTTTCGATGCGCTCCTCGAGTTCGATATTGCCTGGATAGGCCGGTTCCTCCAGCGGCGGGATGGTATTGCGGTACGGGGTGTTGAGGGTCGCTTCGTTGACCTGGATGTCGTGGCTCAGCGCTTGGTTCTGCAGCAGGCGCAGGATCTCTTTGACACCACCGGCACCGTAGCGCTCCTGGATGGAATCGATCGAGTCCAGCCACTCCTGGCGCTCGATCTCCCAGTCTCGGGATTCGTCTGTGCGGTAATCCGCCATCGCCGTACCTCAGTTGGTAGTTTTCCCTAACCGCCGCAAGTTGCGTGCCGTACGCGCGCTATTGTACGGCCTATGCGACGCTGCGTGGAAAGTGGCTGGCGACCGCAAGTACTGTAGCGAGCTAAGCCAGTTTTGTACCATTCGGCACTTTGCGCTCCGGAACTGCCAGCACCACGTTACCGTCTTCGCGGTGAAACCCGGTGACCAGGCATTCGGAGCGCATCGGACCGATCTGTTTCGGCGGGAAATTAACCACCCCGACCACCTGACGTCCGAGCAGTTCGTCTTTGTCGTAGATCTGCGTTAGCTGCGCACTCGATTTGCGCACGCCGATCTCGGGGCCGAAGTCGACGCGCAGAATATACGCCGGTTTGCGCGCCTCGGGAAAATCGTCGACCTGCACGACCGTGCCGACGCGAATTTCGACTTTCTCGAAGTCGTTCCAGCTGATTTCTTCCATCGATCCCTTGCCCGTTGATAGTTGTTGACAGTCAATTCTGTTCGGCACGGTGCGCGTCGACCAGTGCGGCCATGCTGGGAAAGCGGAATTCGGTCTCCACGTCCTGCAGCGGACGAGCGGTGGCACCGAAGCTGCCCTGAGCGTGACGCCGGTCGATCCAGCAGGTCGCCAGGCCGGCGGCGGTGGCCGGCACGTGATCGTGATGCAGGCTTTGCGCAGTGTGCAGGATGTCGCGTTTGGAAATACCGCGCTCGGCCAGGGTGTTCAGCATGAAGGTGAAATTTGCCGGGTTGGGCTTGTAACTGCCGATATCCTCTGCCGTGTAGATGGCGTCGAACTCGACGCCCAGTCTGGCGTTGCTGGCGGCAAAACCGGCGCGATCGACGTTGGAGAGAATGATCAGGTCATAGTGCTGCTTGAGATAGGAAAGCGACGCCGCGGAGTCGTCGAATGCCGGCCAATGGTGCACCGAGGCGCCGAAGCGTTGCGCAGCCTGTGTATCGGCAGCGAGTTGCCAGTGTGTTGCCAGGCGGCTGTGCACTTCAGCGAGCAATTGCGGGTAAAGCATTGCCGGGGTTTCGGTTTGCTGCGCTGTTTCGTACTGTGCAAACGCTTCCAACACCTGATCGCGTTCGAGGTGCAGCCCTTGCGCGTCCAGCCATGGGCGCAACGCTTCGTAAATACCGGTTTCCCAATCGATCAGGGTGCCGTAACAATCAAAGGTCAGGGCGCGGAATTGCCTGAGTTGCATATTGGTTTCTCACTGAACCGCTCAATCCCCGCAGCGAACGGTTGCTTAGAAGTAATGTGGGTGCCTCAACGCTGCACCAGCGTTTCGGTATGTCCATCCACCGCCAGCGCCTGCCCGGAGATACTGCGCGCTGCCGGAGATGCCAGGAATAGAATCGCGTCGGCGATTTCGTCCGCGTCGACGAAACGGCTCAGCGAGACGGTTTGTGCATACCCCTCGCGCACCGATTCCGTTGCCACGCCGCGTGCCTGCGCTTCGGCGGCGATGACGCTGTCCATGCGTTCGCCCGCGACCGGGCCCGGGCAGATCGCATTCACGCGAATGCCCAAGCTCCCCAGTTCCATCGCCAGCGATTTGGTGAGACCGATCACCGCCCACTTCGCTGACGCGTAAGGTGTACGCAACGGGTAACCCATGAACCCGGCGGTGGATGACATGTTTACGATGCTTGCATCGTCCGCTGCCTTGAGCATCGGCAGCGCGCGGCGGGTACACAGGAATATGGAATCGACGTTGACACTCAGTGTACGTCGCCAATCGCTCAACTGCAGCGTGTCGATTTGCCCGGTCGGGCCGGCAATGCCGGCGTTGTTCACGAGAACGTCCAGTCCGCCGAAGCGTGCGTCCAGGTCTTCGAACAAGGTATCGACCGCCGCTTCGTCCGCTACGTCACACAGCGACGCGGAGATTTCCGTGTGCGCAGCTGAGAAATTCTGCAACGCACGCTCGTCGATGTCGCACACGTGCACGTGGGCGCCGGCCTGTAGAAAACGCTGGGCAACGGTAGCCCCTATCCCGCTGGCTCCAGCGGTAACCAGAACTCGCTTACCGGATACTTTCATGGTGCCGCGATAGTAATCGCGCCGCCCGTCAGCCGCCAGCTTTGAGTGCACCTTCAGCTCAAAGTACGTACCAGCGCCGCGAGCTTTTCGATGCCCGGCCGGATCTTGTCCGAGGTGATCGAGGAAAAACCCAGACGAAAATAGTTGAGTGGTGGATCGTCGCTGATGAAATGCACGTCGCCGGGTTCCAGCAGAATGCTCTGTTCGTGCGCGCTGCGCATCAGTTCGCGCGCGTCCAGTTCCGCCGGACCCTGGACCCAGTAAGACGTGCCGCCAAAAGTGGGAATCTGTGCGGACTGTGGTAGATGTTCCGCCAGCATGGCGCCCAAAACCTGCCAGCGATCCTTGTACGCGTGGCTCATGCGGCGGATCAATGAGTCGTGATAGCCACTGCTCACGAACAGCGCCAGGGTGCGCTGATTGTTGCCCGGGGGATGGCGCAGCATCAGCCGGCGCAGCGCACGCGCTTCCTTGATCAGCTCACGCGGGCCGACCATATAGCCGATGCGCAGGCCCGGTGCCAGTGTCTTCGATAAACTGCCGACGTAAACGACCCGTTCGTTCTGGTCTAGACTTTTCAGCGCCGGCGTCGGCTCGTCGACGAAGTTGGTCTCACTTTCGTAGTCGTCTTCGATGATCACGAAGTCGTCATGTGCGGCGCGTTCCAACAGTGCGCGGCGGCGCGCCAGTGGCATGGTTACAGTGGTCGGGTACTGGTGGCTGGGCGTGGTGTAGATGTAGTCCAGGCCATCCAGCTGCGAATCGATTATCAAGCCTTCGGCGTCCACTGCCAGCGGGCGCAGGTAAGCGGTTTTCAGTGCGAAGGTATTGCGCGCGTCGGAATACCCCGGGTCTTCGATGCCCACCCGGCTACGTGCGTCGATGAACAGCCGCGCCAGCAGGTACAATGCCTGCTGCGCGCCTACCGTCACCAGTATTTCGTCCGGATCGGCCCAGACCCCGCGGCGGGGCAGAATGCGGGTGTGAATCTGGTCGATCAGCAACGGATCGTCTTCGTCTACACTGTCGCCAGCCCACTCCTGCACGGTCCCCACATACAGCGAGCGGCGCACGCATTCACGCCAATCCGCGACTGGAAAGCGCGAGGGATCGAACTGCCCTGTGACGAAGGGATACCGGTAGCTGCGCCAATCCAGAGGCTTGACGATATTGCGCTGTGCCGACGGGAATACCCGCAACCGCCCGCCCCAGTCGGGCAGTGACTGGGGTGCTTCGCGGTGGGGTGGTGCCGCATCGACCACGCCGCGAAGAATGTCGTCGTTGACGTAGTAGCCGCTGCGTTCTCGGGCGATCAGGTAACCGTCGTCCACCAGTTGTTGGTAGGCCAGAACGACAGTGTTACGGGCCACACCCAGTTGTTTCGCGAGCCTGCGGCCGGAAGGCAGCGGGCTGCCCGGGGGCACATGTCCGGCAAGTATCGCGTTGACCAGCGCTTCGCGAACCTGTGCTTGCAGGCTCAGGCTGCTGCGTTGCGGTAGATGCAGAAGTTGATCGCGCATAAGTGCCCTGTTTCATGAATAACCTGCCATTCTGAGCGCATGTCGCGTCCCATGGCGATGTTGCGACGGGAAAATCGGGGACAGTTTACTTATTTCAGGATTGTGGCGTTTCTTAGTACGAGAAAACGCGGTGAAATAAGCAAACTGTTTCCGATTTTCCTGCACCGCCGCCGCCTTGCCCTGGAACGCGACGCGCGCTCAGAATGGCAGGTTATTCATGGGACAGGGCACTAGCTGGTATCAAAAGACGTCGCGAACTGGTACTAACGGATGCCCCAGCCTGGCAGTTTATTCTAAGGTAAGCCGGCGTGAAACCGGGATCATCGTGGACCAAAATGGGGCGTTTCGCCCGTAACTCTGCTCGAGGGAGCCGCCTGATGAAATACACAGCCAATTCGTTGGAACAATTCTGGATGCCGTTCACTGCGAACCGGGATTTCAAGAACGCGCCGCGGCTTCTGGTACGTGGCGAGGGAGTTTATTACTGGAACCATCACGACCAGAAGATACTGGACGGTTCGGCCGGACTGTTTTGCTCCGCTGCCGGTCACGGCCGTGCCGAAATTGCCGATGCGGTGGCCGCGCAGCTCAAACAGCTGGACTTCGCGCCGCCCTTCCAGACGGGTCAGCCGGGTGCATTCGAACTTGCGCGCCGGGTGGCTGAACTGACACCCGATGGCATCAATCACGTGTTTTTCGGTAACTCTGGTTCGGAAGCCGTCGATACCGCAATGAAAATTGCCTATCAATACCACCGTGCGCGCGGTGAGGGGCAACGCAATCGCTTGATCTCGCGCGAGCGGGCCTATCACGGAGTGAACATCGGCGGCACTTCGTTGAGCGGCCTGGTGCGCAATCGCGAGGCGTTCGGACCCGGCGTAGCCAGTGTGGCGCATATGCGTCATACCTGGCTCGCCGAGAACCGTTTCACCATAGGTCAGCCTGAGCACGGCGCGGAACTGGCCGACGACCTCCAGCGCATGGTGGACTTGTACGGTAAAGAAACCATTGCCGCTTGTTTCGTCGAACCCATCGCCGGATCGACAGGCGTGCTGGTACCGCCCAAAGGGTATCTGGAGCGGTTGCGCGAGATCTGCGATAGCCACGGTATCCTGCTGGTGTTCGACGAGGTAATCTGCGGTTTTGGACGTACCGGCAGCGCTTTCGCCGCACAGAGTTTTGGCGTAATCCCCGACATGATGACCATGGCCAAAGCATTAACCAACGGTGCGCAACCCATGGGCGCGGTCGCGGTGCGTGATGAAATCTACGAAATCATCACTGCTGCGGCACCGGCCGATGCCATCGAGTTCTTCCACGGCTACACCTACTCGGCGCATCCTGGTGCGTGCGCCGCAGGTCTTGCGACTTTGGATATCTACCGCAAAGAGGGGTTGTTCGATCGCGCTGCGGAGCTGTCGCCGTATTTTCTGGAATCGGTTTTCGCACTGAGCGATCTTGCGGCCATCACCGACATTCGCGGCTACGGACTGCTGGCCGGTTTCGATCTGGCGCCCGATGGTGCGCCGGGCAAGCGTGGCACCATATTGCAGAAGAAACTCTTCGCGGCCGGCCTGCATGTGAAAATGACGGGCGACGCGGGCATTGTTGCGCCACCCCTGATCGTCGAAAGAGAACAGATCGATGAAATGTGTGGCATCCTGCGCGATGTGATATCCAAATTGTAGAATCAGGGCTGGACGACGACACGAGTACCGGTGGCTGAACAGGGGAGAACACCATGGCCGAGAAGCTATATCACTTTGTTGGCGGAAAGCGGGTAGCGGGAGACGGTGCACGCCACGGTGAAGTCTTCAACCCCGCCACCGGCGAGGTGTCGTCGCACGTGCCCTTCGCATCGAGCGCCGAGGTAGCCGCTGCCATCGATGTGGCGCAACGGGCGTTGCCCGAGTGGGCAGCGACGCCGGCAGCGCAACGGGCGCAGGTGATGTACGCGTTTCGCGGGTTGATTCGCGCGCGCATGGACGAACTGGCTGAAACGCTTTCCAGCGAACACGGCAAAACCCTGGAAGACGCCAAGGGCTCGATCACGCGTGGCCTGGAAGTGGTCGAGTTCGCCTGCGGCATTCCGCACCTGCTGAAGGGCACTTATTCCGAGGGTGTGGCCAGGAACGTAGACAGCTACGCCGTGCGCCAGCCGGTAGGGGTGTGCGCGGGAATCACGCCTTTCAATTTCCCCGCCATGGTACCCATGTGGATGTTCCCGGTCGCGCTGGCATGTGGCAATACCTTTGTGCTCAAACCGTCCGAGAAAGATCCTTCTTTGCCGCTGCGTCTGGGCGAGTTGCTGCAGGAAGCGGGCTTGCCGGACGGTGTGTTCAACGTAGTAAACGGCGACAAAGAGGCGGTGGACGAGCTGTTGACCAATCCCGGTGTCGCGGCGGTAAGTTTCGTCGGCTCCACGCCGATCGGCGAGTACATATATACGACCGGTACCGGGCACGGCAAGCGTGTACAGGCCCTGTGTGGCGCCAAGAACCATCTGGTGGTAATGCCGGACGCGGACGTCGAGCAGACCATCGACGCGCTGGTCGGCTCCGCGTACGGCTCCGCGGGTGAACGGTGCATGGCCGTATCGGTGGCGGTTACCGTGGGCGACGAGGTCGGCGACGAACTGGTGGAGCGTCTGGCGCCGCGTGTCGAATCGCTGAAACTGGGTCCGTACAGCGATCCTGAGGCGGAAATGGGCCCGCTGGTGACGCGTGAGCATCTCAACAAGGTGCGCGGTTATGTGGATACCGGCGTGGAGGAAGGCGCCAAGCTGGTGGTGGACGGCCGTGACGTCGTGCTGCAAGGGTATGAAAACGGTTTCTTTATCGGTGGGTGCCTGTTCGACCACGTAACGCCGGATATGCGCATTTACAAGGAGGAGATTTTCGGGCCGGTGTTGAGTGTGGTGCGTGCCCGGGACTACGAATCGGCCGTGCAACTCGTCAACGATCACGAGTACGGTAACGGTGCCGCGGTGTTCACCCGCGACGGCGACACGGCGCGTAACTTTGCGAGCCGCGTTCAAATCGGCATGGTGGGCGTTAACGTGCCGATTCCCGTGCCGGTGGCCTACCACAGCTTCGGCGGATGGAAACGCTCGCTGTTCGGTGCGCATTCGATTCATGGCACCGAGGGTGTGCACTTCTACACCAAGTTGAAAACCATTACCGGTCGCTGGCCGTCGGGCATCCGCGAAGGCGCGGTGTTCAACTTCCACAGCGGCAGCGAAACCTGAGTGTTCCGTAGTTTGTCGTAGTGCCTGCTTCGCGCACAGTAATGGCGAGCCTTGCACAGCAGGGGGCAGGGGTGAGAATTCCTAAGCTGAAATGTCTGCCGCTGCTATTGCTGTCGGCACCGGCTCCCGGCATGGCGCTGGAACCGCCGAGCGATCCGTTGACGCGTGTGTACTATGAACTGGAAGTCGCCAGTTACTGCGGACTAGTCTCGTCTGCAGTGCATGCCGGTTTTCGTCGCGAGGCCGGTCCGATAGAACGTAACGTTACGCGGGAACGGCTGGAACGTTCGCGCATGGACGCCTGGCAGGCTGCGCATCTGGAATGGCAGAACCGCGGGTTGGGCGGGTTCAAGCGCTGGTGCCGCAATGAAGGCAGGACCGCGGCGGAGCGATTCCTGGCGGTACCGGAGTAGCGAGAAAAACGGGGACAGTATACTTATTTCAGCTACATTCCTGATCAAGAATCGAATCGGGCGAGCTGAAATAAGTATACTGTCCCCGTTTTTCTCGCTAGGCGCCAACGGAATGCGCGGCGCTGCTCAGGTTTTTCAATTTCACCATGGCCCGCTCGCGGCCGAGCAATCCCAGACCGCAGTCCGGTGCGGCAATCAGTCGATGCGAATCGATATGATCCAGTGCGTTTTCCAGCCGCTGGCGAATTTCGTCGATCGATTCGATGCGGCTTCTGGCGATCGCGACAACGCCGAAAATGATGTGTGTGGCCTGGAATTTTTCCAGCAGCGACAGGTCGTTTGGGCGGTGTGCATCTTCCACGGAGATGGCCATGATCGATGAGTCGTCGACCGCCTGGGCGAGTTTGAAGTAGGCATCCGGCGGCGCTTTCGGGTAGTCGGCATTATCCAGCCTGTCCGGGTAGCCGCAGCACATGTGCACCGTGCGGGTGACGTGTCCCGGGCATCCGTGAAAGGCACGTTCGAGGTTCTCCATACCGTAGGCCAGCGCTGCGTCGGGTTTGCGCGCAAACAGCGGTTCATCGATCTGGATGTTCGTGCAGCCGGCTTCTGCCAGCGCCAGCACCTCGCTGTTCAATGCCGCGGCAAACGCCTCGCCCAGTTTCGCGGGGTCGCCGTAGTGGGCATCGGTCAGCGTATCGCTCATGGTCATAGGCCCGGGCATGGTGATTTTCACTGGCGCTTCGGTAAAAGACTGGGCGACGTTCCAGTCATGGGTCAGAAAATGCGCGCCGGCCTCGATGGGGCCGACGATGGTTGGCAACGCGGCGGTATACGCTCCGTTGCGCAGTTCTTTCTCGGTCAGATTCTCGAAGTCGATACCGCGCAGGTGCCGGCAGTGGTAGTGGATATAGTTTTCGCGGCGAATCTCGCCGTCGGTAGGGATATCGATACCGCACTGCACCTGATCTTCGATCGCCTCATGGGTGCCGCGTGCAAAAATTTCCTCGGCTTGTTCACCCAGTGCTTCGACCGCGCTCTGCCAGTTCGCTGTGGGGTTTTCAGTGTCAGGACCTTGCGGATTCTTGAACCAGTCGGGAACGGCGACGTAGTCGGGCTTCGGATAAGCGCCGATACACGTAGTAAGCAATCCCATGTCAATGCCTTCCGCGCGTCGAGAAGTTACTGAGGATTCTGCTCGTCCTGGCTCTCGACCTGGCCTTCGAGATTACTCGGGGCGAAGATGCCTTGGTAACCCTCGGTGCCTTTGGCAGGTTCGTCCTGCTGTTCGGATTCGACCTGACCTTCGAGATTGCTGGGCGCGAAGATGCCCTGGTAACCTTCGGTGCCTTTGGCGGCTTCGCCGGTTTGCGGTTGCCCCGCATCGCCCGTGCCGGTTTCCTGACCGGGTTGCGCGCCCCGGAACATCTGCAGCGTCTCGCGTTCCTTGACGCGAGCGGCGGCGCGGCGTTTTTTCTCTTCTTTGACCGCAATCTTGCATTCGTCTACACCCAGCGTCCCGGCAAAATACACCGTGCCCAGGCCGGTGATGAAGATCAGCACAAACAGAATCAACGCGGGCTCGGTGAAGTATTTACGCGCGGCCATCTGCCTGCCACCGGCTGCTACCTCGGCAGCGGCAGCGGCAGCTTTGTCTTCGCGCCGTTTGGCGATCTCGAAAAACACCGCGCCCACCAGCGTCAGTGCCACGATAATCACTGCCAATGCGCTGATCGACGGATTGATACCGTAGCGGACTTTACTGGCCAGCACTGTCGTTAAGGTGCTGTCCGAGACGATGGTGAACACCGTGGTGTTGTAGTTTTCGAACGATGCCAGAAACGCTAGCACCGCGGCCGAGCCGACCGCCGGCTTGAGAAACGGCAGCAGCACTTTGCGAAAGGCCTGCACGTTGGTCGCGCCGAGGTCCAGCGCGGCTTCTTCCTGTGCCGGGTCGAAGCGTTGCAGGCGCGATATGAATACCAGCATGCTGTAGGCGGAAATGAAGGTTGCCTGGCCGACGATGGTCAGGAACAAGCCGTCGTAGAACACGCTTTCGTAGCTGGCGTCGAACATGCGTCCGACACGATCCCAGAACACCAGCGTGGAAATGCCCAGTACTACGCCGGGAATCAGAATCGGCGAGATAACGATGGTGTAGTACCAAGGTCTCAGGCGTGCGCTTACCTGCGTCAGCATCAGTGCGCCAGCCAGACCGAGGGGTACCGCGAGCAACACCACACCGGCGCCGATGATCAGGCTGTTGCGCAACCCGAGCATCAGTTTGTCGTCCTGAATCAGTACATCGAACCACTCGACGGAGAAGCACTCCCACGGCATCACGCGTGGAAACGCTGAGCTGTTGAACGCGGTGACGCTCATGATGATGAGCGTCACCGCGTTCAACAGCTCAG
>JAOTYY010000080.1 GCA_029861595.1 Gammaproteobacteria bacterium
GTAGCCCTTCTTCCAAGCAGGTCTCTCAGCCTTCCTGTTTGCCCCAGTAGTACTTACGCTTTTAGCAGCGCTGCTTGCTGCAGCACTCCTGGTCAAGTCGGAATGCAGTTCAAGCGCAAGTTTTTCCGCTTGGGCGAGTTGCTCCGGCGTCATGCGCGATTCGACGATTTGCCTCGCCGCGAACGCTTCTCTCTGCCCTTTTGCAGCCGCCACGTTGAAGTAGGCATGTGCATGAACGATGTTGCGTAGTACACCCAATCCGTCGCCGTACAATTTACCGAGTTCATACAGGGATTTAGCGTCCCCGCGCCGTGCAGCCTCCTGCCATAGCTTGTACGCTTCTTCATACCGTCCCGCGTTGTACGCCTGCCTGCCAGCCAGGTAGTCGCTGAAAGCCGGGAGTGAAAAACCGGTTAGGAGCAGTGCTGGAAGTATAAGTCCGCAAATCCGCATCGCTTTCATCCGTTCGTAGTGATTTCCAAAATAATGCGAGTATAGTAACAATTCACCCAACCGCTGGGGGCGATCCCTGCCTCCACTTGCAGTTTCAGAGGAGCGGTCCCGACCTATGCCAGAAGTTAGACGAGTTCGGTCGAGCCGGCAACGTCGGCCGGAAGGGCTACGGAGTGCTTGCGGGGCTGGAACTCTTCCACCGGGAGGCCACGTCAGCGTATTAGTGAGCGTTCTAATACAGCGCTGGGCTCGACGATCTCTGACGCTGCTCTGATCTACAATGCGGTTAAGGGAAGGATCGAATCTCAGGTGGGAAAACACAGTGACACTGGCTACGTAACTTTTTCCGAAGTGCCATGGTTTCGCCGATCCACGGTGAACATGATAGCCGCGGTGATAGGTCTGGTTATTCCTCCGTTCCTTTGGTTAGTTTGCTTCTTACTTTTCACCGGCCATGTTTACCTCCCTAACAAGGATGAGTCCGGGAAGTTGAAAACGTGGGGGCAAGGAAGCAAATGGATTGTGTTGATCGTCGCAGGACTGCAAATTGCACGGTGGCTGCGTGATCAGCATTTTGCGATGTAAATTCTCGTTTGGAGTCTGCACAACTGAAAAAAGTTACCGCGGTAACGTTGTGTTCACTCCTCGGTTGCGCGGATCATCTCGCCGATTTTCCTGCAGTGCATCCGCCGTCGCTACATTTTGATGCGCAGATTTTGCGGATCGTAGAGCGTGGCCAACTGCAGTTCGCAAGCGATCCGTTGCGTGGCCACTTCGAGTTCGTAAGTGCCGTTTTTCAGATAGTCGTCACTCACGCCTTCTTCGTTGCGAACGTACCCGAAGCCGATGTTTTTGGCGACGGTGTATCCCCAGCCGGCGCTGGTGAGCCAGCCCACCGGTTCACCGCTGCGATAAATCGTCTCGCGTCCCAGCAGTACGATGTCCGGGTCTTCGACCGTGAGGCAGGTGAGTAACTTGTCCGGTTTCGCAGCCACCTGGCGGGTCAGCGATTCACGGCCGATAAACGGTGTGTTGGAGCGTAGTTTTACCGCCCAGCCAAGACCCGCCTGTAACGGCGTGTAGTCTGGCCCGATATCGGCGCCCCACGCACGGTAGCCTTTTTCCAGACGCAGGGACTCGATCGCTCGGTAACCCGCGTTGGCGATGCCGAAGTCGGCACCCGCTGCCATCAATGCTTCGTAAACGGTGAGCGCGTCTTCCTGGCGGCCGTGCAGCTCCCATCCGAGTTCGCCGACGTAGGTGATGCGCAACGCCCGGACCGGGCAACCTGCGACTTCGATCTCTCGACAGTGTGCAAACGGGAAGACTTCGTTGTGGAGATCGGCATCAGTGACACGCTGCAATACGTTGCGCGCCTCCGGTCCCATGAGTGACAGTGTGAACCGTTCCTCGGTAACGTCGATCAGCTCGGCGTCCAGCCTGGCATCGATGTTGCGCTGGATCCAGCTGAAATCATGGCTTCGAAAACCAGTGCCGGTGACGATGTAGTAGAGATCGTCGGCAAAACGTGCGGCGGTGAGATCGCACTCGATTCCGCCGCGCTTGTTGAGCATCTGCGTGTAGACCAGTCTGCCGGTGGGCCGGGCGACGTTATTGGCCGCAATCCACGAAAGCGCCGTTTCAACGTCCGCGCCACGCAACTCGAACTTGGCAAACGAAGACTGGTCGATTACAGCGACCCGCTCCCGCACGGCCTGGTGTTCGGCGCCTACGTGCGCGAACCAGTTCTGCCGGTTGAACGAATACTCGTCCCGCGCCTCGACCCCATCGGTCGCGAACCAATTGGGGCGCTCCCAGCCCATTTTTTCTCCGAAACACGCACCGCCTTCCGTGAGCCGGTCGTAAAGCCTCGATGTCTGATGCGGTCGAGAGGATGTATGCTCCTCGAAGGGCCAGGGCATCGAGTAGTGCTTGGCGTACAGTTCCAGGGTTCGTTGACGCACCCAGTCCAGGTTCTGGTGGGGCTGGCCGAAGCGGCGGATATCGACAGGCCAGAGATCCATCGGCGCTTCCCCTGCTTCGATCCATTCCGCGAGCGCGCGGCCCGCTCCGCCCGCTGAGGCGATGCCGAAGGCATTGAAGCCCGCACCGACAAAAAAGCCGCGCACCTCGGGCGCTTCACCGAGGATGAAATTGCCGTCCGGCGTGAACGACTCCGGCCCGTTGATCAGTTGTTTGACACCGGCTTCGGCAAAGGCCGGAACCCGTTCGATGCACTGCTGCATGGCGGGCTCGAAATGTTCCCAGTCCGAATCCAGCAGGTTGAAGTGAAACCCAGGCGGGATGCCGTCGATCGCCCAGGGCATCGGATTGTCTTCATAGACACCGGCGACCAACCCACCTACTTCTTCCTTGAAATACAATCGCCGGTCGGGATCGCGAATCGTTGGCATATCAGCTGCTACACCCTCGATAGGCTCGGTGACGACGTACTGGTGTTGAACGGACACCAGCGGGACGTTGACGCCGGCCAGCACGCCGATCTCGCGGGCCCACTGACCGCCGCAGTTGACGACTTTTTCACAGCGGATGTCGCCGGCGGGTGTGGCCACACCCGTGACGCGGCCATCCGCGATGTGGACAGCGCTGACGGGACAGTCCTCTACAATCACTGCACCCGCCTGGCGCGTGCCTTTCACCAGCGCCTGGGTCAGATCGGAAGGGTTTGCCTGGCCGTCGCTCGGCATGAAACAACCGCCGGCGAGGTCGGAACCGTCCATCAGTGGCCAGAGATCCAGGCATTCGCGCGGCGAGAGTATGTCCATCTCGAGACCGAAAGACCGCGCGGTGGTTGCCTGGCGGCGGTAGTCGATCATGCGCTCTTCGTTGCACGCGAGCCTCAGGCAGCCGCTCATCTTCCAGCCGGTCGCCTGGCCGGTTTGCGCCTCTAGATCCGCGTAGAGTTCAACAGAATACTTGAGCAGCTGGGTCACATTGGCGTTGTTTCGCAACTGTCCGATCAGCCCCGCGGCGTGGAACGTCGAGCCGCTGGTGAGCTTGGCGCGCTCTAGCAGTAATACGTCGCCGATACCCGCGCGCGCGAGATGATAAGCCGTCGAGCATCCAATGATGCCGCCGCCGATGATGACGACGCGCGCCTGCGAGGGCAGTGTGGGCGTTGCGGGCATGGCTTACGGTGGGTCCTTGCTATTCGAGTCCAAGTTCGCGTTTGCGCCGCCACGCCCAGGCACCGATCAATCGATCGGCAATGATCGCGATGAACGCGACACATACGCCCGCTACCAGGCCTTTACCGGTGTCCGCCTTGGTCAGCGCGATGTAGACTTCCTGGCCGAGTTCGCGGGTTCCGACCAATGCCGTGATGACCAGCATCGACAACGCCATCATGATGGTCTGGTTCACTCCCAGCATGATCTGCGGCAACGCCAGCGGCAGTTGCACCTTGCGCAGTATCTGGCCGCGTGTGCACCCGGCCTGGGTCGCGGCCTCTATGAGGTCCGGTGAAACGCTTCGCACACCGTGATCGGTGTAGCGGATCGCGGGCGTGATTGCGTAGGCCACGACTGCGAGAAGCGCGGCGAAATCACCGACTCTGAACAGCATTACCACCGGCATCAGGTAAACGAAACTCGGCAACGTCTGCAAGGTGTCGATGATCACGCTGACAATGCGGTGCAGGCGATCGTTGCGCGCTGCCGCAATACCGATCGGTATGCCGATGAGGCACGCAATAATTACAGCCAGGCCGCAAAGATAGACGGTGACCATGGCTTTCGCCCACAGGCCGACGACAGCGATGAACGTCGCCAGGCTCCCGGTCAGCAGACCGAGACGCCAGCCGCCCAGCTGCAATCCCGCGATCGCTGCCATCCCCGCCACCGCCACCCAGGGCAGCGAGAGCAGGAAACGCTTGAGCGGTATCATCACGTTCAGCAACAGAAAATTCTTCATGGCGTCGAGCACGTCGAAGAAATTGACGTTGATGTAGCGAACTACGTCGCCCCAGAACGAGCCGGTGGTTATTTCCCAGGCATCGGGGTAGTTGCTCAGCGCCGGAAACCACAGGCCCAGAATCCAGGTTGCCGCGGTGACCGTGAAGAAAATCGTTAGATACGGGTGGCGCCGCCAGCCGCGCAGTTGTGCGTTGCGTGTCGCGGGCGCGCGCCGGGCGGAGGCCTGGCTGAGCCGGTCGAGCGCGATAGCCAGCAATGTTATGGCCACGCCCGCTTCCACACCCTGACCGATCTGCAGACGCTTCAGCGCGGTCAGTACGTCGTAGCCGAGGCCGCCGGCGCCGATCATCGAGGCGATGATGACCATGTTCAGCGACAGCATGATCACCTGGTTGACGCCCACCATGAGCGTAGGCATGGCCGAGGGCAGCTGGACTTTCCACAGCAGCTGGCGTTTCGTGCACCCGGACATGCGTCCGGATTCGACGACCTCGGCGGGTACACTGCGCAGCGCCAGCATCGTCACGCGCACCATCGGCGGCATCGCGTAGATGATGGTCGCGATCATTGCCGATACCGGTCCGAAGCTGAAGAGGATCAACACGGGTATCAGGTAGGCGAACACCGGTACCGTCTGCATAAGATCGAGTATCGGTGTCAGCACGATTTCGAAACGCCGCGAGCGCAACGCGGCAATACCGAGGAACAACCCGCCGGCGACCCCGAACGGAACCGCGATGGCAATGGAACTCAGGGTGATCATGGCGCTGTCCCATTGCCCGAAAACCGCCAGATATCCAAAACAGATTCCCGCCAGCAGCGCGAGTTTCCAGTCTTTCACATGGCGGGCGAAAAGCACCACCGTGGCGATCACCGCGAGCCACGAGAGGCGCGGAAAGACCTGTTCCGCGTAACTCCCGACACCTTTCAGAAAGCCAGTGGAAAGCAGGCTCTTGACCAGCCAGTAGGGCTTTTCGATCACCCAGGCGATGCCGCGGGTCAGCTCCTTGAAGGTGAACAGCCCGAGGTCGAAGCTGTTGATCAGCCACTTCATGAACGCGCTGATCCACCCGTGCAACGGTAGTTGCCAGCCGCGCGGATACTTGAACGCCCAGGGGATCAGGTCCCTGGCGAAATAGAGCGCGATGGTGACGACGAGCAAACCGGCCCACGCCGCCAGCCACGGGCTGATCCGCGCTGTCCGGTGTTCCAGGGCTGCGCTGACCACGCTCACGTTGCTGAATCCGGCTGCGGCAGCAGGTAGGGAAGAGCGACAGGCATCCGAGCGCGGGTGCCTGTCACGATTGCGATCCTCAGTTAATCCACGCCTTCCAGGTGGACTCGTTGTTCTTCATCCAATCGGCCACGACATCGTCGACGCTGCGACCGTTGAGATCGACTTCGACGATCAGCTGACTCATGGCGTCGTTCTCGATATGGAAATTGCGCACGGCTTTGTAAGCGCCCGGCCATTTTTTCTCGCCGTCCTTCCAGCCGACTTTCTTGATCCAGCCAAACGGCTTGCCGCAGTCGTAGGCCATGTCCTTGTTCATGCCCCAGCTCGGATCTTCGTAACACGCATCGGTGTATTCGGGGAATTCGATCCATTCACCCTGATACTTGGCGACGGCCCAGTGCGGCGCATATATCCACAGCAGGATAGGCTCTTTTCTCTGGATGGCCGATTCCAGTTCGGCGAATAACGCCGCGTCGGTGCCCGCGTGCACGACTTCATAGTTCAGCCCCAATGCTTCGGCGCGCTCATCGTCGAATCCCGCCCAGGTCACGGGTCCGCCGAGGTAGCGGCCCTTAGGTGCGGTTTCGGGCGTGGAGAAAGCTTCGGCACAGTCGTTCAGCGCTTTCCAGTCCGGCAGGCCGGGGCAGCGCTCTTTCATGTACACCGGGTACCACCACTCCTCCTTGGCGTCCATACCGGTCTCACCGAGATCGACGGTCTTGCCGGTGGCCAGCGATTGATCCATGGCCTGCTTGCCGGTGGTTTCCCACATCTCCATGGCAATGTGCAGATCGCCTGTTTCGAGGCCCGCAAATTGAGCGATGTAGTCCGCCTGCACGTATTCGATGTTATAGCCGGCTTTCTTCAATACCTCGCCCATGATATGCGTGGTGAGGTACTGCCCGGTCCAGTCGTGGATCGTCAGCTTGATCGGATCCGTCGACTCGACCGCCGCCTGGGCGACCGGAGCCATTGCCGCAGCGCAGAGAAGTAAAGCGCCGCCCAAAGCCACTGCGGTGGAATGCGATTGTTTTCTCATGGTCTCCTCCTGACTTTTGTTGAATTTTAGTGTGACCTGCATCTGTAATGACCGTCACGCACAGGTTCCGGTGCGCGGAGATCATCGGCCAGCCCTCAGGGCAAGTCAACACAGTGAGCCGTGAGAGAGTTTATGGTGCCAGGCGATCAATGAGCCAGGTGCCGTCTTTCAGCACGTAGCGGAATCTATCGTGCAGACGGTTGACGCGGCCTTGCCAGAACTCGAAATAGCGTGGCTCAAGACAGTAACCGATCCAGGCTTCGGGTCGCGGCACATTACCGTCCGGGTACCGGGCTTCTAACTCCTGTATGCGCGATTCGAGTTCCTCGCGGTTAGCCACTACTGCCGATTGTTGAGCTGCCGCGGTGCTGAAGCGACTGCCCTCCGGGCGTGAGTGAAAATATTGATCGGCGCGTTCGGATGGCAGTGCCGATACACTGCCACGTACCCGCACCTGTCGATCCAGATCACGCCAGTAGAACAGTAACTCGGCACGCGGGTTCGAGGCGAGGTCGCGACCTTTGTGGCTGCGCGAATCGGTGAACCAGACGAAACCTGCCGGCGTGTGCTGTTTCAATAACACCGTGCGCGCCGTCGGTGCGCCATCGGCGTCGGCGGTCGCGAGCGCCATGGCTGTCGCATCCTTGCTGCCCAAATCGATCACTTCCTGCAGCCATTCGCTGAACTGCTGAAAAGGATCGGCATGCAGGTCGGCGCGCATCAACGCATCACCAAGGTAGTCGCGCCGTGTGCGGTGCTGGTCGTGGTTGGTCATTTCAGCGGCACCGTTGCATGGCTGGCAAGACCAGTTCGTTAATCCAGTTCTTCACTTCGATCTGCCGTACATCCTCGTTCATGATGTCAGCGTCGACACCGAGTTGCCAGGCGAGATCGCCGCGCTGCGGGTCCTGATGCAAGGTCTCGAGTCTGTCGACGTGCTCGAGGGCTGCATCGACATCGCTGAAAAATCCCATCTCGGTGAGTCGTTCGCGGCGACAATAAGTCAGGCGCGCCATTTCGTGCAGATCGTATTCCGGATGGTATTGCACGGCCCAGAACGTACCGCCCTGGCAGGTGACCGCAACTGCCTGCACGGTGCTGAACTGATTGCCGGCCAGGTTCAGGGCGCCGGGCGGCAAATGGGTGATTTCGTCCTCGTGGCTGATGAAGGCGTCGAACACGCCGGTTTTATCGCGGTACAGCGGGTGGGCCCGACCCTCGGCGGTCAACTGTATTTTGCGGGCAAACCCCATCTCGCGGCCGCGGGGATTCTTTGCGCACAGACCGCCGGCCGCGACCACGGCTATCTGTGCTGCCCAGCAGCTGCCGAAAGAGGGAACTTGCGCCGCGAACGCCGCTTTCGCCAGCTCGATCTGCGCGGCGACCCCTGGTTCATCTTCGTACACGGTCAAACTGGAGCCGGTCCACGCGATGCCGTCGTACTGCGCCAGTGCGGCACCCGTGGGTAACGCCACGCCGGGATCGGCGGGATAGATCACGTCTACCTCACAGCCGGGATGAATCCGCTCGAGCATGCTCTCGTAGAGTACGCCGGCCGGCGTCGCACCGCCTGCGGCTAGTTCCTCGCGCCCGGATTTGTAATAACCGTCGATGACCAGGAAGTTTGGTTCCAGCGACACAGCCGTTTCCTCAGGCGGTATTGGCAGCCAGCGCATCGACGATGGCGGGCAGGTCCCGGTGGTGTTCGCAGATCGCGTCCGCGGTGGTTATGTCTCTGTCGTCGGGCCGCGTGGCCGTAAACAGGATCGCTTTCATCCCGAGTTTGTGCGGGCCCTTGACGTCGTTGTGATCGCGGTCCCCCAGGTGCACCATCTCCTCGATATCCACGCCAAGTTGCTGAGCGGCGCTGGCGAACATGTCGCGGTGCGGTTTGGAATGACCGACTTCGTCGGAAAACGCAAAACCGGAGAAATAGTCTTTCAAGCCGTGCATCTGCAGCCAGTCGCGCAGGCAACGGCCCGGCGACACGATCGCATCGGACACCACCGCCAGCTTGTATTTCGTCGAGACTGCGTCGAGCGCGTTCTTGATACCGTCTATGGGATCGGGCGCAACGGTCGTCTCCATCTCCTCGTGGCGCAGCACCACGTCGTCGAACGCGGCCTGTGGCAGGCTGCGTCCCAGCCCCTGCAGAACCACCGAAATGCGCTCGGGCACCGTCCAGGTGACGAACTGATCGTGCCAGACGTGTCTGAACGCCGCTTCGCCGACATTGTACGCCAGCTCAACCGTGGCGTAATCGATCGGTTCGATGTCGTTGAGGGCTTGCCAAAGCATATGGCGGCGCTCGTCTCGTTTGCTGCGCAAGCCCCGAGCCTGCCGCTTGGGTTCGTCGGAATCGTCGTGAATGACGGTATCCCAGAGATCGAAAGTTATGGCCTTGATCATGTGCTTGGTTGCCTGTTGTGGGCCCCGTGGCAGCCGCGTCGTGCCGGCGCGGCGCGCAGATTAGCCGATTACGGCTGGATTAGCACGCCCTGGACCGGGCTGTGTGTCAACCTTTGGCGATTGCAGCGGCATGCCCGGCAAAGTCCGCGTGCGCCATCAGGGTTTTGCAGCGTTCGAAGCGGTTCGTGGCGTAGGCCCAGAAGTCGTCGGCGGGGTTGTCGTTGGCGTGTTGAATCAGGCCCCACAAGGTCCACAGCAGATCGCACATCGCTTTGTAGATCACCATGCGCCCATAGACTGCCGGGCTGGGTTCGGCGCCGCAATAGGCCCGCATCATTTCCTCATCGTGGGCGGACGTGAACCCGGCCTCTACCGACAGGTCGCCGAGATCCCAGAGCGGATCGTTCATACCCGAATACTCCCAGTCGACGATCCACATGCGTTCGCCGTTGTCGAGAAAGTTTTCGGCGAGCGGGTCGCAATGGCAGGGTGCCAGTTCGGCAGGCTTGGCATCCAGCGCCCGACGCACCGCCTCGGCCTCGCCCACGACGTCGTGGTAACCGTCGGGCAGGGTAGCCCCCAGCTTGTCGAGCACGCCCAGGTATTCGTCGATCATGCTGAATAGCTCGAAGCGGAACTCGAACCGGCGGCCGCAGGTATGTAACTGCTTGAAGGCCTGGGCGGCGCGCGCGGGGGCTCCCGGCGTGCTGCAAAACAGTTTCGGTGTCATCGTCGTGCAGCCGTCGAGATAACGGCACAGCATGAGTCCGTCGTCGCTGTCGGCGAACAGGACTTGCGCCGAGATGCCGGCGTCGGCGGCCACCTTCGCATTGTGGGCTTCGACCACACGGTCGATGTACTCCTCGGTGCCCTTGCCGGGAATTCGCAGCAAGTAGCTGGCGCCGGCGTGGCCGACACGGTAGACCTGATTGGTGAGGCCCCCGAGACGTTCGAACTGCAGATCCCCGGCGGCCACGCCGCGGAATTGCGCAAGTCGCTGCAGATACGGTTTCAGCTCATCCATTGCACGCTCCTGCTGGAAACGGACGGGTGATTCATCGCGGCACCGACGCCAGGCCGTAGCGTTCTCTGTAGCGCTCGTGGCAGGCTTCGAATCCGGCAACCTGCTCGGCCGTATACGCTTCGTAGTCGACGTCGAGCTCCATGTGCAACTCCGACACCATGCTCCACATCGCCTCGCGCAGGTGCGCCGCGCAACGCATCGCATCCAGGCGCCGCCAGTCGTTCGGGTCTGGCTCGCGCTCGAAATAATGATGCAGCAGTTTCGACTCGTCCTCGCGGGTGAATTCCGACATCGCGCACAGGTTACCCAGATCGAACCAGGCATTGCCGTAACTACCGTATTCCCAGTCGATCAGCCATAGCCGCTCGCTGTCGTCGATGAAATTAGCGGCCAGCAGATCGGCGTGGCAGATGCATATACGCGGCGTACCGGCAGATCGTTCCAGTTCGCCGGCGATTTCCATCAGGCGCGGCAACCCCTGCAGCATGCGGCTGTCACCTTCGCGCAGGCGGTGCGCATAGTCCCGCAGCACGTGGAAGACCCAGAACAGGTAAGCCGGACCGCGCACGTACTCGTGCAGCTCGGCGTGACACTTCTTTATCAGCTCGACGACTTTCTCTAGATTGGGCGGCAGATCCCTGGCGGCGTAGGTGGTGCCGTCGATGAAATCGAAAATCATCACGCCGTCCTCGGCGAACAACAGGTTTGGCGACAGGCCGAGCTCCGCGGCGGCCCGGCTCATCTCGTGTTCACGCTCCCGAATCACGTGATGAAACGGTATGTCCAGCCCATAGCGGGCGACATACTTGCGTCCCCCATCAGTGACCACGAAGCTTTCGTTGCTCAGGCCACCGGAGAGCGGTACGGGGTCCACGTCGCCAGACCAGAATGGCAGCTTGCGAATTTTGTCGACCACATTCGACATCACACGACTCCTCACCGGGACTCCGTTGCTGGACCTCGCGCAGTTAACCAGGCAGCGCCGGTACGGCGACAAAGATAGCCGGTTTCGCGGCGCGGGTCGCTGACTTATCGCGTATAGTAGCGCCACTTCGCATCATGATGGGTTTGCCTCTGTGGCGGACGATCTGCTCGACGATATCGCTCCCTTCGCGCTGCAGCTTGCCGATAGTGCACGCGAAATTGTGCTGCGCAGTTTCCGCCGGTCCACCAGCATCGAGCACAAACACGATCGTACCCCGGTCACCGTAACCGACAGGGAAATCGAGCGTATGGCGCGCGAGCGCATTGCCGCCCGCTTTCCTGGTCACGGCGTGTGCGGCGAGGAATTTCCGGACACGCCTGGTGACGGCGTGTATACCTGGGTATTGGACCCCATCGATGGCACCAAGGGCTTCATCACCGGAAAACCGTTGTTCGGCTCGTTGATCGCCCTGGTGCGCGGAGCGCGGCCGGTCCTGGGCGTGATCGACATACCGGTGCTGGCCGAACGGTGGCTGGGGATGGCGGGCACCGCGGCTACCTTGAATGGTGTGGCCTGCACAACGAGCAGCGTCACCGAATTGTCCCTTGCCACCGTCTACGCGTCGTCCCCCGATATGTTCTCCGGTGCGTTACGCGAACGCTTCGATCGGTTGACGGCGCAAGTCCGCTTCCGTTGCTTCGGCGCGGACTGTTACGCCTACGGCCTGTTGGCCAGCGGCTACACCGACCTGGTCGCGGAGGCGAGCATGCATCCGCACGACTACATGGCGCTGGTTCCCGTGGTGGAGAGCGCCGGTGGTGTAATCACAGACTGGTCCGGCGAGGCGTTGAACCTGGAGTCGGATGGGACCGTGTTGGCTGCAGCCAATCAGACGCTGCACGAGGCAGCGCTCGCGGCCCTCACCCCCAACCCCTCTCCCAGAGGGAGAGAGGAGTAGAAGATCAAGGGTGAGCGGTGAGGCTCTTTTTTCCCTCTCCCTCTGGGAGAGGGGTCAGGGGTGAGGGTCCTGCAACTTCCGCCAGATCACCTGGAAACTCGATGTCAGTTCATGCGGCCGTTCACTCATCCAGGTATTGATCTGCGATGCCGTGAACCAGCGGCCTTCATCGATCTCGTCGGCCTGTAATTGCATCGGCCCCGCGTACTGGCAACGGTAAATCCAGGCAAATTCGTATTCGGTCTCGGGGCTGGCGGCGAGTTTGAACAGGCGTTGCAACGGCGGAGGAGAGCTGACGCCGAGTTCCTCGCTGAATTCGCGCCGCGCGCAAGCGTCGTAGCTTTCCCCCTGATCCAGATGGCCGGAAGCCGAACTGTCCCAGAGCCCTGGCGAACTGTCTTTCGACAAACTGCGTTTCTGCAGAAACAACTCCCCGGCCCCGTTGTATACCAGGATATGTGTGGCACGATGTAACAGGTTCAGCCGGTGAACTTCGCTGCGCGGCCGCTGGTCGATCACCCGGTCGTTCTCATCCACGACGTCGAATATTTCCAGCATGCTCGCGCGTCCGGGAAATACAGGTCAGTGGGAACGCTTGAGTGCTTTGATGCCGTCGTCCAGGCCGGCGAGCGTCAACGGGTACATCCGCTGATCCATGAGTTTCGTGGTCATTGCTATCGATTGTATGTAACCCCACTGCGACTCGGGCTCCGGGTTGAGCCAGATTGCGCGCGGGTAGGCGGTCAGCAACCGTTGCAGCCACACCGCGCCCGGTTCCTCGTTCCAGTGCTCGATAGCGCCCCCCGGTACCGCGATTTCATACGGACTCATGCTGGCATCGCCGACAAAGATCAGCTTGTGGTCAGCACTATAGGTGCGGATGACCTGTTCCGTTGAAATACGTTCGCTGTGCCGGCGGTGGTTGTCCTGCCATACGTGCTCGTAGACGAAATTGTGGAAATAAAAGTACTCGAGATGTTTGAATTCCGAACGCGCCGCCGAAAACAACTCTTCGCATGTGCGTACGTGATAATCCATCGATCCGCCGACATCCAGAAACAGCAGGACTTTCACAGCGTTGTGGCGTTCCGGCACCATGCGGATATCCAGCAGCCCGCCGTTTCGCGCGGTGCTGTAGATCGTATCGTGCAGATCCAGTTCGTCGGCGGCGCCCTCACGCGCAAACCGGCGCAGCTTGCGCAGCGCCAGTTTTATATTGCGGGTGCCGAGCTGCACACTGTCGTCGAGATTACGGAATTCGCGCTTGTCCCAGACTTTAACTGCGCGCCGGTTACGTGTGCGGTCCTGACCGATGCGCACGCCTTCCGGGTTGTAGCCGTAGGCGCCAAACGGCGATGTACCGCCCGTACCTATCCATTTTTTACCGCCGTGGTGTTGCCCCTCCTGTTCTTCGAGCCGTTTGCGTAATTCCTCCATGAGCTTCTCCCAACCGCCTAGCGCCTCGATACGCGCTTTTTCCTCGTCGCTCAGCTGCAACTCCGCTTGTTTCTGCAGCCATTCCAGCGGCACTTCGCCGAACAGCGAATCGAACAGCGCTTCGTGGCCTTCGAAATGCGCGCCGAACACTTGGTCGAAACGGTCGTAATAGCGCTCGTCCTTCACCAGCGTGGCACGGCTCAAATAGTAGAAGTCGTCGATATCCAGTGCGGCGACGCGGTTCTGCAGCGCGTCGAGCAGGGTAAGCAGCTCGGTGATGGACACCGGGATCTGTGCCTGACGAAGTTTGAAAAACAGTTCGATGTGCATATGCGACGAGAAGTCAGTTGTTGGCGCGTTGGTTAAGGAACACCAGGCGCTCGAACAAATGCACGTCCTGCTCGTTCTTCAGCAATGCACCGTGCAGCTTGGGCAGCAGCTGACGTTTGTCGTTGTTGCGTAGAACCTCGGCCGGAATGTCCTCGGCGACCAGCAGCTTGATCCAGTCCAGCAGTTCGGACGTCGAGGGCTTTTTCTTCAGGCCCGGTACGTCGCGGATTTCGAAAAACGCTTCTAGCGCTTCGCGCAGTAGATTCTTCTTCAGATCCGGGTAGTGCACGTTGACGATTTCCGCCATCGTGTCTTTGTCAGGAAAACGAATGTAGTGAAAGAAACAACGCCGCAGGAAGGCGTCCGGGAGCTCCTTCTCGTTATTGCTGGTGATTACGATGATGGGTCGTTGTGCTGCCGTGATCACCTGCTTGGTCTCGTAAACGTGGAACTCCATGCGATCGAGTTCCTGCAGTAAGTCGTTGGGGAACTCGATGTCGGCTTTGTCGATTTCGTCGATCAACAGCACCGGCTGAGTCGGCGATTCGAATGCCTCCCACAGCTTGCCTTTGACTATGTAGTGCCCGATGTCGTTGACGTGCTTGTCGCCCAGCTGCGAGTCGCGCAGGCGGGCCACCGCGTCGTACTCGTAGAGGCCCTGCTGTGCCTTGGTGGTGGACTTTATGTGCCACTGAATCAGGGGCCGTTGCAGCGCCCGCGCGATTTCGATCGCCAGCATGGTTTTCCCGGTACCTGGTTCGCCTTTGATCAGCAGCGGCCGGCCCAGGGTCACCGCGGCATTGACCGCCATCATCAGGTCTTCCGTCGCTACGTAAGTGTCCGTGCCCTCAAATCGCGTCTGCGGCATGTGGTGCGCCCCTTAATCTGTCATGTCAAGCGACCCCGGCGAATCCTGCCCCGGGTCTGGCGATATTGGCCGAAGCTACGCTAACATCACGCACCCGGCACCGTCAGCGCATTGTAGAGATCAGCGCTCGCGGTACCAAGCCCGCGAGCGGGCCCCGGTTCGAGAAACAAGTAATGAAGTGGTTGCTGCTGGCTAGCTTGTCGATCCTGATATTGTGCATAGGCCCGCTGTTGAACCTGTTCAACGGCGAAGTACGCATGGATCAGGACTGGCGCAGCGCAGCCCGAGACAGCAGCGGTATAGCGCCGGACCCGGCCGAGCATCCGGAGGCGATCGTGCAGGTCTATGCGGCACGCGCGTTCAGCTGGCGCGGCGCGTTCGCGGTACACACCTGGCTGGCGTTGAAACCCCGCGACGCGAGTGACTATACCGTGCATGAAGTCATCGGCTGGTATGCGCGTCACGGCGGCAACACGGTCCTCAGTCACGCCAGCGCGCCCGATCGCCATTGGTACGGGCAGCGGGCGCATGTGCTCGCGGATCTGCGCGGCGCGACTGCTGCCGCCGCCATCCCCAAAATCGAAGCGCTGATCGAGACCTACCCTTACAACGACCGTTATGTCATGTGGCCAGGCCCCAACAGTAATACGTTTACCGCCTATATCGGGCGCCGAGTGCCCGAGTTGCGCCTCGACCTACCGACTACCGCAATCGGCAAGGATTATCTGGCTGGCGACGCATGGTGGGTGCCCACCACGGCCGGCCATGGCTGGCAGTTTTCGATGTTCGGGTTGCTCGGCGTATCGCTGGCCAGCCATGGCGTGGAGTTCAACCTGCTGAGTCTGAACTTCGGCTTGAATTTCAATCCGCTCGCCTTGCGGGTTCCGGGCAAATGGGCCATCCGGCTCTGGTAGCCCCGCAATTTCACACCGTGAAATAGAACGTCGCGCCTTTTCCCTCCTCGCCTTCGGCCCAGACTTTCCCTCCATGCCGTTCGATGATTCGGACGACGGTCGCTAAACCGATGCCAGTGCCCTCGAATTCCTCAAACGTGTGCAGGCGCTGAAACGGTTTGAACAGCTTGTCCGCATAGCGCATGTCGAACCCGATCCCGTTGTCGCGGACTAGAAATCCTGATCCCTGCCCGTTGATTCGCCCGACCTCGATGCGGGTCTGAGTTTGTTTGATGCTGTACTTCCAGGCATTGCTCAACAGGTTTTCCAGCACCACGCGTAACAGCGCTGAATCGCCGTTTACCCGCAAGTTTTCGGCGACCGTGAGCTGCGCGTCGCGTCCGGGGTCGGAGCTGCGCAAGCGGCGTAGAATGTCATTCGCGATTTCGCTGAGATTGACTGGCTCGAAGCGCATTTTACGGCGCGACATACGCGAGAGGTTCAACAGTGCGTCGATGAGATGCCCCATTCGCTGGCTTGCAGCCCGTACCCGTTGCAGGCACCTGCGGCCCTCCTCGTCCAGAACATCGCTGTACTCGTCCAGAAGCATATGACTGAAACCGTCAATGGTGCGCAGCGGTGAACGCAGATCGTGAGAGACCGAATAGCTGAACGACTCCTGTTCGCGCACCGCGGCACGCAACTCGGCGGTGCGCGCGTCGACCAG
>JAOTYY010000081.1 GCA_029861595.1 Gammaproteobacteria bacterium
CCACAGTGAAAGGGGCAACGCAAAGGAACGCCAACAGCGAAAGCGTCAGATAGCGTTGCCGCCCCAGCGCTCGCACGATCGGCCAACTCATCAAAGGGTGCGTGGGCATAACGCCTCGGTGGGAAAAAGGAGGAAAAGGGGACAGAGTCCTGCCCAAAAAATAAATCTGTTTCCTTTTCCTCGATCTATGTCAATCAAGTCGGCATCGTCCGGCGCTACGAGATCGGACACCGATGAACAGGGCAAGTCCAGCTGCCAGGAAGTGCGGCTTTGAGCGGTTCATTTAGTTCCGTTACACCGTAACTGGGTGGTTTATTCGTGCATCGTAGGGTGGCGCAATAGCGCACCCTATACCATGATTGAGCGGCGTGTGCCACCGTTCCCCGATCGGATCGCGTACGCTACTGCGACGGCCGGTACACGCCAGCGAACCGGGCTGATAGTCTTGTAAAAGAAGGCGGATGACTATCCCGATTTCGTCAGGTCTGACGTTTCCAGCACGTCGCGCAGATCCTCGCAAGAAGCGCACCTATGCCCATAATCGATGTGGTCTGGCCAGGCACCTGCGCCGTCCAGGATCAGGGCAACGCCGCGGTCCCGGCAGTTGGCGGCGTAACCTAAAAGGCCTCCAGGATGTCGGCAAGAAACGTGTCGTGGTCCCAGGCACCCTCTTTTCGGCTGAGACCCAGACGGACAACAACCAGGTTCCGGGAGGGAACGATGCTGACCAGTTGACCCTCGGTGCCGGCCATAAAGTACGCGTCCTGCCTCAGACTGGGGCGCGGTCGAGTATTGGACCGGAACGGAGCCGGTATGTCGAGCCAGACATGAGCACCATACTCCGAATTTGGCGCTTGTGGCGCCGGCGTGACCGTGTAGTCCACCCATCCATCGGGAAAAATCCGCACTCCATCCCAAACGCCGTCGCGCAGATACAGAAGGCCCAAGCGCGCCCAGTCCCTAGCGGTGGCGTACATGAAAGACGATGCGATAAACGTGCCGGCGGCGTCTGGCTCCATGACGGCGCTCGTCATGCCAATGCGATCGAAGAGAACCGTTCTGGGAAATGCCAGATAGTCCGCCTCCGTCCCGCCAACTACCTCTCGCAGGATCCCAGCGAGAATGCTTGTGGTCCCGCTCGAGTATGACCACTTTATTCCAGGTTCAGAATCAAGAGGCTTATCAGCGGCGAAGCCGGCAACGTCACCAGTGCCCAGTAGCATGTAGGTGACGTCTTTAAGCGGATCATCATAATCCTCGTCGAATCTCAGTCCACTCGTCATACGGAGCAACTGATCCAGACTGATATCCCGGCGGGGGTCATTCGGCTCGCGCCAGCCAGGCCAAAGGTCCTGATCCTCCAGCGACAACCTGCCCTGTTCGAGCAGAGCACCAACGAGGGCATTCATGACGCTCTTCGTCATTGACCAGCCGAGCAAAGGTGTATCTGCGGAAAAGCCCGCTGCGTAGCGTTCAGCGATAATTTGTCCTTTATAGACAACGACGACGGCCCGAGTCCGCCGCCGCCGCTCCGGATCAGGTTCGGAAAACGCCTCATTGACAACCTCACGGAGCTTTTTCGTATCAACTTCGCGAACGATGTCGTCGGTGGAGAGCCCCTCCTCGCCCAGCCACACTTGACGCGACGACCTTGACGATGCTCGATGCTCGATAGGGCCTAAGGAGCCCCGCAATCGACTTTCCGAATGTCCTATGATGAGAGTACAACCCAGCCCCTCCCGAAAGATTGCTTTGCGCTGTGCAAGACCAAACACACCTGCCGTCACGGCACGAGCGTCATAGTCGATTGCCGTATCAAAGTACTCGAGTATCGACAGACCATCGACGACCAAGTCTTCAGACAGTAGCGACTTCGACTGGCGGTTGGAGACAAAAACGCCGGAGCAAAGCATCTTCGCTTTATAGGCTGATCCAATGAGAGCTAGACGCCACAACCGATGGCCGAACATCCCCAAAAGGAGCACACACAGCAGCCCTGCAAGTTGGAAGTACCTCTTCGTGGAAAAGGTCATGGGCAGGTGGTCTTTTCGCCGAGAAATATACTGAAGCCAGGACTGGGCACAATGACTCCGCCGAGAAGCCAAAGCGTCTGCCCTATGAGCCGACTGCCGCTCGGACACTGACTGTCGGCGAGTATTAGGTCATCTGCCTTCGTGACAGCCAGTCTATCGTGAAAGTCAATGGCGCCTTTGCGGTCGATACCGGCGGACTCACCAGATGTAATGCGCTGGCCGTATTGTCGGCATTCTCGCCAACCCGCGGGTAGAGAGTTCGGTCGCTTATCGGGGGTGCTGCGGCCAAACCGCACAGGAGCGAGTCGTTCGCAAACGCCGACAAAAAAGACAGCAGATGAACCCCGTTGCGACGCACCAGTGGTCAACCCGAAGCGAGCTGCGGGTCCCCACTCTCGAGCGCCTCAATGGATGTCCCTGGCGTTACCAGTGGCCGCCTTGAGTTTCTCGATGTCGAAATCCGGGCGCCGCGCCGCTTCCAGAATGATTGTCTCGCGGCGCGAAATCAGCTCGACGGCCTGCGGGATCTCGCGCACCGCTGCCGCCGGTACCACGACCGCACCATGCTGGTCCGCATGGATGATGTCGTTGTGATTGACCACCATGCCATGCACGCTCACCGGCAGCTGAAAATCCACCACGTGAACGTGGGCGTGGCTGGGGCCCACGTGGCCCGCGAGCACCTGAAATCCCGGCGCACTGTCGGGTAAATCGCGGAACGAGCCGTTGGTGACCACGCCTGCGGCGCCCAACCCTTTGTGCACGGCCGTGTTCACTTCACCCCAGAAAGCCCCTACGCCCGGTGCCGGGTCGAGATCCTCGATGACCACGATACTGGGCTCTGCGCCGCTGGCAATGTATTCGTAATAGGGCATGCGGTCGATCGTTCCCGGTGCCGGTGCGGTTGCACGGATCGTTGCGGTACGGGCATAGCCGACGATCGGCGGCAATCCGGGATCGAGACACACCAACGGTTCGACGGTGAAACCGAAGCCGCGCCGTTCCGGCACCACGATCTCCAGGGCATTGCAGATCGTTGGTGTGTCCCACCGCGTCAGGACGTTCAGGTCTTCAGGGGTCAGGTTTGGCACGCTGGGTCTCCGTGGGTGTCTGTTTGATCGTGATGCCGCTTCAGCGGCCGTGCCTGTCACGCCAGGCTGCATAATCCGCGCGGGCTTCTTCTGTGGTCGCCGGGTAGAGTCCGATCACCGTGCTGCCTTGCTGGATCCGTTCGGTGACGAAATCCTCGAACGCGGTCATTTCCGTTGCCTCGGCGGCGATCGCGTCCACCATGTGCAGCGGGATGACGACGACCCCCTCGCCGTCGCCGACGATAACGTCACCGGGAAACACTGCCACGTCGCCGCAACCGATGGGTGTATTCAGTTCGATGGCCTGGTGCCTGGTGAGGTTGGTCGGCGCCGAGGGCCGGTTGTGGTAGCAGGGTATCAGCAGGGCGCCGATCTCTGGCGCGTCCCGGAACCCGCCGTCCGTTACCACCCCGGCTACGCCGCGCTGCTGCATGCGCGTGACCAGAATCGAACCGGCCGAAGCCGCGCGCGGGTCCTTGCGGCTGTCGATCACCATCACGTGTCCTGGCGGACATTCCTCGACACCCACGCGCTGCGGATGGGTGGGGTCCTGAAAGACTGAAATCGGGTTAAGATCCTCGCGCGCCGGAATGTAGCGCAGCGTGTAGGCCTGGCCGACCATGTTCTTGTCCTTGCGCGCGACGGGCCCCACGTCCTGAATGAACTGGTTGCGCAGCCCCTCCTTGAACAGCGCGGTACACAGGGTCGCCGTGCTTACGCGCATGAGTTTCTCGCGGGTTGCGGCGCTGAGTTCGGAAGTGGTCATGAGCGTCTCCGTTCAAAAGATGTCGGGTTCGCCGACGGCGGCGCCGAAGCGGGTTTCCAGGTAGTCGAAATCGCAACCCTCGTCGGCCTGCCTGATGTGCTGGGAGAACATCCAGCCGAAGCCCCGCTCGAATTTGCGTTCGGGCGGCGTCCATTGCGCGCGCCGCGCCTCCAGCTCCGCATCGTCGACCAGCATGTCGATGGACCGGCTGGGGATATCGACACGCACGGTGTCGCCGGTGCGCAACAGCGCTAGGGGGCCCCCGATATGCGATTCGGGCGACACGTGCAGGATGCAGGCCCCATAGCTGGTGCCACTCATGCGCGCGTCCGACAGTCGCAACATGTCGCGCAGGCCCTGCTTTAACAGCTTTTTCGGGATCGGCAGCATGCCCCATTCCGGCATGCCCGGGCCACCCAGCGGTCCCGCGTTGCGCAGCACCAGGACGTGGTCGGCAGTGACCTCCAGATTCTCGTCGTCGACCGCGGCCTTCAATTCCGGGTAGCTGTCGAACACCAGCGCCGGTCCCTCGTGGTGGTGGAACCTGGGGTCGCATGCGCAGGGTTTTATAACGCAGCCGTTGGGGGCGAGGTTGCCCCGCAGCACCGCCAGCGAGCCTTCGTGATAAACCGGCGCGTCTAGCGGTTTGATGACGTCGTCGTTATAGACTTCGGCCCCACGCAGTGTCTCGCCCAGCGTCTGCCCGCTGACCGTGGCGGCTTCGAGATTCAGCTTTTCCCTCAACCTCGACATCAGCCCCCGCAGCCCGCCCGCGTAATAAAAATCTTCCATCAGATAAGTGTCACCGCTGGGGCGCACATTGGCGATGACAGGGACGTCACGCGACGCGGCGTCCAGATCGTCCAGGGTCAGATCGATTCCGGCACGGCGTGCCATGGCGATGAGATGAATCACGGCGTTGGTCGAGCACCCCAGGGACATGGCGACGGTGACCGCATTGTCGACGGCCGCGCGGTCGATGATCTTGTCCGGCGTGAGGTCTTCCCACACCATGTCCACGGCCCGCCGGCCGCACGCGGAGGACATGCGAATGTGATTTGCGTCCGCCGCGGGGATGGAACTCGCGCCCGGCAGCGTCAGTCCCATGGCTTCCGTGATCGCGGTCATCGTCGATGCCGTGCCCATGGTCATACAGTGACCGTAAGATCGCGCGATGCCCGCTTCCACTTCGGTCAACTCCGCATCATCGATGTTGCCGGCGCGCCGCTCATCCCAGTATTTCCAGGCGTCCGACCCGCTGCCCAGCGGCCGGCCCTGGTAGTTGCCGCGCAACATCGGTCCGGCCGGCAGGTACACCGCAGGCAGACCGGCGCTGATGGCACCCAGGATCAATCCCGGCGTGGTCTTGTCGCAACCGCCCATCAGCACCGCGCCGTCCACCGGATGCGAGCGCAACAATTCCTCGGTTTCCATCGCGAGCAGATTGCGATACAGCATGGTGGTCGGCTTGACAAAGCTTTCCGAAAGCGACAGCGCCGGCAGCTCGATGGGGAAACCGCCGTTCTGCAGGACGCCGCGTTTGACGTCTTCCACCCGCTGCTTGAAATGCGCGTGGCAGGGATTGATGTCGGACCAGGTATTGATGATCGCGATGACCGGTTTCCCATCCCAGTCGGATTTGTCGTAGCCCATCTGCATGGTCCGCGAGCGATGGCCAAAGGAGCGCAGGTCATCCGCGGCGTACCACCGGCTGGAGCGCAGGTCCGCATAGTTTTTCTTGGGTCCGGTCATGGGATCACCGTGGCTTGTTAAAAGCAGGTCGAAAGCGCAGACATCTTCCAGATCGTACCGAACCCGTCAAGGAAAGCCTGGCACGTGCGTTTACAGAGGGGTCACAATTACCCGAATACCCTGGATAATCTCATGCGCCCGGGCAATGCCGACAAAAAGTACCCCTGACTGGTAACCAACGAATGAACACTCTGTCTCCTGGAATCAAAGCCCGCCGCGGCGCTTGCGAGACCTGGAAGCGACCGCGGTGAAGACAGTCTTCATCGGCAGCGGGGCCGGTTTTGCCGGTGACCGCCGGGACGCGGGGATCGCTGTCGTCGAGACGCTGCAACGTTGCGACGGTCCGCGCTACCTGATTTTCGAAGTAATGGGTGAGCGGACCCTGGCCATTGCCCAGCGGATCAGGATGCGCAACCCGGAACTGGGCTATTCGCCTTACCTCGAGCCCTATCTGCACGGGGTACTTGCGGCCTGCCAGGAACACGGTGTGCGCATAGTCGCCAATTTCGGCAACGCCAATCCCCTGGCTGCCGCGAAACGGGTGCATGAGCTGGCCGCTGAGCTGGGAGTAAGCGGATTGCGCATCGCGGTGGTTCTGGGGGACGATCTCCTGGCCTTCATACCCGCGGAGGAAATCGCGGCCCTGCCTGCCATCGAGGGCGTCAGCATCGCCGGCAAAGAGATTGTTGCGGCCAACGCCTACCTGGGCGCGCGGCCGGTTGCGCAGGCCCTCGCGTTGGACGTGGATGTGGTACTGGTCGGCCGCACGACCGACGCCGCACTGGTGCTCGGCCCCCTGATCCACGAATTCGATTGGGGCGCCGAGGACTGGGACTGCCTCGCCGCGGGTACCCTTGCCGGCCATCTGCTCGAATGCGGGGGGCAGGTTACGGGCGGCTATTTCTGTGATCCAGGCTTCAAGGACGTGCCGGGCATGGACAACCTGGGATTTCCGATCGCGGAGATCGATGCCGGCGGCACCACCGTCATCGGCAAGGCACACAATACCGGTGGCCTGGTTACACGGGCCACGGTGACGGAGCAGATTCTCTATGAGATGCACGACCCGGGCGCGTACCTGACGCCCGATGTGACGCTCGACATCAGCGGCGTGACACTGGAAGACGCCGGTACAGATCGCATCCGCGTTGTCGGCGCGCGTGGCAAACCACCACCCGGAACATTGAAAGTGAGCGTTTCTGCCGACGGCGGCTGGCTGGGCGAAGCGGAGATGATCTACGCGGGTCCGAATGCACTGGCCCGTGCCCGCATGGCCGCCGACATCGTGCGCAACCGCTGCCGCCGTAACGGTGTTACAGAGCCGCTCCGAATCGAGATCGTCGGCGCCGGTGCCGTCTTCGACAACAACATCTCCCAGCGCCAGCGCGGTATCAATATGCCTATGGATGGCGAATTTCGCTTGCGGGCTGCCGTGCGCACGCATAACAAGGAGGTTGCCCAGTACGTCAACGACGAAGTGCTCAGTCTGTTCTGCTCGGGTCCGGCCGGCGGTGGCGGATACCGCTGCAGCATCACGGGTCAGGTGAACACCGCATCGGTCGTAGTGCCGCGCGGGCCGGTGGAGGCTCAGACCCGCGTAGAGGAGGTCGACCGGTGAGCGAGACGGTCAGCGTACCACTGCATGCCGTCGCCCATGGCCGCGCCGGCGACAAGGGTAACCGCTCGAACATTTCGGTGATCGCCTACGTGCCGGAGGCCTGGGCGTACATTCTCGCGCAGGTGACCGGGGAGCGTGTACTGGAGCTGTTCCGTCACAAGGGCGCCACGGCGGTGACCCGCTACGAACTCCCCAACCTGAACGCCTGTAACTTCGTTATCGACGACGCCTTGGAAGGCGGCGTCAACAGCTCGCTGTCGCAGGACCTGCACGGAAAAACGCTGTCGTTTCTGCTGCTGGGGGAAGTGACTGTCACAGTGCCCAGAGATTGTATTCCGAAGGGCTCGCCGTACCTGTAGGGACCTCCCTCTCCCAGGGGAAACCTCTGCATACATACGCAGCCGCGTCCCTCCTACTCCCCTCTCCCCGTGGGAGAGGGGTCGGGGGTGAGGGCTTTTCGTTTGTTTGTCCCCCTGACCCTCGCACCCAAGGGGGAGAGGGGATCGAGAATTATGCAAAGGTCGGCGATCCCCTCAGAAAGTCACCACGCTGCGCAGCGTCGCGCCCGACTCCAGATCGCTGTAGGCTTGATTGATTTCTTCGATCGGGTAGGTCCGGGTGAGCAACTCGTCCAGCTTCAGATTGCCCGCCCGGTACAGGTCGATCAACCTTGGGATCTCGATCTTGGGGGCCGTCGAGCCGTACAGTGATCCCGTCAGTACCCGTTCCTCGTAGACCAGCGACAGCGAGGGTATCGACACCTCGGCGGTAGTCGGCGTGATGCCTACGAGCATTGCTACGCCGCGTTTGGCCAGGCAGTCGTACGCCTGGCGCATGGTGAGCGGCAGCCCGACGACCTCGAAGGAATAGTCCACGCCCCGGCCGCCGGTGATATCGCGAATCTGCTCGACCGGGTCGCCGTCCGAGGCGTTAACCGCATGCGTGGCGCCAAAGCTTTTTGCCTGTTCCAGCCGGCTTTCCATCAGATCCACGGCGATGATTTTCTCGGCGCCCGCGAGCGCGGCGCCTTGCACTACATTCACACCAACGCCGCCGGTACCGAACACTGCCACCGTGCGTCCCGGTCTCACTTCGGCTGCGTTTATCACCGCGCCGACGCCGGTGATCACGGCACAGCCTAGCAGAGCTGCCCGCTCGAGCGGAATGTCGTCCGGAATCTTCAACACGGCTTTTTCGGGCACCACCGTGTAGTTCGAAAAGCTGGAAACGCCGGCGAAGTGCTTGATCTCCTGGCCATCGAGCTTGAACCGGGTAGTGCCGTCCAGCAGGCGTCCCGACCAGCGAATCTCGGTCCCGGCGGCGCACAGCGCGGCGCGGCCGGCACTGCAGTATTCGCACTCACCGCAGGACAGACGCCACAGAGGAATCACGTGGTCTCCCGACTTCACGTCGGTCACGCCGGCGCCTACATCGGCAACGATACCCGCACCCTCATGGCCGAGGATGGCCGGCAGCGGTGCTTTCAGATCACCTTTCATGACATGCAGGTCGCTGTGGCAGACGCCGCCCGCCGCCATCTGGATGCGTACCTCACCCACCCCTGGGTCCTGCACGTCCACTTCACGGATCTCGAGTTTCTGGCCTGCTCCGAAGAGCACCGCTGCTCGGGATTTCATCGCCTACCCCCTTGTTCGGTATCATGTCGAGTTGTTGTGACCTGGTTGCGGCGCGAGCCGCCAATCTCGTTTTGCAGCGGTGAAACATGACCGCCGTAACGGACGCCGCCGCTGCTCATTTCGGGCTAAGTACGAATTCGTAGCTCGCTACCCAGACTTTCTCGTCGCCGCGCGGGACTTCTTCGAGCACCATGGCGAGGTCTTCGATGCCGTGGTCCAGCCCGGGATCGTTCTTGAAGAACAGCCGCGTCACCAGCTGCGGATGATCGTCGTGAGTGATGATGAAATGGATATGCCGCGCGATGCCGCCGGTATACCCCGGGAACACCGTAAGTACCTTGAACGCGCCGCGCTCATCCGATTTGAGATGGGCACGCCAGCGGTCCGGTTCGTGGTCGCCGAGCGAGTTGGCGTGCAGCATCTGCACGCGCGCGCCCGCCACAGGCTTCCCGCAGGTGTCCAGCACCCTCGCGCGCAGGAACAACGGCTCGCCCCCGTCGCCTTCCTGCCACAGTTCGGGGTACATGCTGCCGACGGAGTAGTCGTGAGGCCCCGGATTGGTCTCGCGGGTGGGCTCGCGTTGTTCACACGCCAGCGCTGAACTTTGCACGCCCAGCAACAGCGCGCCGAACACGGTTATTGCTGAAACTCGAACGGAAATCGCCATGGCACACCGTGGGTTCTTATGGTCGTCAACGCCGAGGATACCAAAGTCTCGTTTTGCGGCTCACGTGCGTTGCCATGCTGCGAGGCGTGGCGACACTCACCGCTGGGTGAGACAGGGGCCAACGATTGGCTCTTCAAGTTATGCGCAGTCTTCGCTTCAAGACGCGCATGCTCGACAGGTATCGGCGCCGGCGGTGTTCTCGATATACGATCGCCTGCGCCTGGCACTCATATGCCACCGGCGTCGCCGCCACCGCCATCGCCAAATCCACCGTCGAAGCCGCCACCGAAATCGCCGCCGTGTTGCCCATGGACGTAGGTGCCGGAATCATGAAGGTGGCCGGCGCCGGAAACAGTCAAGCCAATCCACATGGCGTGAAAAACAGCGTTGCGGCGATACATATCCTGCGCCACGTCCCCGGCGTCGTCGTCCTTCTCACGCGCTGTGATCACCAGACGGCCGCGACGGGCGGCGTCGTGCAGTTTCGCCGCCACGAGCAGTGCGGCCACCAACGCGGCGGCGATTGCCGCTCCAAGCGGCAGAATCCAGAAAAGCACCAGTGTGATTGCGATCAGGAATAAAACGATCACCATAACCGCCTCCTGTGCGGGATTCGCAATGTCAGTGGACTATACATGAAATGGTGAGGAGCGGCCGAGCGAACCAATGCGTTCGGCCGAGAGAAAACCGTTGCAGCTTCGCGACTGACCGCTCTTGGGCTCTCTACTCGGACCGACGCCGTGTTCTGGTTGCTGGCTGCGAACCCGGTGGCTCGCGCCGGACAAAATTACAACTGTCGAAAAGCAGTCGCGGTACACTTTGAGGGCGCTGCGAGGTTGTGTATAGGCGCCATACGGCTCGGGTGGAGCGCAGTGAATGCGTTGCGCACTTCGCGGCCCTGCTGAACGAGCAGTCGCCGTTACATCAATTTGAAGCGTGCTACTTCAACGGCGACTACTGGCCGTTGCGCCTGAGCGGCTGGTTTTGATCATCTTCCGTATGGCGCATAAACTGCCGCAACGCCGGCTCGAGTTCATCGAGGCGATTCTTGTCGATGAACAGGTGCACACCGGCGTCCAGCAGCTGACGTATTTCGGGGTTCAGCACCAGGTCCGAGAATACAGCAAACGGCACTCTTGCGTTGAGTTCCCGCCACTTCGTCCATACGTTCAGTGCGGTGAAGCCGGGTAGCCTGCAATCGCAGAGAACGATATCCCACTGCGGATCGCCTATCGTGCCATCAATGTCGGCCAACGTCGCTACACGCCGGTAGTTGGCAGTAACACCAGCACGCTGCAGCTTCAGTGCGGCCAGTTCCGCATCGTCGCGCGAATCATCAATGAAGAGAATGTTGATCATGCTTCTCATCGTTGCCGTGCCGTCACTTATCGTTAACTCATCTGTTAATGGCATCGCTGCGATCATAGGTATCGTCTCGTCGCATCCCCTCAGAAATCTGTTGTTGTTCGCGTCAATACTAGGCAAGCCCACCAGTGTGCGGAAGACTGTGTGCTGGTATTTAACAATGTTTGACAAATGCCGGTGACGCCGCTATCCGGCGGGTAGCTGCAGACAAAAGGTCGAGCCGACCCCGACTTCGCTCCGCATGTCGATGCCTCCGCCATGCCGTTCCGCCACGACTTTGACAAACGCCAGGCCGAGTCCGATACCGGATTCACGCGCATGCTCGTCGCGCTGCACGCGTTTGAAACGTTGAAACAAATGTGGCAACTGATCGGCCGCAATGCCGTGACCGGTGTCAATCACACAGCAACGCCACATGCCGGTCTGCCGTGAAATTTCCAGGCGCACCGTGGCGCCTGGCGGACTGTACTTTACGGCGTTGCTGAGCAGGTTGACCAGCGCGCGTTCGATCAGGCTGGGATCGCCATGTATCCAGGCCTCTTCCGCATCCAATACCTGTGTGACAGTAATATTTTTTACGTGCGCCTGATCCCAAACCTGCTCCGCCGCGTTGAGCGCGACGGCGATCAGGTCGAATTCGTCGTTCGACAACTCCGCTTGGGTTTCCGCACGGGTCAGTTCTACGAACTGTTCGGCCAATGCCAGCGTCGTGCGAGTGTAGGACTCGATCCTGGCGAGTGCCTCGCTGCCTTGTTGTGATCTGGCCACTTCGAGCGTTGCGAGCACTGACACCAACGGGGCCCGTAAATCGTGAGACAGAAAAGACAGGACCTCTGCACGATTGCGCTCACTTTGTTTGAGTTCACTGATATCGGCGATGTTGATGATCAGCGCCCCCAGACTTTGAATGTCGCCGCGCAGCGGAGAAAGCTGCAACAGCAGGTCTTTGCCATGCGCGGTGCGTGCGTTAACACTGAGTGGATCTTTGTCCACCAGCACCCGACGCCACGACAATTCGCCGTCCCACTCCAGACCTGCTAACAAATCTAACACGGCCCGTCCCTGTAGCTGCTCGGGTGATGTCCGGCCGAGCAAATTCGCCGCCTGACGATTGGCCAGCAGGACCTGGCCCAGCACGCTGATCACCAGTACCCCGTCGGCCATGTGGGCAAGCCCGTCGTCGATCATGCGCCGTAACGCGCTCAATGCCGCGTTGGCTTGCTGCAGCTCGGCGATCTGTGTCTGCACAACTTCGATGGAGTCCTGCGGCGCGAGTTCGTCGGCGTTCATCACCGTCCCGACCACCTCTGCCAGCAAACGTCGCTCAGCTGGCTCGGGAGCCTGAGTGCCTCCCCAGCGGGCGGCCACTTGCCAATCGTGGTCGAATGCCGTGAAGCCGGCAAACAACGTATCGTTTTCCTGGCGCCACACTCCCGGCTGCAGCGGCGCAACGGCAACCTCGGGGATCTCTCCGAATTGTTCATGGCGGCGCCCGTCGCAGTCGGTCAGAATCCAACCGCGCAGCGGCAGCGCCTGAGCGATGAACTGCATGGCGTCGGCGAACGCGGGCGCCGGCGATACGGGCGTTCGCGCCTGTTCACGCTTGATGCGCCGCGTTTCCGTCGCCAGGTAACGCATGGCGTACTCCAGCCGCAGCCAACTCCACACAGGGTAACTCAGCAACAGCAACAGCAATGCGGACGCAGGGGCGAACCACACACGCAAGCCGAACAAAGACAGCAGCGTTAGTACTGCTGTGCCGGCGATCAGCGCGACGGCAGTCAGGAAGCTGCCGCTGGGACGCAGTTTCGGATAGAGCAGCAGCGGAGTTACGACCAGCAGACAGGTAATCAGCATCTGCCATGGACGTGACAGAGCGACGATTCCTGTGCCAGTGCGCAGTGCCTGCAGAGCATTGGCGGAGAACTCGACACCGGGCATGGGTTGGCTCAGGCCCGAAACCGGTGTGGGCAGGCTGTCGCCAAGTCCGGTCGCCGTTACGCCCACCAACAGGTATTTTCCGGTGAACAACTGCGGCGAATATTCTCCTCGCAGTGCCTGCACGTACGAGATTCGGGGAATGCCACCCGGTGGTCCGACAAACGGTACCAGCATGTGGTAGTCGCGCATCCACTGTTGCGGTGAAGTTTCCCCGACAGCGGGTGCGCGAGTCCCTGGGAGCTCGTCGACTGTGCCCGGTGCGGAGATCTGCAGCAACGCCAGGGGCAGGGCGGGCCAGCGCGGGTCGCCAAGCCCCGCCCGTAGAAAAACACTGCGCGCCAGCCCATCGGCATCCAATTCGACATGCACGTGCCCGAGGTTGGCCGCAGCGGAAACCAACAGCGGCATCGGCAACTGCTCGAACAGTAGACCGCCCACGCGAGGTTGCTCGAGTAATACAGGCAACACCACGCGCCCACTGTCCCGTACGGCTGCTGCTAACGCCTGATCGCCTTCGGGGTCTCTGCTGTCCGGCTCCGCAAAAATGATGTCCAGCGCCACGGCGTTCGGTTGTGCTTCTTGCAGGCGCCGCAACAATTTTGCGTGCACCCGGCGTGGCCAAGGCCACCTGCCTAGCGCCGATAGACTCGCTTCGTCGATGGCGATAATGACAATGTCGTCGGGCGGGGCGGCTCTTTGCAGCGAGACAATGGCATCGTACATCAGGTAGTCCCATCGCCACAGCCAGTTACGCTCGACGAGCAAAGCCGCGGCGCCCGCGAACAGAAACAAGAGCAAGATGCGCTCCCAGATGAGCACTGGGCGCGATGCCTGCATCAGAATGCCCTGCGTAATCTGAGATGCAGCGGTAGCAGAATCAGTAGCGGGATGAGCAACAGTAGGATCTGCGGTGCCGGTAACCACAGCGGGACTTGCAAGGCCCGCACCGGGCTGGACGCGCCGGCCCTTCCGCTGTCCCCAATGCTTTGCACGCGGACAAAGTAGCGTCCCCACGGAGGCGATGCAACGCGTAGCGCCGTTGCGTCTGTGTCGATATCCAGCACGATGTCATTAAAACGCGCATCACGTGCCAGCAGCAGACGGTAGCCGCGCGCATCCACGACGGCCGACCAGGCAAAATCCAACTTGCCTGCAGATAGGGCCGAGACACGAACGTTGGGCGCCGTCGGCAACGAGTGTATCGTGAATTCATGAGGTTGGGCGAACGGCCCCTGGATGCCGTTGGGATCGACGCTCGCAACCCGCCAGTAATAGTGTCCGGAAGCCAAATCGTCCGGTAGTGTGAGTTCTATATCGCGCAGCGACGTCCGCTCGACAAGCAGATTGGCAAAGGTCGGATCGCGGGTCAGTTGCAAGCGGAAAAGCTGTACGCCGGGTGGCATCGACCAACGCAGCGTCAACGCAGATTCGCTCCAGTCACTCAGATCCGGCGGTGCGAGCAGCACGGGCGCCGCTGGTGGTTGTTGTACCTCGAATTCGTGGCGGGCGTTCGCACCGGCAAGCCCTGCGGCATCTATCGCTCGCAACTGCAGTAGATACCGATCCAACGGCAATAGCGCAAACGTTGCATCGGGGGTGTCCAGCGTCACGGAGCGCAGCAACCGTTGGAACTGCTCACCACCAAACACTTCGCTGCGGTAAGCGACAGCACCGGTCAGCGCCGGCCAACTGAAGGCGATCTGTGTTTGTGACACACGCGCCGGAAGTTGCGCGACATCGGGTGGCGGAAGCAACGCCGTGGGTTCACCCGGCGGCTCACCAAGCTGGGTGACCACCCCGAAACCGGCAGGAATCTCACGGCTCACGCCCTGTGCCGAGACGCCGATGGTGCCGTCCGCCACCTCGCCAGTCATCAGCTCGGTCGCAGTTTCATAGCCGATGCGAAACTCCGTGCCCCGCACGGCCGCGACAGCGGGCGGCGTTACGACTCGATAGCGCGAGTTGGGATTCTCCGACGGCTCGACGATGTTCTCTACACGTCCGCCATGCAGGCGCATGCTGGTGTCGACCATTCCAGTGGTGCCCATGGCACTCAACGTATCGAGGGTGACCGAGCTGTCCGGTTGTAGCAGCAACCGAGAGCCATCGGCAAACTCAATCGTGGCGACACCGTCGCTGCCGGTGCGCAAGGTATCGCCGGCGTTCAGCTTTACGCCGACCTCCAGGGGCTTGGTCGCCTGGCCGTCGTCCCGGGATCGCTGCACATTGCCGGTAACCAGAACCAGCGTCGCCGGCGTCGGCTGCAGTTTCAGCCAGGCAACGGGAACACGCAGCCGGGTGCCCGTTGGCAAGTAATCGGGATTCGCCAGCTCGTTGTGGGCTTGCAGATTTGTTGCGTTGTACTCGGGCGCGAGGTATTCGACAGCCAGACCGGAAAGTGTATCGCCAGGCCGGGCCGTATACACCCATTCCTGCGCTGCACTGCCCGTCGCCCAGACAGCACTCAACAGCACGGCACATTGTAGTGCATGTTTGCACGAACTCAGCGCAATATGATTTGCGCGCGCTGTGTCCTGATTTATCATCCAACTAGCGGGCCGGGGCTGGAGCAGTGTGTTCAATCCATATCACTTGTTAGTTTTTCCAGGCGATAGCCGTGTTTGTATACCGCGCGCAGTCGCCAGCCATGCTCGGGGCCTAGCTTCAGCTTACTGCGTATTCGCGAAACGTGCGTGTCGACCGTGCGCGTATTCAGATCCCCCCGGGTGCCCCATACACTTTCCAGGATATACGTTCGCGACAATAATCGACCGGCGTTTCGGAATAAGAACAGGGTCAGTTCAAATTCCTTCTGCGTCACGTCGATCAAGTGTCCGTTCAGGCTGATCGACCTCAGTCGTGTATCGAGGTCATAGGGCGCGAACGTCATCACCGGCGTCTCGGGCTCCGCCCTTACTCGTCTCACGAGCGCCTCAATCCGAGCCAATGTCTCACCGCGCTTGACGGGTTTACACATGTAGTCGTCGGCGCCCAACCGCAGTGCGTTGACAATGTCCTCCTCACTGTCACGCACAGTGATGCAGATCACCGGGATATCATTCCCGAGGTCGTTGCGTAACGCCGGGAGAAAGTCATCACCCGTCATGTCAGGCAGCTCCCAGTCCAGCACAGCGAGATCGTAGGTCTCGCGCTGCAGTGCGAACAGAAACTCTTTCGCCAGTCCGAACTGGTGGTAGTCGTAGCCGGCATCCGTCATCCAGCCGCACACCATCTCGGTCTGAGCTGGATCGTCTTCTAGATAGGCTATGCGCAATTGCCGCGAATCTCCGTCTCGGTCGGGCGCCGTAATATACCTGATTTACACCCGGCGTTTTTCGGTAGTTGTAAACGGCTGTTCCG
>JAOTYY010000290.1 GCA_029861595.1 Gammaproteobacteria bacterium
TCGATCTCGGCGAGCGGTCTGGCGGTGATGGCGCAGGTGGGAACGAGCACCGCATCGATATCGCGCAGTGCACGTTTCGCGTCGCGTTGCAGAGATTGCCAGGCCCGCAGCGTATCGCCATAGTCGGGAGCGCTTAGGGTGCGCCCGGCGATCATGCGGTTGGCGACGCGCGGGTCCAGCGCGTCGAAATGCTCGTCCAGCAGCCGGCGGTTGACGGCACAGCCTTCCGCCGCGACGATCAGTGCGCGGTGACGTTCCCGTTCGCCACCGGCGACCTGCCCCGCCTCGGTCAGATCGATGCTGCCTACGCGGGCGCCGAGGTTCTCGAACACCTGGCCTGCCGCGCGCACCGCTTCGACAACCGCGGGGTCGGCATCGTCCCAGAATGCGGTTTCCGCGAAACAGATTCTCAAGCCCCCGACCCCGAGTTCGAGATCGCTCAGCACTTCGTGCGGATCGCGGTTCAGAGTGGTCGGGTCGCCGCCGTCGGGTCCGTGCATTGCCGTGTAGGTCAGCGCGCAATCCCGCACGGTGCGGGCGAGCGGTCCCACCGAGTCCAGCGTCCAGCTCAGCGGGTAGACGCCGGCGCGGCTGACCCGTCCAACCGTGGTCTTGAGTCCGGCGATGCCGCACAGGGCGGCCGGAATCCTGACCGAGCCGCCGGTGTCGCTGCCCAGACCCATCGGCACCAGCCCCGCGGACACGGCCACCGCGGTACCGCTGCTGGAGCCGCCGGGCGCGTGGGCCGTCTCGCTCCACGGGTTGTGCGGCGTGCCGAAATCCCGGTTGATACCGACGCCGCCGAATGCGAACTGCACGGTGTGGGTCTTGCCGATCAGCACCATGCCGGCGCGTGCGAGTCTGGCGACTACCGCCGCGTCCGTGTTCGCAGTGTTGTCCGCCAGCAAAGGGCAGCCCGCCTGCGTCGGGTGGCCCGCTACATCGAACAGGTCCTTGGCGACGTAGGGTACCCCGTGCAGCGGTCCGCGGGACAGACCGGCATCGAGTTCGATATCGGCGGCCCGCGCCTCCGCCGTTGCCCGCTTCACCGTCAGCGTCACGAACGCATTGAGGTGAGGCTGCAACGCGTGCGCCCGGGCCAGCACCGCCTCGGTCAGCGCGACCGCAGACAGCTCGCGACTTTGCAGGCTGGCAGAAAGTTCAGCGATGGACGCGTAGTCGACAGTGAGATCGGACATGCTCGGACGTGCTCCTGTCAGGTGATTATTTCGGGCGTACTCGCTTCACGAATTCCCACACCGGTAGCGCTGCCAGGCCGCCGATCACCCCGACCAGGTAGCCGGGCACAGATATCCCAAGAAGGTTGCGGGCCAGTACACTGGTGGCGAAGCTGACGATCAGGATTGCGGCCAGTGTGATTGCGAAGCGCTGCCAGAAAGGCATCATGAATTATATCCCCCTGTTGCCGACGACGGAATTGGCCAAGACTGTCGCATGAATACTTGTGATTGAGCTCGGTGCACGTGGTTTTGCACCGGTAACGTGCCTACCGCGGCAACGCCGGGGAATGGTCAGGTGGTCTTGTCGTTCGAATCTCACGCCAATGTTAACGACTTCGAGCTGCCGGTCAACTTGCGCAGCGGGGCCGACGATTACCTGCGGTGTTGGTGCAGATAGAGGCTGGTCCGCCGAGTGCACAGCGTCTGTGATTGCTGGTAAAAGCGGGGTGGATTCCTTATTCTTCCGCCCCTTCGAGCCTGCGGAGTCGACATGGCGAACTGGCACCCGATTCCTACAGAGACTTTCGATATCCCGGTCCACGAAGCGCGCCGCGGCTATCGCAGCGATGCGTATTTCTGGCGCGCCAAGGTAGCGCTGGAGCGCGCGGACCTGAAGCGATCCGCGCTGGTGCAGGTGTTTCAGAGAAAGGACGCCGTGCTGTGCGGCGTCGATGAAACGCTCGCAATTCTGAAGCTTTGCACCGGCTACTACCGTGATCCCCAGCATGCGTACGCGCTGTTCGATCGCTATATCGCACTGAAGAAAACCATTCGTGGACTCTACTACTCGGCACGCGATCAGCGGCTTACGGCGCAGAAGGAAAAGCTGGACCTGGAGGCCGAACTCGATGCGCAATGGGTGTCGACGGCCGGTGATCTGCGGGTTCGAACCCTGCGCGACGGCTCCATCATCGGCCCCTGGGAAACGGTAATGACGATCGAGGGTCCGCTGCACGAGTTCGCGCACCTCGAAACGCTGTACCTGGGCGTGCTCGCGCGGCGTACCAAGATAGCCACCAACGTACGCCGGGTTGTGGAGGCGGCACGCGGCAAGCCGGTATTCTATTTTCCCGCGCGCTTCGACCACTGGGCGGTGCAGGGCGGTGACGGGTACGCCGCGAGCATCGGCGGGGTGGATTCGGTATCCACCGATGCGCAGGGCGAGTGGTGGGGCCAGCGTGGGGCGGGCACCATTCCGCATTCCCTGATCGCCGCCTGTAAAGGTGACACCCTGCAGGCTGCCGAAGTTTTCGCAGAGAGTTTCCCGGATGCAAATCTCATCGCGCTGGTGGATTTTCACAACGATTGTGTAAACACCTCACTGGCCGTCGCCGAGGAACTGGGTGAGCGCTTGTGGGGTGTGCGCCTGGATACGTCGGGGACCATGGTCGATAAATCGGTGATCCCCGAGATGGGCCGTTTCGCACCAACCGGCGTGAATCCGCAGTTGGTACGGGCCGTTCGTAAAGCGCTGGACGCGGCCGGACACGTGCATGTCAGGATCATCGTTTCCGGCGGCTTCGATGCCGCCAAGATCGCGCATTTCGAGGCCGAAGAGGTGCCGGCGGACATTTACGGCGTCGGCTCGTCGCTGGTGGTGGGCAACCACGACTTTACCGCCGACGTGGTGATGGTCGAGGGCAAGCCGTGCAGCAAAAAAGGCCGCAGATTCCAGGACAACCACCGGCTGGACGAGATCGCGTTATAATCGCGCCGCGGCGACCGCTAATAACGCTTTGCCGGGAAATCCCGAACGTAGGACAATACGCCGTTCCGACTCGCTGACAGGAATTCACCGTGCCCGGCTTACTACCCGACGTCGACCCCGACGGTCTGCTCGAATACTCCGTGGTGTTCACGGACCGCTCGCTCAACCACATGTCGCAATCCTTTCAAGGTGTCATGCGCGACATTTCCGCCACGCTTGCCCAGGTCTACAACGCCCACGAGGTGGCCGTGATACCCGGCGGCGGCACCTATGCCATGGAGGCTGTGGCCCGCCAGTTCGCCACCGCGAAGAAGTGCCTGGTGATCCGCAACGGCTGGTTCAGCTTCCGCTGGACGCAGATTTTCGAGATGGGCGCCATCCCGGCTGCCGAAACGGTATTGAAGGCGCGGCCGCTTGACGACGGCCCGCAACCCGCTTTCGCGCCCGCGCCCATAAAGGAGGTCATCGCGGCCATCGATGCCGAGCGGCCGGAAATCGTTTTTGCGCCGCATGTGGAGACTTCGTCCGGCATGTTGCTGCCCGACGATTACATCCGCCAGGTCGCCGCGGCGGTACATGCTGTGGGCGGTATGCTGGTTCTGGATTGCATAGCTTCCGGTACCATCTGGGTCGACATGCAGGCATGCGGTGTGGATGTGCTGATCAGTGCGCCACAGAAAGGCTGGAGTTCCTCGCCCTGTGCCGGGTTGGTCATGCTGAGTGCGCAGGCCAGCGAGCGCATCGCGGAGACCCGCAGCACCAGCTTCGCCTGCGATCTTCTCAAGTGGCTGGAAATCATGCGCGCATATCGGAACGGCGGGCACGCTTATCACGCGACCATGCCGACCGACTCACTGCGCCAATTCCGCGACAGTATGCAGGAAACCGCCGTATACGGCTTAGACAAAGTCCGTGCGGAACAGCAGGAACTGGGCGACAAGGTGCGCAAACTGCTGACCTCGCGGGGCTTTAAGAGCGTTGCCGCTGACGGATTCCAGGCCCCCGGGGTGGTGGTCAGCTATACCGATCAGGCGGACGTTCAGAATGGCAGCAAGTTCGCGGCGCAGGGGTTGCAGATCGCGGCCGGCGTGCCCCTGCAATGTGACGAGCCGGAGGAATTCCGTACCTTCCGGCTGGGTCTGTTCGGCCTCGATAAACTGCACGACATAGAACGCACCGTCGCCAATCTGGAGACGGCGCTGCGGGGGATGAACTGAACCCCCCTCATCCCAGCCCTTCTCCCCCCAGGGGGAGAAGGGCTTTTCTTTTCCCTCTCCTGTTGGGAGAGGGGTCAGGGGTGAGGGTCTTCTAGCCGGAGAAGAACTCTCGCAATGCGTCCGCACACGCCTGCGGCTCCTCCAGGGCTTTTCTTTTCCCCTCTCCTGTTGGGAGAGGGGTCAGGGGTGAGGGTCTTCTAGCCGGAGAAGAACTCTCGCAATGCGTCCG
>JAOTYY010000082.1 GCA_029861595.1 Gammaproteobacteria bacterium
CACACTGGTGCGCACCACGGTAAAGGAGATATCCAGTCTCGGCCGTAACACCCAGGGGGTCAAACTGATACGCCTGGACGAGGGCGAGACCGTCGCGGAGCTGGAGCGGGTTGCTGCTCTGGATGGCGACGATGAGCTTGCCGAAGCACCTACGCTGCATTGATAGTTGAAAACGCGCCGAAACGCACACGCACGGTCATGAGCACTCGGCGCACGCTGGAACAGATCCGCGAAGAGATCGACGCCCTCGACAAAGAATTGCACACGCTGTTGAACCGGCGCGCGGGACTGGCCCTGGAAGTCGCCGACGTCAAAAGCGAAAGTGCTGACGACCCGGTGCTTTACCGCCCCGAACGCGAAGCGCAGATCCTGCGCGAAGTGGCGCGGCGCAATTCAGGACCGCTGTCGGACGAGACGTTACGCAGGCTGTTCCGCGAAGTGATGTCTGCCTGCCTGGCACTCGAGGAACCGCTCACCGTTGCCTATCTGGGCCCGCAGGGCACGTTCACACAGGAAGCTGCCCTGAAGCACTTCGGTCACGCGGTGGCAGCCACACCCATGGCGACCATCGATGCCGTGTTTCGGGCGGTCGAGGCCGGCGCTGCGGCGTTCGGTGTCGTTCCGGTCGAGAATTCGACCGAAGGCGTCGTGAATCACACCCTGGATATGTTTATCGCCTCACCGCTCGGTATCTGCGGTGAGGTGGAACTGCGAGTTCATCATCAGCTGCTGTCGCGCGCGAGCGTGCTCGCGGACGTTCAGCGTGTATACGCGCACCGCCAGGCCCTGGCGCAGTGCCGCGAGTGGCTGCAAAGTCATTTGCACGACGTGGCGACCGAGCCGGTGAACAGCAATGCCGAAGCCGCGCAACTCGCGGCGCAGGAAATCGGCACCGCGGCCATCGCCAGCGCCTGGGCAGGCGAGCAGAATGCGCTCAACACGCTAGCGGCGAATATTGAAGACAAACCTGACAATACGACGCGCTTCCTGGTTATCGGTGCACAGGAAATTGCGGCCAGCGGTGAGGACAAGACGTCGTTGTTACTCTCCGCGCGCAATCGGCCGGGTGCGCTCTATGGCTTGCTCGCGCCCCTCGCAGAAGCCGGCATCGGCATGACCAAGATCGAGTCGCGTCCATCGCGCCTGGGTAAATGGGAGTATGTGTTTTATATCGATATGGAAGGACATCGCGAGGACGCGCCGCTGCGCGAGGTGCTGAGCAAGCTGGAGGCCGAGGCTGCACTGTTCCGCGTGCTGGGTTCCTACCCGCGGGTGGCGCGATGAGCTTCGACCCCGGCGGCCTTGCGACACCGGGCGTGGCCAGGCTGACGCCTTATCTGCCGGGCAAACCCGTCGAGGAGTTGCAGCGCGAATACGGGATCAGCGACGCGCTGAAGCTTGCATCCAACGAAAACCCCCTCGGCCCGAGCCCCAGGGCGATGCAGGCCATGCAGTCGCTGCTCCAGGGCATCAACTACTACCCGGATCAGCACGCCCTGGTGCGGTGCCTGGCGATCAGGCACGAGGTGGCCACCGAGGCCATCACGCTCGGCAACGGTTCCAACGACGTGCTGGATCTGGTGGCACGGGCCTTCCTGCTCCCGGGCAGCAATGCGGTATTTTCGCAGCATGCGTTCGCGGTCTACTGGCTGTCTACGATGGCCTGCAGCGCCGAACCGAAAGTGGTCCCGGCATTGCCGGCAACGCACCCTCGCATGCCTTACGGGCATGACTTGAATGGGATGCTGGAAGCCGTCGACCGGCACACCCGCGTGATATTTATCGCCAATCCGAATAATCCCACCGGTACCTGGCTGGAACGAGCCGAGTTGCAGACTTTTTTGAATGCGCTGCCCGACCACGTGGTCGTGGTCCTCGACGAGGCGTACACGGAATACGTGGATCTCGAGGAGTTTCCGGACGGCATGCAGTGGCTCGGCCGGTACCCGCAGCTGATCGTTACCCGCACGTTCTCCAAGATCTACGGGCTCGCGGGTGCGCGCTGTGGCTACGCCGTCTGCAGTGGCGCGATCGCGGATCTGTTGAACCGGGTGCGCCATCCCTTCAACGTGAACAAGCTGGCCATCGGTGCCGCATTGGCCGCGCTGGAGGACGACGAGTTCGTCACGCGCAGCGCGGCCACAAATCGCGCGGGTTTGCAGCGCCTGCAGGCGGCGTTTGCTGAAATGGGGCTGACCACGATGCCTTCGGTCGCGAACTTCGTCTGTGTCGATGTGGGCAGGGAAGCCGCGCCAGTCTTCGAAGCGTTGTTGCGCCTCGGTGTGATCGTGCGGCCGGTCGCGAATTATCAGCTGCCCGGCCATCTGCGGGTGACCGTCGGCCGCACGCAAGACAATGAACGGGTGATCGACGCTTTCGCCACCGTGCTGAACGCGTGAGCGAACGTCTGACAATCGTCGGCGTGGGTTTGATAGGCGGGTCGTTTGGACTGGCGCTGAAAGCGGCGGGATTCGACGGTGAAATCGTCGGCTGCGGGCGTCGCGAACAACCGCTGGAACGTGCCGTGGAACTGGGGGCGATCGATCACTGGAGCACTGACCCCGCCGAGGCCGCGGCAGATGCGGACACGGTATTGCTCGCCGTGCCAATGCTGGCAATGCGCAAGGTTCTCGAACAGCTGGCCGGTACGCTCCCGGGTGACGCCATCGTTACCGATGCGGGCAGCAGCAAGGGCAGTTTCGTGCGCGATGCGCGAATGCTCGATAATCCGGGTCGCGTAGTGCCAGGACATCCGATCGCGGGAACCGAGCACAGTGGTGTCGAAGCCGCTTTTGCAACGCTGTTCGTCGATCGCCGGGTGATACTGACCCCTACGCAAGACACCGACCGGCAAGCGCTGCTGCGGGTGGAGAACCTGTGGCGGATGACCGGCGCGATCGTCGAGACCACGGATGTGCAGACCCACGACCGGTTGCTGGCGGCGACCAGCCACCTGCCGCATATGCTGGCGTTCGGCCTGGTGGCGACCCTGGCAGGTATGCAGGAGGAGGACGACATTTTCCGCTATGCGGCCGGCGGTTTCCGCGACTTCACGCGCATTGCTTCCAGTGACCCGGTGATGTGGCGGGACGTGTGCATTGCCAACCGCGATGCGCTACTGGAGGTGCTGAACCGCTATCACGGCGATCTGCAGGCGCTGACCGAACTGATCGAACGCGGCGACAGCGAGCGAATACTCGAGCTGTTTCAGCGTGCCAAAACGGCGCGCGACGCTCACGTTGGCGACCTCGGCTAGACCATGACGTCGCTACTGCTGGAACCGGGTGCGCGCTTGCAGGGCGAATTACGCGTGCCAGGCGACAAATCGATCTCGCATCGCGCCGTGATGCTGGGTGCACTGGCCGATTCGCCGACCCGCGTTGAAGGATTCCTGCGCGGCGCCGACGCTCTGCACACACTGGCGGCATTCGCCAAAATGGGCGTACCGACAAGCTGGCAGCAAGACGGTGTGCTGCTCATCGATGGCGTGGGAATCGAGGGATTACGCGCCAGCGACACACCCCTGGATCTGGGCAACGCGGGAACCGCGATGCGCCTCATGACCGGATTGCTGGCTGGGCAGTCGTTTGCCAGCGATCTGACTGGCGATGAGTCATTGAACGCGCGGCCCATGCGCCGCGTCGCCGATCCGCTGCGCGAGATGGGGGCGGCGATCCGCTTGCAGAGCGACGGCACACCGCCGGTGCATATCGAACCTGTCGAGCGTTTGACGGCGCTGCACTACACCTTGCCCGTGGCGAGCGCTCAGGTGAAATCCGCACTGTTACTGGCGGCTCTGTATGCGCAGGGCGAAACGGTTATCCGTGAGCCCGCACCGACGCGTGACCACACCGAGCGTATGTTACGTGCGTTCGGGTACCAGGTTGCGGACACCGAGGCTGGCAAGACACTGCGCGGCGGATCGCGCTTGACCGGCCAGATCATCCAGGTGCCGGCGGATATTTCCTCGGCGGCTTTTTTTCTGGTGGCTGCGAGCATCGCGGGACACGCGGACGTCGTCTTGCGTGATGTGGGAATCAACCCGACACGCGATGGCGTGCTCGCGATTCTGCGCCTGATGGGTGCCGATATCGACGTGTTCAACAAGCGAACCTGGGGGGCGGAACCTGTCGCCGATCTGCGGGTACGCAATGCGAAATTGCACGGTGTGGACATACCACGTGCGCTGGTGCCGCTGGCGATCGATGAATTTCCCGCATTGCTGGTTGCCGCTGCTTGCGCATCCGGGGTTACGCGGCTGACGGGCGCCGCGGAATTACGCGTCAAGGAAAGCGATCGCATCGGGGCGATGGCGGATGCCCTGCAAGCGCTCGGTGCCAGCGCTGAACCGCATGCCGACGGCATGATTGTGCACGGCGGCTCATTGTGCGGCGGGCAGGTGCAATCGCGCGGTGACCACCGCATCGGCATGGCGATGGCAGTGGCTGCCACCGTGGCGGCGGGTCCGGTAACGATCGCCGACAGCGACAACATCGCCACGTCCTATCCCGGTTTTGTCGAGCAGGCGGCCACGGTGGGCATGCGCGTGCAGGAGGTTGCGTGAACCCGGCGCCGGTGATTGCCATCGACGGGCCCAGCGGCTCGGGCAAAGGTACGCTCGCGGTGCGCGTGGCCGAGCGATTGAGTTTTCACCTGCTCGACAGTGGCGCGCTGTATCGCCTGACCGCGTATGCGGCGCTGCGCGATTCGGTGGGCGACGATGACGAAGCCGCACTGGCCGCGCTGGTGGCGAGACTCGCCATCAAGTTTCATGGTGCCGGCGATGCGGTGCGGGTGTTACTGGACGGCGAGGACGTGACGCGCGCCATACGCGATGAAGCGTGCGGCATGGCGGCATCGAGGATTGCCGGCCTGAGCGCGGTACGCGGCGCTCTTCTGGCGTTGCAGCGCAACTTTCGACGGGCTCCGGGGCTGGTGGCCGACGGCCGCGATATGGGTACCGTGGTATTTCCCGACGCGGTGATAAAAATTTTTCTCACCGCGAGCGCGCAGGAACGTGCACAAAGGCGCTATAAGCAGTTGAAAGATAAAGGGTTCGATGTTAACCTGCGCGCCCTTCTAGAGGAGATCGAGGCGCGTGATCAACGTGACACCCAGCGCACGGTCGCGCCGCTGACAGCGGCGGACGATGCGATTGTGATCGATTCGACGGCACTCTCCATAGAGCAGGTGCAGGATCGTGTGCTGGAACTCGCCGCGCAACGGTTGCAGGCAGTTACCGACTGACGTCGGTCAGGTGCCGGAAATGGGAAGTTCCGGAATATTTGGTAGTCGTGGGTCCGCAGGAGCGCGTGACGCATTGTAGAACTCGTTTTTTCAGGTCTCAACTTATAATGTCCGAATCTTTTGCCGAGCTGTTCGAGAACAGTGTCGCTAACACCAACATGAAACCGGGTGCCATCCTGATCGGCACCGTAATGGAAATAAACGACGACTATGTCGTCGTCAACGCAGGCCTCAAGTCCGAAGGCGTAATTCCCACCGCACAATTCGTCAACGAAGCCGGCACCATGGAAGTCGGGGTGGGCGACACCATAGAGGTGGCGCTGGACACCGTGGAGGACGGCTTCGGAGAAACGCGGCTGTCGCGCGAAAAAGCCAAGCGCGCGCGGGCCTGGGCACAGCTGGAGGAGGCGCAGACTGCCAACGAGGTGGTCACCGGTGTTATCACCGGCAAGGTCAAGGGTGGCTTCACGGTAGACATCAGCGACATTCGCGCTTTTCTGCCCGGGTCACTGGTGGACGTGCGCCCGGTGCGTGACACCAGTTACCTGGAAGGCAAGGAACTCGAGTTCAAAGTCATCAAGCTCGACCAGCGCCGCAACAACGTCGTCGTCTCCCGCCGCGCCGTGGTCGAATCCGAATACAGCGCCGAGCGTGAAGCGTTGCTGGAAAGCCTGCAGGAAGGTCAGGAAATCGCCGGCATCGTGAAAAACCTTACCGACTACGGTGCGTTTCTTGATCTCGGCGGCATCGACGGACTGCTGCACATTACCGATATGGCCTGGAAGCGGGTGAAGCATCCTTCCGAGGTGGTGGAAGTCGGCCAGGAAGTGAAGGTTAAAGTGCTCAAGTTCGACCGCGAGCGCAACCGGGTATCACTGGGACTGAAGCAGCTGGGCGAGGACCCGTGGGTGGATATCGCGCGGCGCTATCCGGAAGGTTCGCGCCTGTTCGGCAAAGTCACCAACATCGCCGACTACGGTTGTTTCGTGGAAATCGAGGAAGGCGTCGAGGGGCTGGTGCACGTCTCGGAGATGGACTGGACCAACCGCAACGTCAATCCCAGCAAGGTCGTGCAGCTGGGCGACGAAGTGGAAGTCATGATTCTCGATATCGACGAGGAACGGCGGCGCATCTCGCTGGGCATAAAGCAATGCCAGCCCAATCCCTGGGAAGAGTTCTCGGTCAACTACAAGAAGAACGACAAGGTGCTCGGCACGATCAAATCGATCACCGATTTCGGCATCTTCATCGGCTTGGACGGCGGCATCGACGGTCTGATCCACCTGTCGGATCTGTCCTGGAACGAAACCGGTGAGAACGCCGTAAAAGGTTACAAGCGCGGCCAGGAACTGGAGGCCGTGGTACTTTCGGTTGATCCGGAACGTGAGCGCATCTCGCTGGGCGTCAAGCAGCTGGACAAAGATCCGTTCGCGAACTTCGTTGCCGATACCTCGAAAGGTGGGGTGGTGCGTGGCGTGGTGACTTCCGTAGACCCCAAAGGCGCAACCCTGGATCTCGGCGATGGCGTGGAAGGTTTGTTACGCGCCACCGAGTTGTCGCGCGATCGTGTGGAAGATGCCCGTACGGTGCTCAAAGAGGGCGACGAGATCGAGGCCAAGTTCATCGGCATGGATCGCAAGAACCGCATCATCCAGCTGTCGATCAAGGCCAAAGAGTCGGACGAAGAACAACAGGCGCTGAGTGACTACGCGCGGACCACTGCTGCAAGTGCGCCTACTCTGGGTGATATTATGAAAGAACAGATGGAAGCCGGCAGCAGCGACGACGGAGAGAGTTCTCGTTAGATAACCGCGTACCTGTGCAGGGAAGCCGGGTCGCGCCGAAACGCCGGCACGAGCGGAGCGGATAAGTGAACAAAATAACCTCCAGAATAACGATGACCAAATCCGAACTCATCGATTCGTTGGCCAAGAAGCAGAGTCACCTGGCCTGTAAAGATGTGGAACTGGCGGTCAAGGGATTGTTGGAGCGCATGAGCCAGTGTCTTTCCAACGGCGATCGTATCGAAATTCGTGGATTCGGTAGCTTCAGCCTGCACTTCCGCCCGCCGCGAACCGGGCGGAACCCTAAAACCGGCACCTCTGTCGTGCTACGGGGTAAATATGTCCCGCATTTCAAGCCGGGCAAGGAACTGCGCGAAAGGGTCAACCAGCACGCTGCGCCGTCTGAATCCCCCGTCTGATTCCGATCCGCATCGCGCGGGCCAAGTGTAGCGCGGCGCAGCCGTCATGCTTAAATGGGCGTTGGGTATCACAGCCGCGTTGCTGGTGGCGCTGGTGGCTGCTTTTACTTACCTGAATGCCGAACCGGTAAGCCTGAACCTCTATTTTCAAACCCTGGAATTGCCCTTGCCAATGGTGGTGGCCGTTGCGTTCGCGCTCGGTGTGATGATCAGCGTGATGGTCTATCTGCCGCGCGTATTTTTCCGCAACCGTAAAATCGCGCGACTGCAACGCCACCTGAAGCAATCCAACGAGGAGCTGGCGAAGTTACGCAGCGTGCCGATGAAGGACGTCAAATGATGGTCGAGCTGCTGTGGTTTCTGCTGCCGGTAGCCGCGGCCAGCGGCTGGTGGATCGGGCGACGTGCCAGCGGCGGCTCGGGGCAACTGCGTGTAGCTTATTCACCCGAGTATTTCAAAGGCTTGAATTTTCTCCTCAACGAGCAGCAGGACGAAGCATTGGAGGTGTTCTTGCGGATGGCCGAAGTGGATTCGGAAGTTGTCGAAACGCACCTTGCGTTGGGCAACTTGTTTCGCCGTCGTGGCGAAGTCGATCGCGCTATTCGAATCCACCAGAATCTGATGGCGAGACCGAACCTGGGGAGCCAGGAGCGCGCACATGCCATTTTCGAGTTGGCGCGTGACTACCTGAAAGCGGGATTGCTGGATCGCAGCGAAAAGCTGTTTCGCGAGTTGCTCGACTCGGGACTGGAAACCGATGATGCGCTGCGCCACCTGCTGGATATCTACGAGCGGGAAAAAGAGTGGACGAAGGCGGTAACAGTCGCGCAGAAGTTGCCGCGTAAGGGCAGCAACACGTCCGCGGAACTGATCTCGCACTACTACTGCGAACTGGGTGAGTTCGCATCGCAAAGGGGAGATGAAGCCGAGGCGCAGAAACTGGCGAAAAAAGCCCTGGATGCTGATCCCGATTGCAGCCGTGCAAGCATGCTGTCGGCGCAGCTGGCAACCGCGCAAGGCAAGCATCGCGTGGCGGCGCGTTGCTATCGGCGTATCGAACAACACGACCCGGAGTTGCTGCCGGAAGTCATCGAGCAACTTCTCAACAGCATGCTGCTGGAAGGCAACCGTGCGGCGTTATTGAGTTACGTGGATGAATTGCGTGAACGGCACAACGGTTTCACGGTGGTGCTGGCGGTGACCGATTTGTTGCGCAAGCTGGACAGCGATGACGAAGCGCGCCGATTTTTCCGTGATCAGCTGCTCAAACGTCCCTCGCTGCGCGGTCTGCGCGAATGGGTGCGTACCGAATATGAACGCCATGCGGACAATCCGCGCGACGATGCACAGGTCGTGCTCGATCTGCTCAACCGGGTGGTGGACTCCAAACCCAACTATCACTGCAAACAGTGCGGCTTCAGAGGGCAGATGTTGCACTGGCAGTGTCCTGGGTGTCGCACCTGGAACAGTGTCAAACCGATCATCGGTGTGGAGGGTGAGTGAGCAAGGCGTCGGCGGAACCCCGCGTGGTGGTAGCGCTGGACTACCCGCAAGCCGAGCAGGCGCTGGCGTTCGCCGATCAGGTGACACCCTCCCTGTGCCGGGTTAAAGTCGGGAAAGAGCTGTTTACCCGTGCTGGTCCGGCAATCGTGCAGGCGCTCGCGGAACGTGGCTTCGACGTGTTTCTCGACCTCAAATTTCACGACATCCCGAATACCGTCGCCGCGGCCGTGCGCGCCGCGGCCGACCTTGGCGTGTGGATGCTAAACGTGCACGCTCTCGGCGGTCCGCGTATGTTGCAGGCCGCCTCGGAAGCGCGTCAAAGCGCCGGCCGCGAGTTGCTGTTAATCGGTGTCACCGTGCTCACAAGCATGGACACTGAACAACTGAAAGCCGTTGGGTTGCAGGCACCGCCGGCCGCGCTGGTCGCCCAGCTGGCCGCTCTGAGTGCCGAGCATGGCATGGACGGCGTCGTCTGTTCGGCACAGGAAGTGGAAGTGTTGCGCGGCAATCTACCCGACGCTTTCGTTTACGTAACGCCCGGTATTCGACCGGCCGGCATGCAGGCCGGTGATCAGCGCCGCATCGTAACCCCGCGTGAGGCGGCGCAGGCCGGTGCTTCCTACCTAGTCGTCGGCCGGCCGGTCACGCAGGCCGACGATCCCTGTCAGGCGTTGCTGACAATAAATGCGGAAATTGCCGACATTCGAACGGCTTAGCGTTTGCTATTCTCGGTTGCGGGTATGGTGCCCGCATGGCGAACGATCGTGCCGAGCGCAAGCGACTGGACGTCGCATTGCCGGGGACCCCTGATCGTTTTCCTCATATCGAAACTGTATTGCACAAGGAGGTAATCATGCAGTTCAAGTCCATAGTCGCGGCTGTCGCCCTGTCGTTGATAACGGCATTCACCTGGGCAGCCGAGATGATAAACATCAATGCCGCGGATGCGGATACGCTGGCGCGGTCGCTGCAGGGAATCGGCCCGAACAAAGCAGCTGCGATCGTGCACTACCGGGAGGCCAATGGGCCGTTCGTGACGATCGAGTCGCTGACCGAGGTGCAGGGCATAGGTGCGCGCACCGTCGAAATCAACCGCGACAGGATTACGCTGGAATAACCGGGGGTAAAATTGCGGCGGGCTCGCCAGGGCCCGCCGCCGATATCAGGTACCGGGGGCCGGGTGCGAGCCGGTACGGTAAGGCGACCGTATTCAGCTACTCCAACAGCCGAACTGTGCCGGGCTGCATAAGGCGAACTGCCAATAAACGCGAGGCGCACTCCTGCGCGAAATTCCTGTCGGACGTGTACTCGGGTCACTGCGGATGTCGTTGAAGATCCGCAGTCAGCGCCGCGTTAAAGGATCCCATCGCGCGGCCGCTCAATCGGTGATTATTTCTATTTGTATCGCGCCCTCAATACGAGTATACGCGATGCCCTTCATTAAGGAGTGCAGATCCATGTCCCATCCTCGAGAGCGCAATCGCCTGCAGCGTTGGTTTGCATCGCTGGCGGCGGCTGCCGCCGTATTCATTACAGCAAGTCTTGTCCCGGCGACCGCCGAATTGGGTGAAGAGCTGGTTTTCCTGACTTGGGCGGACTACCTTGATCCCGACGTGGTTGCGGAGTTCGAACACGAAACCGGCATCAAAATCAGGTTTGCCTACTACGAAAGCGACGATGGGCGCGACGAGATACTTACCAACAGCGACGGTCGTGGGTACGATCTGGCCATCGTCAACGGGCTGATGCTGAAGAGCTATGCCAAGCGTAACTGGCTGGCGCCCATGGCACAGCACAGCATGCCCAATCTCGCCCACCTCGAGCCGCGTTGGCGGACGGCTTTCCCCGCCGCCGAGCGCTACGGGGTGCCTTATTTCTGGGGTACGCTCGGGATTGCGTACCGCCAGGACCTGGTGCCCGAGGGTTTCAACAGCTGGGAGGATTTTTTCCAGCCGGCAGAGAAGCTGCGCGGCAGAATTGCCATGCTGAAGAGCAGCCGCGATATTCTGGGCATGGCGCTGAAATCACTCGGCCACTCGGCCAACACCAACGACCGTAACGCGGTCCGTGAGGCCGGTCGATTGCTCGAGGCGCAAAGACCCTTCGTGCGTTCGTACGAGTACATCTCGCTCAACGAAGAATCCGCTCTGGTCACAGGCGACGTGTGGGCCAGTCTCGCCTACAGCGGTGACGCACTGATGGTGCAGGAGCATCACGATGAGATCGTCTATGTAGTACCCGATGAGGGCGGCAACCTGTGGGTGGATTACTTCACGGTACTGCAAGCCTCGCCACGCAAGGACCTTGCCGCCAAGTTCATTGATTTCCTGAACCGCCCGCAAATTGCCGCTCGCAATGCCGAGTTCGTCTACTACGCGACACCGAACAACGCCGCTCGCGAGCTGGTCTCCGACGACTATGCGGAGGATCCTGTGATCCATCCCGCAGACGAGGTTATTGCGCGTTCCGAGGTATATCGGGAACTCATGCCGCGCACGCAGAAAGCCATCAACTCCGTGTTCGCGCAACTCGTCAACTGAACGTTGTTGCGTGAAACTACATGCTAAGCTGCTGCTGCTGGTGGTGCCACTGATCGCAGTACCACTGGCAGCGCTCGGCTGGGTCGCCTACACCGAGCAGCGCGACAGTCTGGAACAGGAGTCGTGGCGCCAGATACAGACTCTGCTCAATCAGATCGAGCAACGGGTCGCGGCGCATATCGAGGCTGCACGTGCCAATGCGTCGCTGTTTTCATCTTCCAATGCGCTGCAACGTTACCTGCTCATACAAGACGAAGGACAACGTTTTCAGTTACATCAGCCCGCGTTGCTGAAGTTGTTTCGAAGCTATCAGGAGGCCAATCCACACTACTATGAGATTCGCGTACTGCTGCCGGACGGCTATGAGGACACCCGCTCAACCTTGACTGTATTGCCCAACGTCACCGACGAGGAGGGCGGGACTGACTTTTTTGCCAAGCTCAGCAAGGGCGGCAATGCTCTGGTCACCGAGATCATGCGTCATCCGGATAATGGTGCGCCGGCGTTGCTTGTCTCGAAATCGATCGCAACAGTTGATCCCAGCGTCGATCCGATCCTCGCCGAGCCAAAGCTGCGTGGTTACCTGGTCATCAGCGCGAGCCTGGATTTTCTGGCACAACAGGCGCGACAAGCGCAACTGGGCCACGGTGGCCATATTTTCTTCACCGACGCTGCTGGTGAGATTTTTTTCGCCCCGGACAAACTGGACCATGGGCACCATCTTCCGCCCGATATGGCCGCATCGCTGCGACGGATGATTGAATCCGGCTCCAGGCTACGCACTAAACATCTGGGCGAAGCCTTTTTCGTAGACGGCCGGAAGTTGCATGAGAACCTGTATTTATTCGCTGCGCTGCCCGAGCACGAAATCATCGAGTCCACTCAGTCGCTGGCGTGGATCGCTTTGGGGCTCATTCTTGCCTCAATCATGCTTACCGCGGCCCTGCTTTACGCGGTGTTGCACTCTCTTATCCTCAATCCGCTGGCCAAGCTTGGTCGGGCCGCGTTAGCCTTAAGTCGTGGCGAGCGCATGGGCGATATCGACATCCGCAGCAACGATGAGATTGGCGAACTGGCGCAATCTTTCGAAGACATGGGCAGAGGCCTGCAGCAGTCCCACCAGCAGATCGCGCACCTTGCCTATCATGACAGCCTGACCGATTTGCCCAATCGCCGTTTGTTCACTGAACTTGTGGAACACACGGTCGCACACGCGCGGCGCAACGACAAACGCATCGCGCTGTTGTTCATGGATCTCGACGATTTCAAGCGTGTCAACGATTCGCTGGGGCATCAGGCAGGCGACCTGTTGTTGTGCGACGTGGCGGAACGGCTGGCAAGCGTGGTGCGGGCTGACGATCTGATCGCCCACAAAACAGACGAGCTGGCGAGCAATACCGTGGCGCGCCTCGGCGGCGATGAGTTCATCATCTTGCTGTCCGACCTCAGGCACTCATTGGACGCGGCGACTGCCGCTGAGCGGATTCTGAAGACACTCGAACGTCCCGTCGTAGTGGGTCACAATGAGCTGTATGTCAAAGCCAGCATCGGTATCACCACATTCCCCGAGGATGGCGACACTGCTGAGGTGCTGATCAAGAACGCTGATATTGCTATGTACCACGCCAAGGAACAGGGCAAGAATCACTACCAGTTTTTTACCGAAGTCATGAATACGGCATTGGTACAGCGTCTGACGATGGAAGGCGCGCTGCGCAAAGCCATTGAGCGCGACCAATTGCTGCTCCACTATCAGCCCCAGGTGGCTACGCACAACGGCGAAATTGTCGGCGCGGAAGCGCTGATACGCTGGTGCGATCCGGAAAAAGGTTTGATCTCACCCGGTGAGTTCATTCCATTGGCGGAAGACACGGGCCTGATCGTGCCGATAGGCGAATGGGTGCTGTATGAAGCGTGTCGGCAGAGCAAGGAATGGCAGCAAGCCGGCTATCCACCTATCAGCATGTCTGTCAACATCTCCAGCCGGCAGCTCGCGGGCACGGATTTACCGGAAACGTTGGAACAGGTTCTTGCCGATACCGGGCTCGATGCCGCCTATCTCGACCTCGAGCTCACCGAAACCATGATCATGAAGGATCCTGCCCAGACCGCAAATGTGCTCGCAGATTTGAAAGCACTGGGTGTGCGGATCTCCATGGACGATTTTGGTACGGGTTATTCGTCTCTCAGCATGTTGAAGCGATTGCCGATCGACTGCCTGAAAATCGACCGGAGTTTCGTGAATGAAATTGCTTCGGACGCGGACGATGCTGCGATCACAGCAACGATTATCGCGATGAGCAGAAGTCTGAACCTGGAGGTGATCGCGGAGGGTGTCGAGCAACCGGAGCAGCTCGCTTACCTTCGCGAACACGGTTGCCAGGTATTTCAGGGCTTTCTGGCCAGCAGACCGCTACCCGCAGAGCAGATGACCGAGTTGCTGGCGGCGCCGTGCCGGCTGCTGGGCGACCCTGCATTTGCGCAGCCTCGCAGGAATCCGCCGGACACCGAAAATCCCGCCGCGATGTGAGGCTCGTTTCAGCCTTTAGCTGCAGGCACGTCGCGAGGATAGATACGTCTGGCCTGGGGCTGGGCCGGGCGTAAAACGCCCGACCTTGTGTGGCTCAACCCGAAATCAGCCAGCCTGCTGAGGCTTCATATCGCTTGCGTCGATGCCGGCCACTTCGACGGGCGCTTTCATCGCGTCGCGGCGGAATGGCTCGCCGAGTTCCTGGTTTAATACGACCTCGATGAACGTCGTGACGTTGTTGTTCATTTGCTCTTTGACAGCGGTCTTCAGTCCTTCGGTGAGTTCCTCCATGGATTCTACTTTTACACCCTTGACGCCGCAGGCTTCGGCGATCTTGGCATACTCGACACCCACGTTGAGTTCAGTGCCGACGAAATTGTCTTCGTACCACAACGTCGTGTTGCGTTTTTCCGCGCCCCACTGATAGTTGCGGAAAATCACCATGGTAATCGGCGGCCATTCATTGCGCCCGCAGGCAGTCATCTCGTTCATCGAGATGCCGAATGCGCCGTCGCCGGCGAAGCCGACCACCGGCAGATCTGGACGGCCGATCTTGGCGCCGAGTATCGACGGGAAGCCATAGCCGCAGGGACCAAATAACCCGGGCGCCAGATAATGACGCCCTTCTTCGAAGCTCGGGTACGCGTTGCCGATTGCGCAGTTGTTACCGATATCGGATGAGATGATCGCCTCTTTCGGCAGCGCAGCTATGATCGCGCGCCACGCTTGACGCGGGGACATGCGATTCGGTTCGCGGTCGCGCGAGCGTTTGTTCCAGGTGGTGCCAGGATCGTCTTCCTCGTGATCCATGGCGGCGAGCTCCTTTTGCCAGTTCGACTTGGTGTCCTCGATTTGCGTGCGGCGAGACTCGCGATTCGTTTCGCCCGCGGAATTCGGCAGCTGCTCCAGAATCTGCTCGGCCACGCGCCGGGCATCGCCCTGGATCGCCACGTCGACTCTCTTGGTCAGGCCAATGCGGTCCGCGTTGATGTCTACCTGGATGATCTTGGCATCTTTCGGCCAGTAATCGATGCCGTAGCCGGGCAGGGTAGAGAACGGATTGAGGCGTGTGCCAAGTGCCAACACCACATCCGCTTTGGCGATCAGCTCCATTGCCGCCTTGGAGCCGTTGTAACCCAGTGGTCCAGCGGCAAGCGGATGCGAGCCCGGAAACGCGTCGTTGTGCTGGTAGTTGCAGCACACCGGTGCATCGAGCCGCTCCGCCAGTTGCTTGGAGGCTTCGATGCCGTCACCGAGTACCACTCCCGCGCCATTGAGTATGACCGGGAAATTTGCGCTGGACAGCAGCTCCGCAGCTTCGGCAATCGCCGCTTCGCCGCCGCGTGGGCGTTCCAGCCTGACCGCCTGGGGCAGATCGATATCGACGACATGCGTCCAGTAGTCGCGGGGGACGTTGATCTGCGCCGGCGCCGACCCGCGCCAGGCTTTCTCGATCACGCGATTGAGCACCTCGGCGATGCGGGTCGGATCGCGAACCTCTTCCTGGTAGCAGACCATGTCCGCGAACAGGGCCATCTGCTTGATCTCCTGGAAGCCGCCTTGCTCGATCGTTTTGTTGGCGGCCTGCGGGGTCACCAGCAGCAACGGCGTGTGATTCCAGTAAGCTGTTTTTATGGGCGTTACGAAATTGGTGATACCCGGTCCGTTTTGCGCGATTGCCATGGACATCTTGCCGGTGGCGCGGCTGTAGCCGTCCGCGCTCATGCCCGCGTTGCATTCGTGGGCGCAATCCCAGAATTTGATGCCGGCCGCCGGAAACAGATCCGAGATCGGCATCATGGCCGAGCCGATAATGCCAAACGCGTGCTCGATGCCGTGCATCTGCAGCACTTTCACGAAAGCTTCCTCTGTGGTCATTTTCATGGGTTTTATCTCCTGACTCAGTTCTGGTAGTGGAGGTTCCGGGGATGGTTAACCTGGGCAAAAAAGAACCAGCGCTCCGCTATCAGGCCAACGTACTGGGTAACGAAAGCCGCTGCCAGAGCCAGCCGCAGGTTATCGATTAGGCCAACGCCGAGCAGCAGCAACGGCATTGCGAACGCGTGTGTGGTGTCGTCGCGCTCATTGGTTAGCGGT
>JAOTYY010000083.1 GCA_029861595.1 Gammaproteobacteria bacterium
TAGGGAATGCGCCGCGCGTGCGCCAGCACCAGACGTACCACGGTGAACACCGAATAGATCGCCAACGCCCACGGCACGGGTTCGAAATCCGCGTCTTCGGCAAAGGTTTTCGGCGCCAGCGTGTAGAGCGCAGCGAACGTTGCAAGGATACCGAACTGAGTCCAGCCGATAAGAATCTCGCTGGCTTCCTGCTGACGTTCGATGGCATCGGTCACTCGCGCCGGCAGGTGCTCGGTGTATTTGCGGCCGGCGAGCCAGCTGTGGGTGCGGTGCAGTATTCCGTTAGATGGCACGAGAGTTGTTCCTCCGAGATCGAGCACGCAGCCGGGTATGCGTGGACGGCTGCCGGACCACTGCTAGACTAGCGCATTTACGCCGGCGGGGGAGTGCCGCGCTGCTTCGCCGGGAGCCCGTGAAGTCGGCAGTTGTGGGGCTTTTCCAGAGCCACACGCTGCCGACAGTGTAGACAGTGCCCGGGCGCATAAATTTCGTGTGCTAATTTGGGGATTTGGCGCTACACTCCCGAGACCTCACTGACCAGATAAGAATTTGGCGCCGCTGCAGCGGGTCTGTTTGCTGGAGTTTTGCGCAATACAATCAGACGTCCCGTCGCCAGCGTCGGACACAGGAGGACCCACCGTGTTAACTGATCGCCTGCACAGCGCTCGGATTCTGATCTATAGCCATGACACATTCGGCTTGGGTCATTTGCGCCGTTGCCGCACGATCGCACATGCCCTGGTCGAGCGCTACAAGGGTCTGTCGGTGCTGATTCTGTCGGGGTCGCCCATCATCGGCAGTTTTGACTTCCGCGCGCGGGTCGACTTCGTGCGTATTCCCGGAGTGATCAAACTGCACAATGGCGAATATACGTCGCTGGGATTGCACATCGATATCCAGGAAACACTGGCTATGCGTGCGTCGATCATCCGCCACACGGCCGAAGCGTTCGCTCCGGATCTGTTCCTGGTCGACAAGGAACCCCTGGGGCTGGAGGGTGAGGTGGAGTCAACGCTGCATATGCTGCACGAACGTGGCACCGTCAACGTGCTGGGGCTGCGCGACGTGCTTGACGATCCGGTGCTGTTGAAGCGCGAATGGCATCGGAAGCATGCGCTGCCTGCAGTGCGGGCCCTGTACGACGAGATATGGGTATACGGTCCGCGGGCACTGGGCGATCCGTTGGCCGGGCTGGACCTGGGGCCGCGCACGCGCCAGCGCGTGGTGCACACCGGTTATCTAGAGCGGTTCGTGGCAAACAACGCCACGCGCGTGCAGCCCGCCCCGTTCGAGGATCCTTATCTGCTGGTTACCGGAGGCGGCGGTGGCGATGGCGCGATGATGTTCGACTGGGTTTTGCGGGCTTACGAGACCGATCGCGGGCTTACGCACCCGGCGCTTTTCGTGCTCGGTCCATTTATGCAGCCCGAGGCACAGCGCGAGTTCATGGCACGCGCGGAACGACTTGACGACGTCGTGGTTCTGACCTTCGATGCGCACATCGAGTTGTTGATTCAGGGAGCCGCAGCGCTGGTTGCCATGGGTGGCTACAACACATTTTGCGAGATACTGTCGTTCGACAAACCGGCTTTGCTGATCCCGCGCTCGCAGCCGCGCCGCGAGCAGTTGATTCGTGCCCGCCGCGCCGAGGAACTGGGTCTGACGAGCATGCTGGACCCTGCAGGTGCCCACGATACGGCGTCGATGATCGCCGCGTTGCGGCGCCTGGACCACCAGGCGCCACCATCGGCCGCCGGTCTCGAGGGTTTGCTGGATGGCCTACAAGTAATTACTTCGCTGGTCGACCGGCGTCTCGGCGGTGAGTTCGCCGCATACGGGCTGCTGGGTGCGCACGGTAGCTGACGCGCCAACGGCGGGAGCAGTCCGGCGGCCCGCGGCGCGCGGTGTGCGCCATTGCACCGGCGCCCGAGCCACCCGCATATAACCGTCAGTCGTCATGGCCGGGGTGTTCATCTATGTCCAGCACCTGCTGGGGTCAGGGCACCTGCATCGCATGGCACGCATCGCCCACGAACTCGCGCGCACCGGTGTACCTGTGACCCTGTGCTCGGGCGGAATGCCAGTGCGTGCTCTACGGCTGCCCGCGAGCGTGCGATTCGTCCAGCTTGAGCCATTACATTGCGCCCCCGACGATTTCACCAGGCTGTTGGACAGTCGCGATCAGGATCTGGACGGGAAACTGCGCGGCCAGAGACTGGCACAGCTGTTCGCCGCGCTGGCGGATTCAGCGCCGCGCGTTGCATTGATCGAGTCGTTTCCGTTCGCGCGCCGGCAGATGCGGTTCGAACTGAAGCCGTTGCTCAAGCGGCTGCGCGAGCTTTCGATTCCCACTGTCTGCTCGATTCGTGACATTCTGCAGGTTAAGTCCAAAGCGGGGCGCGAGCTGGAAACGCTGGCGCTGCTTACCGATTATTTCGCCGCGGTGTTAGTGCACGGCGACCGGCGCGTCGTGGAATTGCAGGCCACGTTCAAACATGCCGCGCAGATCGCCTGCGACGTACACTACACCGGCTACGTTGCCGGGCCAGCGGCCGTCTCGTCGAGTGATGAAGGTGGTGCGGCCGAGATTGTCGTATCGGCAGGCGGCGGCGCGGTGGGTTATCCGCTGTTTCGCGCGGCGCTGGATGCATGCCGCGCCGGGTGTCAGGCGGACAAACGCTGGCGGTTCCTGTTGGGTGGAGGTCTGGACGCGGAGCAGGGGGAGCGGTTGCGCGCCGATGCTCCAGCCAATGCCCGGATAACGCCGGTCAGCGAAAGCTTCACGCGACTGTTGCAAAGTTGCTCCTTGTCGATCTCACAAGCAGGTTACAACACCGTGGTGGACGTGCTGCAGGCGGGCTGCAGGGGCCTGCTGGTACCCTACGCGCAAAGCGGTGAAATGGAGCAGACACTGCGCACGCAACGGTTGCAGGAGATGGGTTTGATTGGAGGTTACACCTGCCAGCCGTTGAGTGCGGCGCGGCTCGCCGTACGCGTTGACGAACTGATAGCGCAGCCTGTTGCCAGCGCCGATCCACCTCTCAATCTACATGGCGCGCGCAACACCGTTGCGTTGCTGCAGACCTTGATGTGCTCATGAACGCGGACTGGCGGTCTCTGCGTGAGGAACTCCGGCGTTGGCAGGACGCCGGGCACGACGCCACCTTCTGGTGGCGCGACGACGATGCGCAGGACGCTACCGCGCAGCTGGATCGGCTTTTGTGCGTGGCGGCGGCGCTGGGTGTGGCCCCGGCACTGGCTGTGGTTCCGGCCGGCGCGACGGCGGCGCTGGCGCGGCGTCTGCGCGAAGTTCCGCAAATCGATGTGCTGCAGCATGGCTATGCGCACGCCAACCATGCACCTGCCGGGGAAAAGACGATGGAGTTGGGTGCCCACCGCACGTTGCGAACGGTTAGCGATGAACTGGTGGCTGGCCGGCAACGGTTAACGGCACTGGCGGTGGCGTGCCTGCCGGTTGTGGTGCCGCCGTGGAATCGCATCGATCGGTGCGTATTGGAGCAACTTGGGCAATACGGCTTTATCGGCGTATCAACGTTTGCTCCTCGAGACTCGGCCGTGGACGCACAGGGCCTGACGCATGTGAACACCCATGTGGACCCGATTGCATGGCAGACCGATCGCGGCTTTAGAGGTGAAGCGGCCGCACTGCAGCAGGTTCTGGGGCACTTATCGGCTCGCCGCTCGGGGAACGCGGACCGCCAGGAGCCCACCGGGTTACTCACCCATCATCTCGTTCAGGACGACAGCTGTTGGGAATTCTGCGATCGGTTGATTACCGAGACTCAGGCATTCGACAACGTTACCTGGGTTACGGCGCGGACTTTATTTGGCACAGACTGACATTCAGAGCATGTACGCTCACCTGCCCGTCACGGTTCACGTGAAAGATATGCGCGCACTGCCATTGCATGGTCTGGGCTGGCGCGCTGCGCATGTCCCAGCCGCTGGCGGCGGCGTAAACGGCTCGTATCACTCCCTTGTGCGTTACAGCTATGACGTCGCCGTCGTTGCGCGCAAGCTCTGCGCACCATTCGAGCACACGGCCTTGCACGTCACGCGGACTCTCCCCGCCCGGGGGGCGGAAGTCCAATCCGCGCGCTTCGTTGACGAGCACAGCGTCGCCCAGGCGGGCACGTAGTTCCGCCGACAACTCGCCTTCCCATTCGCCCCAATGCATCTCGGTCAGTCGCGGTTCGACTGACGCAAGCGTGCCGCCCAGCAGTTCCGCCGTTTGCCGGGCACGCTGTAATGGGCTCACGAACCATGACCATGCCTGGAGTTGTATCGGCAGTTGCCAGGTGCCCACCTGCTTGCGGCCGGTATCGCTGAGCGGTGTGTCGGTTCGACCCTGGATGCGCTGTTGCAGATTCCAGCGGGTCAACCCGTGGCGTATGAACGCGACGCGCGTCACCGGCCAACCCCAAGGCACTGCGAGAGAATGGCGTGCAGCCGATGCGCCGCAGCGTTGAGACTGTGACGCGCATGACTGCGTTTCCGTGCCGATCGTGCCATCGTCAGGCGCCGTTCGGGATTGCCCAGCAATTCACGTAGAGCGTCTGCCAGCGCTACCACATCGCCGGGTTCTGTCAACAGTCCAGTGACGCCGTGTTCGACGATGGATGCGACCCCGGGCGAGTGCCCCGCTATCACCGGGACGCCGCACATCTGTGCTTCCAGCAGGGCCATGCCCAGCGCCTCGTTGTGGGCCGGCCATACGCACAGGTCGCTTGTGGCAAGCGTCTGCCGCGCCACGGATGGTTGCACGCAGCCAAGATAACTCACGCGTGGCTCGTGCCGGGTAAAAAGCCGTTTCACGGCGGTACGTTTCTCTCCGTCGCCAACGACAGTCAGCTGCCAGGGGATGTCGGCTACGCGGCTCAGAGCGGCTGCCAGCTGTCGGTAGGACTCGAACTTGTCACCGTCGCGCATCATGGCGACGGCTATCAGCCGAGGCACCGGGTTTTGCCCTGCTCGTGCTTCGTCGGTCAGCGCTGGTGGCTCACAGAATGGTTGCATGAGATGCATAGCTTGGATCGTTCGATAGCGTAACAAAGCGTCGCGGTCGCTGGGATTGAGACACACTATGGCGGTAGCTGACTGCAATGCCTGCAGTGAGGCCGTGTAGCCTTCCGCCCAGACACCGTTGCGTTGCTTGTCGGCAACCGACGCTTCGGCAACGATGTAAGGAATGCCCAGCTCGCGGCATACCCGCGGACCTATCCAGTCCGGCGCCTTGTGGTACAGATGGTAGGTAAACCAGAAATCGGGCGGACGCTGGCGCCAGCGTCGTACCAGTGCGTCGGCGATACGCCGTCCACGTGCGGCGATTGCTGTTTGACGTTGCTGGTTGCCGTGGCCCTCCCAGCTTCGCAGTTGCGCGGCTATCGACACGTGGTAGCCGGCCGCACGCAGCGCGCGCACAAACAACCGGGCCAGTTCCCGGTCTCCGGACGGGCGTGGATTGTTGGGCGCTTTCATGGGCGCATAAAATACGACGTGTTTCATCGTGGCAGCGACTGCGCGAGCACATCGATACCGAACTGGTACGAAAAACGTTCGCGAACCCGCGCAAAGCCCGCATTTCCGAGGCGTTTACGTGTCCGGGTGTCGGTTATCAACCGCAATAACGCCGCTTGCAGAATGTTGGTGTCTTGCGGTGGCACCAGTATTCCCGTGCGCTCGTGGTCGATCAGTTCGGGTATTCCGGAAACGTCGGTCGCGACGCAGGCCAGGCGCTGACTTTGCGCCTCCATCAGGACGTTCGGCAATCCGTCTCGATCGCCATCGGCAACGATTCTACTCGGCAGGACGAACAGGTCCGCCTGCCGGTACAGCGCCAGCACCTGTGCCTGAGCCAGCGCACCATGCCAATGCAAGGCGTCGTTGACGCCCAGCTCAGCTGCGAGTCTTTTCAGTGCCGCCAGTTGTGCGCCGCCGCCGACGTGATGCCAGCGCCAGGCGCAATGTGCGGGCAGGGCAGCCAGCGCACGCAGCAAATCGTCGAGTCCCTTTTTCGCCACTGCCCGGCCTACGGTCAGCAGCACTGCCGGCGACTGTGGATCGCTGCCGTCGCGCGTCTCGGAACGCTCGCCGGGATCCGCAAAGCGCCGGAAATCCAGCCCATGGTAGACGAGTTTGATACGCTGTGGATCGCTGCATAGATCACGCAGGTAGGTTTGGTTGGCGTGCGTGCAGGTCACCAGCCATTGACAGTCTTGAAGCTTGGCGGCGATGTCCCATCGCGGTGCCGTCCAGACATCCTTGGCGTGCGCCGAGCAACTCCACGGCAGTTGCCTGATCGCCGCCGCATAGCGGGTGACAGACGCCGGAGTGTGCAGAAAATGCGCATACAGCCAGCGTACCGAGTCCGGCAGTTCGGCCGCCAGCACCAGTGCCTGCCCGAAACGCCGCACCCGGTTGCGACTGAGGTCGCGGCGCAGATCCCGCAGCCACGACCGCAACGCCGAACGGTAAGCCACGCCGCGTCGCACCCGCCGCCAGGCTTTCAGAACGCGCAGCGGTTCCTGATGCAGATACTCCGGCAGATACACGACGTCTGCCGCGATCTCTTCGTGAATCGGATGGCGGTGCACGTCAGTGGGGTGGCGCAGCGAGATCAACAGCAGGCGGTAACCACGTTGTTCCAGTCCGTGCAATTCCTGCGCAATGAAGGTCTCCGACAGGCGCGGGTAGCCTTTCATTACAATGGCGATGCTCGCTTGCTGCGGGGCGGGGTTTTGATCGCTGGGGTGCATAGGGCAGGTCGGCAAGTTACCATAGGTACCAGCGACCTGTCAGATTGGGCGGATGTCGTGTTGAATCAGCTGACAGCGTAACCGGTAGGGCGGCCACAATCGCAGCACAATGGAACGTTCGATTTTCAAATACATCATCAAGCACAGTCTGAAAGGGCAGATTGTGTTACTGGTCGTTACGGCTTTTTCGATGCCGTTTGTCTACCTGTCCCTGGAAGTGCCGAAAATTATCGTCAACGAAGCGATCGGCGGCCAGGGGATGCCCGAGGCGTTGCTCGGGTTCGAGTTCGATCAGATTACCTATCTGTTCGCGCTGTGCGCTCTGTTCCTGTTGCTGGTGCTGATAAATGGCGGGTTCAAGTATTTCCTGAACGTCTATCGCGGTGTTCTGGGCGAGCGCATGTTGCGGCGTTTGCGCTACGAACTCTACTCGCGACTGCTGCGGTTTCCGCTGCCGCACTTCAAGCGCGTTTCATCCGGTGAGATTATTCCGATGGTCACCGCGGAAACCGAGCCGCTGGGCGGGTTCATCGGTGAAGCGTATTCCCTGCCGGCTTTTCAGGGCGGTTTGCTGCTGACGTACCTGTTTTTCATTTTCAATCAGGACCTGTTTCTCGGCGCGGCAGCCATTGCCACCTACCCGCTGCAGATGTACCTGATCCCTAAATTGCAGCGGCGCGTAAACGAACTCGCCAAGCAGCGGGTGCTGGCCGCGCGGCAGCTTGCCAACCGGATCGGCGATTCGGTTTCCAGCATCACGGAGATACACGCCAACGACACTTCGCACTACGAACGTGCCGATATCAGCTCGCGGCTGGGGCGCATCTTCAACATCCGTTACCAGATCTACCGAAAGAAATTCTTCATAAAATTCCTGAATAACTTCCTTGCTCAGATCACGCCGTTCTTCTTCTATTCGGTTGGCGGTTATTTCGTTATCGTGGGGGAACTGTCGCTGGGCGCGCTGGTCGCGGTGCTGGCAGCGTACAAGGATCTCGCCAGTCCCTGGAAGGAGTTGCTCAAGTATTATCAGACCAAGGAAGATATCCGCATCAAATACGCGCAAGTCATCGAACAGTTTGAGCCGCAGCACATGCTGGATGAAGCACTGCTGGCCGATGAATCCGAAACCGTCGCGCCCTTGCGCGGGGATCTGGTCGTGGGAAATCTGAGTTTCAGCGAGGACCAACTGATAAAGCTGGTCGACGCCGCCAGCGCGCAGATGGAATTGCGCGAACACGTGCTCATTACCGGTGCCAATGGTAGTGGGCGCGATGAACTGGGGCGCCTGCTGGCGCGTCTGCTGCGCCCGACCGGCGGACGAATTACCATTGGCGAACACAACGCTGCGGATTTACCCGAATCCGTAATCGGACGGCGCATAAGTTATGTGGGGCAGAACGTATTCCTGCTACCCGGCAGTGTTCGCAGCAACATTCATTACGTATTGAAGCACGTGCCGGTCGCGCAACAGAACCTAGAAGAAGATCGCGAACGAACGCTCGCAAGCGAGCGTGAGGAGTCGCAGCGAACGGGCAACTCGCTGCACGAATTCACCGCCGATTGGATTGACTATGCGAGTGCGGGCGTCGCGGACAGTGACGAGTTGGACGTTCGGATCGTAGATCTGTTGCGCGTCGTGGGCCTCGAAAAAGATATCTATCAACTGGGATTGCGCAGCCCCATCGATCCGCACGAACATAGCGCATTGGCGCACCGCATAATGGACGCGCGCAATGGATTGCGGGAAAGGTTGCGCAGCGGCGATCTGGCCGAACTGGTGGAACCTTTCGACGAAAACCGCTACAACCTGAACGCCACGGTGGCTGAGAATCTGTTGTTCGGGACGCCAACGGACGCTACTTTCGATCTCGAGAAGATCGCCAACCACGCGTACATGTTGCGCACATTGACCGAGGCCGGGCTGCTGACCGACCTGTTAGAGGTGGGGCGTAAAGTTGCCGAAACAATGGTCGACCTGTTCGCGGATCTGCCGCCTGGACACGAATTCTTTGAGCAGTTTTCGTTTATCAGTGCGGAAGAACTGCCCGAGTATCAGCAACTCGTTGCGCGCATTGCGAGCCAGGGCATGCAAGCTGTGGATGTGGACACACAAGCCCGATTTCTATCGCTGGCGTTCAAGATCATCCCCACACGCCATCGCCTGGGGTTGGTAGATGAGAACCTGCAGGCGCGCGTTCTCGCCGCGCGCGATGCCTTCCGTACCAATCTGCCAGCGGAACTGCGTGGTGTGGTCGCGTTCTTTAATGCCGATGCGTACAACGCCGAGTCCACGTTGCTGGACAATATTCTGTTCGGCAAGCGCGCATACGGGCACGCGCACGGGCAAGCGCAACTGAGCAGCGTGATCGACAGCGTCATCGGTGAGTACGATTTGCGCACCGCCATCGTACGAATCGGGCTTGACTACGAAGTGGGAATCGGTGGTGGACGTTTGTCACTGGAGCAACGCCAGAAACTTGCGTTGGCGCGTGCGCTGCTCAAGCGCCCCGACGTGTTGATCGTCAACGACGCGACCAGCACTTTGGACAGCGCGCAGGAGTCTCAAGTCCTCGGCAGAGTGAGAAAAGAGCGCGCTGGTCGCGGTTTGATCTGGATTTCCGGCCGTGCGGAATTCGCCAAGGGATTCGACAGGGTGTTCGTAATGGAAGCCGGAAAAGTGATCGAACAGGGTACGTTCGACGAGTTGGAGCAAGATGGCAGAGTTTTCAAAAGGCTAATGCAAAGTGGCTGAAAGATCGATTTTGACAAAGTCGCGTGCTTTGCAGTCAGAGGTGTCGGTTGTTGTGTTGTCCCGGTCGTTGCACGCAGTGCGTGGCAGGATTCAAGAAATTCACAGCATCCTGCAGAGGTATGAATCATGAGTCTGGAAGAAGAAGCCAAGATGCTGCGGAACATCGGTTTGTTCGCGCACCTTGATCCATCCAAATTGAAATTGCTTGCTTTCACCAGCCACTGGTTGAAGTTTCAACCGGGCGAGGAGCTTTGTCGTGAAGGCGACCCTGGCGACAGTGCCTACATCATTACGGACGGTACGGCCGAGGTGCTGGTTGATTCGGAAAACGGCCCGGTGTTGGTGGCTACCCGGGGCAAGAACGAGGTGATTGGCGAGATGTCGATTCTTTGCGACACACCGCGCACCGCGACCGTACGCGCCAAGGACACCTGTTTCACGTTGAACGTCAGCAAGGACGTATTCATGCAGCTCTTGAAGGGGTCGCCGGAATTGTCGGTGCAGATTATTCGCACCCTGGCAAACCGGCTCGAGGAAAGTACCGTAAAACTGCGCGATGCGACCGAGAAGCTGGTGGCCGCCGGTCTGGATTGAGATGGCCGGTCGTTCATGATGGCAGTCGCTGCCGAAGCGCGGCACAGCCGGTTGGAGCGCATGCTTGCGCGACTGGCTGTGCAGAAAGCCTGCCTGGAATTCGCGTGTTCCGAGTTGAGTGCCAGTCGAGGCGTCATTCTCGAGCTCGGTTTAGGCAAAGGCCGCACCTACGATCATCTGCGCAAGCTGTTTCCCGCCCGTGAGATTTACGTTTTTGACCAGACGCTCCACGCGCCGCGTGATTGTGTCCCGGACTCCCGGCATTTACGGTTGGGAGACCTCCGCGAAACCCTCGCCGACCCAATACTGGTGGCACTCGACGTCATACTGGTGCACGCCGACATCGGTAGTGAGGATCTCGCGAGCGACGCGCGCCTGACGTTGGAACTGGCGCCACTGATTGACAAGCTTGTCAGCGGCGGAGCGCTGGTGTTAAGCGATCGCGAAATGAAGGTCGCACGCTGGCAGGCGCTGCCGTTGCCTGGCGCAGCTGACGACTGGCGGTATTTTATGTACCGGGTGGGCGAGTCGCCGGCCTCGCGTTGACTACAGCAGATGTGGATCGAGCATCCACCGTACGCACCAGGTGCCCCCGTGGCGCCGCAGAGCTATGCAGCTTCCCGTATCGAACATGAACACGCTGCGATCGGCATCACCACAAATGAGCAGTGAAGTGAGCCGGGACACGTAAGGCAGGTGGCCTACGATCACCAGATCCAGCGTTTCGTGATGCAGGCTGTCCGCCAGCGGTTGAACATCGTCGTTGGGATTCAGGCCCTTGCGCATCTGTACCGAAGCGTTCGGCAACTCAGCATGCAGGATTTGCGCACTTTGCTCAGCGCGGGTCTTGCCACTGTGCACGATACCGGCGGTGTGTGCTTGCGCTGCCAGATATTTCGCGACCGTCTGCAATTCCACGCGCCCGGTCTCGCTCAATGGCCTAGCGGGATCGCGCATCTCGCTGAGCGCATCGCCGTGACGAACAAGATAAAGATTCACGTCGTTATCCTCTGTATCATATTCAGATCCTTAGACTAGCAAGAAAACCTATGCGCAATACGCACTTTCCTGGACGTTCCGTGGTGATGGGCACACGTGCCATGGCAGCCACCAGTCAGCCTCTGGCTACGCACACCGCGCTCGATGTCTTACGTGGTGGTGGTAACGCGCTGGATGCAGCGATTGCCGCCGCTGCGGTTCTCGGGGTGGTCGAGCCCTATTCCACGAGCATCGGTGGCGACTGTTTCCTGTTCTACCATGAAGCCGCCAGCGACCGCCTGCACGCGCTGAACGGCAGCGGCTGGGCATCGCAGGCGGCGACGCCGGATGCATATTTCGCACGCGGTTGCAAAAACGCGATTCCGGCAACAGGCATTTTGTCGGTCACCGTACCCGGGGCAATCGATGCGTGGTGCACGGCACACGAGAAATTCGGGCGTACCGGGTTCGCGCAACTGTTGCAGCCGGCCATACACTTCGCGGAGCAGGGCTTCGCGGTGGCGCCTGTCGTGGCCGCCAATTGGCAGCGCTCGGTGGAACAGTTGCGAGCGACACCCGATGCGGCACGCACCTACCTGCGCGATGGGTGTGCCCCGCTTGCCGGCTCCATGCATCGCCAGCCAGCGCTTGCCAGCACCCTGAAATTGATCGCCGAGGGCGGTCGCGACGCGTTTTACCAGGGCTCGATCGCGGAGCGCATCGTACGTTTCAGCGACAGTCTCGGCGGTCTGCTGAGTCTGGATGATTTCGCCGAGTTCCGTTCGCAATGGGTGAAACCGATCTCGACCGTCTACCGCGATCATCGCATTTTCGAGATCCCGCCGAACGGACAGGGCATCGCGGTATTGATGGCCCTGAATTTTCTCACCCAGAGCAACGTTGCCGACTTACAGCACCTGGGTGCGGGACATGTGCACTTGCTCGCGGAAGCGTTCTCGATGGCCATAGCCGAACGCGATCGGTTCGTCTCGGATCAGGAATTCGCCAAGCTGCCAGTGGACGAATTGCTGGGCGAAAAATTCGCCCGATTACAATGGCAGCGTTTCGATGCGGACCACGCTTTACCTCAACCGATGATGTCGGCGTTTCCGAATCACGCCGACACGGTCTACCTCACGGTTGTCGACGAAGATCGCAATGCATGCTCGTTTATCAACAGTACGTTCAGCGCCTGGGGCAGTGGTCTGGTGGCGGGCGATACAGGAATTTCATTACAGAATCGCGGTTCGGGTTTTGTGCTCGAGGCCGGACATTTCAATTGCGTTGCGCCGCGCAAACGTCCGCTGCACACCATAATTCCAGCGATGGTTTACCGGGACGACCGGCCGGTGTTGAGTTTCGGTGTGATGGGCGGTCACTACCAGGCCATGGGTCATACGTATTTCATGAGCAACTGGCTGGACTTCGGTTTAGATCTTCAGGAAGCGTTGGATGCGCCGCGCTTCATGTTGTATGAGAAGGAATTGCGAGTCGAGCAGGGGGTGCCGGCGGAAACCTGTCAGCGACTGCAGTCACTTGGACACAATCTGGTCGCTGTTGAAAAACCGCTTGGCGGCGGCCAGGTTATTTTTATCGACTGGCAGAACGGCACCCTGCACGGTGCGTCGGATCCACGCAAAGACGGTTGTGCGCTGGGCTACTGAACGCGGCAATCGCCAGCCACATGGAGAGACTGAACCGTAAATATGGCGCGGTGTTCGCCGCGTTCCGATGCAGCGCCATCACACTCTGACTTCCACATGTCGAGTTCCACGCTAAGCGCCGTGTTGTTCATCACGGTGTGTGCGTTTTGCACACTGTACATCCCACAACCGATTCTGCCGCTGCTGGCCGCACAATACAGTGTCTCGTTGACGGACTCGGCGCTGCTCATTTCGGCCACTCTAATTCCACTGGGCATTGCGCCGCTGGTTTACGGCTATGTCACCGAAGCGACCTCCGCGCAACGCGTGTTGCTTGTCTCCCTGGTTGCGCTCGCGATCAACCAGGGACTTTTCCTGGTGGTCGATTCTTACTGGGGTCTGGTGATCCTGCGCTTCGTGCAGGGTCTGCTGCTGCCGGCAATTTTTACCGCGCTGATGACGTACTTCGCCAGCATGGCAAACGTGGAACGGGTGCGTAACGCGGTCAGCTATTACGTTGCCGCGTCGATCCTGGGCGGGTTTATCGGCCGTCTCAGCGGCGGACTCGCGGGGCAATACCTGCACTGGCGCTGGGCGTTTGCATTTTTTGCGGTACTGCTGGTGGTGTGCTGGTGGCTCACCGCACGTCTACCGAGCGATGCCAGGGCAGAATCGAGCCATATCGGTCTGCACGCATTCCGATCGGTGCTGACCTGGCCCGGCTACCTGTTCGGTTACGGTGGTTTGCTGCTTGTTTTCTCCACGTATTCGTCGGTGTTGACGATGGTGCCCTTTAGGCTGAAACAACTCGATCCGTCGATTTCCGAGGTAACTATTTCGTTGGTGTACGTGGGTTACCTGATGGGTATCGCGGTGGCTTTGCTCTCAACGCGGCTGCGCGCGCGCCTTCGCAGCGATGTGAGCGGGATACTTGTCGGTACCGGCATATCCCTGCTCGGGCTGGTCGGCTTGTTTATCCCGAACGTTGCGGGGGTGTTCGTGGCCATGCTGGCGATGAGCACCGGGTTTTTTCTCGTGCATGCGATGTTGTCCGCCTACCTGAATCACGCCGCGCCACACAGCAAAGGTGTGGTGAACGGTCTGTATATTTCTTTCTACTATTCGGGTGGCGCGCTGGGTGCCTATTTGCCCGGATTCGTGCTGCGTGCCCAGGGTTGGACGAGCTACCTGCTGGTATTGTGCTCGGTCTTCTGCGTAGGCGTGTTTTGTCTGCTTGGATTACGGCACAATCGCGCTTAGCTGAGAACGATGATGTTCCGAAGCAGGGCGGGCATCCTGCTGTTCTGGACCCGGAGCAAACCGGCTGGGAGGCGGTACAAGTGCATACAGTCAGACAAGCCACCGCTGCGCTTGCGGTTCGCCGTACGCGCGGTAGCAGGATTCCAGCAGCGGTCCTGTGCGTGTTGAAGGTGCCCCGAGAGAGAATCAGCGTGCGTTCTTTGCTGTTTACCGTGATATCGAGCAGTGTGTCGGCGCGTATGGTGACGGAAATAACACGACCACCGACAAGGAGGAGTATATGACGTCGATTGATAAGAATTCAGATCCAAGCGGTAGCGAGATGAGTTTATTCGAGCGCTACCTTACCGTATGGGTCCTTCTGTGTATCGCGGCTGGAATTACTCTCGGGAAAGTTGCTCCGAATATCGCGAAGACCCTTGACGGGATGGCCATCTATATCAACGAAGCCCCGGTCATCTCAATACCCATCGCAGTGTGTTTGTTTTTCATGATGTATCCCATCATGGTGAAAATCGATTTTCATGAAGTAGTGAAAGCAGGAAGAGCGGCGCGCCCTGTGGGATTAACCTTGTTCATTAACTGGTTGGTCAAACCCTTCACGATGTATGCCATAGCGAGTTTCTTTCTAGGCACGCTCTTTCTTTCGTTTATCGGTACGGAGGCGGTCGATCTGGTCAAGGTGCCGCTGGGACTCGATCTTGCCGTGGGCGAGAGATACGGCGCAGGGGAGGTTATACTCGTTGAAGGTGTAAAGATGCTGGAAGTTCCTTTGTGGCGGAGCTACCTGGCAGGTTGTATCCTCCTGGGGATTGCGCCCTGCACCGCGATGGTGCTTGTTTGGGGTTATCTTTCCAAAGGAAATGATGGCCACACGTTGGTGATGGTCGCCATCAATTCACTGACAATGCTTGTACTGTTCGGTTTTCTGGGTGGATACCTGCTTGGTGTCGGGCAACTGCCGGTGCCGTGGCAGGCACTGCTGCTTTCCATCGGCGTTTACGTTGCGTTGCCACTCGTGGCTGGTTATGCCTCTCGTAAGTGGATTGTTACCCTGAAAGGAGAACGGTGGTTCAAGGAACGATTCCTGCGTTTTTTGACACCGGTAACCATTACGGCGCTGTTGATCACTCTCGTTCTTCTATTTTCCTTCAAGGGTGAGACGATCATACAGAACCCTCTGACAATCCTCTGGATTGCTATTCCGCTATTTGTCCAGACAGTTCTGGTCTTTGCATTAGGTTATGGACTGTCGAAGATTGTTGGGCTTACTTACGAGAACGCCGCTCCCACCGCGATGATCGGCGCATCCAATCATTTCGAAGTCGCCATCGCAACTGCAGCCATGCTGTTCGGACTGTCGTCAGGGGCAGCGCTTGCGACCGTCGTTGGCGTGTTGATCGAAGTGCCGCTCATGCTCATGCTGGTGAGGTTCTGTCTGCGCACTCAGCACTGGTTCAGGCGCGAGTCTTTTCCCGATACTCAAATGGACGCAAAGCAGCGCGTCGATATCAGCGCTTAGTGGAGGTTACGCACGACGTGTTTTGGCACGACGCTTCCTGGCGCCCAGCAATAGCAGAATAATTCGCGCGACAGTTGAAAAGTCTTCTCTATTCGGAGTACACCCCCCCGCTGGGCTGGCCGGCCCTGATCGAGGCCTATCTCTACCAGGTGCGGCGCAGCATAACTGTGATTCCGCGTTCGTCCCCGCGGTGCTTTCAGCTTCGCCCAAACGCCAATGTCCGCAAGCCGAGTTGCGTTTCGTTGCCGGGCGCGGGATTGATCGGGACCAGGCGCGACAGCAGCAGCGACCCAAACGCGAGTGCGGCACCAGTAAGAAAAACGCTGGGCGGCGAGACCAGCCACACGATGCCCAGCACCGCCGGGAGAACCACTGCGGCAATGTGGTTGATGGTGAACGACACGCCGGCGCTGGCGGCAATGTCGGCCGGATCGGCGATCTTCTGGAAATAGGTGTCGATGGCGATCGCCAGGGCGAAAAACAGATGATCGATTATGTACAGGCTGGCCGCGATCGTGGCATTCTCGACGAACGCGTAAGCCGTGAACAGGCCGGCCAGGCCGATGTATTCGAACGTC
>JAOTYY010000291.1 GCA_029861595.1 Gammaproteobacteria bacterium
GCGGTTGTGCCGCCAGCCACATACCGACCAGACCCCCCATGGAAGTGCCCAGCCAATGCACCTGAGTCCCGCCAACGGCTGCCAGCCACGTGGCGCTCAGTGCCGCGTAAAACGCCACGTTGTAGGCGTTGCTGTCGGCCAACCAGTCACTGTGCCCGCGGCCGGGAAAGTCGATGCAGACCACCCTGTAATCCGATGCCAGCGCCTGTGCCAGCCAGTCGAAATCGCGCGCATTGCGGGTCAGGCCGTGCGCGCAGGCCAGCACCCTCGGATTGCCCCGGTCTCCCCATTCAGTGTAGTGAATGCGCACGAAACCGCCGGGTCCTAGAGCGGTGCAGAACTTTTGCTTCATAATAGGGACCAAACTGCCGTGGCTGCGGCTAAAAGCGCGCATTATACCGTTGAGCTCTGCGCCGCTATATAAAGGTCACGGCCGCGCCCGTGGGTAACAGTGACGTAGCAATGCCAACAGAGGTAGACACGACGTTCCAGCCGACCCGGTCTGCGCCGCTGCTGTTGTTCGGTGGCCCGTACGGCAATCTCGAGGCGTTGCACGCGCTGCTCGAGCAGGCCGCTAGACTCGGTGTTCCCGATCGCAACCTGCTGTGCACCGGAGATCTGGCCGCCTATTGCGCAGATGCGCAAGCCCTCGTGAATGAAATCCGGGCACGTGACATCGCCGTTGTTCAGGGAAACTGCGAACAGTCACTGGGGGCAGGCAGCGACGACTGCGGCTGTGGATTCGAGACCGGCAGTGCCTGCGACCTGCTGGCCACCCAATGGTATCAGTACACGATGAGCGAATTGCACGATAGCAGCTGCGCCTGGATGCGGCGGCTGCCCGCGCAGATCGATTTCACCTGGGGCGGCCGGCGCTGGTGGGCAATACACGGCGGCCTGCGGCAGAACAATCGTTTTTTGTTCGCCTCGGCAAGCGATTCGCAGCTCGCCGCGGAGCTGCCGCAGACGGCGGATATCGTCGTCGCCGGCCATTGCGGGATCCCGTTCACCCGTGCGGTGAGCGGGCAACTGTGGCATAACCCGGGTGTCATCGGCGTGCCGGCCAACGACGGCACACGGCGCGTCTGGTTCAGCCTGGCCGAAGCCAGCGATGACTGCATCAAGATCACTCACCACGCGCTGAGTTACGACGCCGAAACAGCCAGCCGCAAGATGCGTGCGCGGGGCCTCACCGTTTACGCACAGGCCTTATTGGACGGCCTGTGGCCGTCGCTGGACGTGCTGCCGCGAGCCGAGCGCCGGGCGACCGGCAAACCGCTCGGGTTCGACCCGATTTACTGGTCCGGCGATCAGCGTCGCCAGGAATACGCCTGAACGCAAAGGCGCAGCCGACCGCACACGAAACACATCAACCAGGAGCAGAGATGAGCGTCTACACAGCACCGGTGGCGGAAATGGAGTTCGTACTCAACGAGTTGGCCGATCTGCGCGGTGTATCGGAGTTGCCGGGTTTCGAAGAAGCCACCCCCGATCTGGTGCGCGCCGTTCTGGAGGAAGCCGGCAAGCTGGCTGGTGAAGTTCTGGCACCTCTCAACCAAAGCGGCGATCAACAGGGTGCACGCGTGAACGACGGTCAGGTGCAGACACCGGACGGCTGGATCGAAGCGTACCGGACCTTTGTCGACGCCGGCTGGAACAGTCTGGGCTTTGATCCGCAATACGGCGGACAGGGGCTGCCGTGGCTGCTGTCGAGCGCAATTCAGGAAATGTGGAGTTCCAGCAACCTCGCATTCGGGCTTTGCCCGCTGCTGACTCAGGGTGCTGTGCACGCATTACAGTTGCATGGCAGCAAAGCGCAAAGAGATACCTACCTGCCGAACCTGGTGTCGGGCGAATGGACCGGCACGATGAACCTCACTGAGCCGCAGGCCGGATCCGATCTGGGGGCGGTGCGCACGCGCGCGGAACGTGACGGCGACCACTACCGGATCACCGGACAGAAAATCTTCATCACCTATGGCGAGCACGACCTTACCGAAAACATCATCCACCTGGTATTGGCCCGCTTGTCCGATGCGCCGGCAGGCGTCAAAGGAATCTCGTTGTTCATTGTGCCCAAACACCTGGTCAACGCCGATGGAACATTGGGCGCGCGCAACGATGTGCGCTGCGTATCTCTCGAACACAAACTCGGCATCCACGCCAGTCCAACCGCGGTGATGTCCTACGGAGATAACGACGGAGCCATTGGTTTTCTGGTCGGCGAGGAAAACCGTGGCCTGGAGTACATGTTCAGCATGATGAATCTGGCACGTCATTCGGTGGGCCTGCAGGGTGTGGGCATTGCCGAAATGGCATATCAGCAGGCCAGGGATTTCGCCGCGCAACGCGTTCAGGGACGCGTGTTGGGCGCTCGTGACGGCGACCGCACCACGATCAACAACCATCCGGACGTACGCCGCATGCTGATGAGCATGCGTGCGCGCACTGAAGCTATCCGCGCCCTGAACTATTACACCGGCGCGGTGTTCGACAAGGCGCAACGCACCGGCGACGAAGGCGAACGGCAGCGTCAGCAGGCATTGCTGGACCTGTTGATTCCAATCGCCAAAGGCTGGACGACCGAACTGGGCGTCGATATCGCGTCGCTGGGCATTCAGGTACACGGCGGTATGGGTTACATGGAGGAAACCGGTGCCGCGCAGGTTCTGCGCGATTCGCGCATCACGCCGATTTACGAAGGCACCACCGGCATTCAAGCCGGCGATCTGATCGGCCGCAAGATTCTGCGCGACGGCGGCGCGGTACTCGACGAGTTTCTCAACCAGATGCGCTCACTGGACAACGAACTGGGCGCCGCGACAGACGCGAGCCTGCAAAGAATCCGAGCCGCACTCGACGATGGCATTGACGCCGTTGCCCAGGCGAAAGACTGGCTGCTGGAAGCGGCCGGGCGCGATCCCCGTTTACCGGCCGCTGCGTCGGTACCCATGCTACACCTGTTCGGCACCGTCACCGGCGGTTGGCTGATGGCACGCGCAGCGCTCGCGGCACGCCGAAAACTGGACGCAAACGAGGGCGATCGGGATTTTTACCAGGCAAAAATCGCGACTGCTGAATTTTTCGCCAGCCACGAATTACCGCAGTCGCAAGGTCACCTGCGTGCGATTCGTGACGGATCGGAGGTGACACTGGCGCTGGCGGCAGAGCAACTCTAACCGCACGTTTCACACTACCCGCGTGCCGTTGGAGACCTTAGCGCAAATCCACCTCCCCATAGGAGGTAATAGCCGCAACGCTGCGGGCAGACCCGGCCACGTATGGTCACAAATAACCATAGCCCATCAACACCAGATACAGCTGGCGCGGATCTTCGAACACCAGGCCGTTCCGGCCAAGCGTCACGGCAACTTCGGCATTGGCAACCCGATCGTCGATGAAAACCGTGTGTTCGGGCCGGATCCCGAACTGTTGACTTGCCAGGCGAAAATTTCCGCAGCGAGTTTGAGCGCACCACAATCTCCCGACAACAGCACGTCATCGAAGCCGTCGAAGAACCGGAACCGTGGACGCGCCCAACCAAACTCTTCACGCGACCAGTTGCCCAAAGCAAAAGTACGGTAGCCACGTTCGCGAAGTTCCTCCAGCACTGCCACTGCGCCCACGGTCTCGCCCCGCAACATTTCCTGCCAGCGTGAACGCCAGGCGTAAGCTGCCTCGCGATGGCGGGGTAACAATTCCGCACGATCGCTCAATACGGCGTCGATATCCCGCCCGGCGCTGATTTCCCGCTGCGGTTCATTCATCGCCCATCACGGTGCTCAGGAATCGCTGCGCCTCACGCCGGTCGCCGCCGCAGATCTCCAGATACACGTGTAACGGATCCCAATCCACCAGCACGCCCGCCAAATCGAAGACGAAATCCGTGCGCGACAGCGTTTCACTCACAATCGCGGACGGCGTTTAGCTCATCGCCAGCGTACGATATCTCCGGCATCGAACACACAGCCGGACCGGGCACTGCGGCAATTGACAAAAATGTTCTCCACCGCCACGTCGCAATGCGCGGCGATAATCCGCGCCAGCGCATGCAGCAACGTTTCGATCTGTTCGGGCGAATTGAAGTCCGGCGCGAGCAACTCCACTAGCACGGGATGTGAATCGCGCGGCTGATGCGCCATCGTGCTGCCGCCCACCGCGTAATGGTCGCTGGAGAGATATTGCCATGTCACCGTAACATGCTCCGCCGCCACGCCGGTGGCGACGGAAAAATCCTGGCCGATGGAAACAACCGCGGCCGGCGTGTCGAAGGGTTGTGCAAACGGCAGAGAGGTAATATGAACAAACGGCACAGGCAAACCGGTGTTCAGCGGCGCGAT
>JAOTYY010000084.1 GCA_029861595.1 Gammaproteobacteria bacterium
ACATAGAACAATGGCAGTGATCCGCATCAAAGAGGGGTCCAGTGATTTCGTAACGAACTCTGCCGCATAAACATCCACCTTTAATTGCTACCTTGGTTTTCATCTATATGCCCCCTAACGCTCGCGCTCAACGGCGCGGGCACAAGTTCCACTGAAACCCGCGGTGGTCAAACGCGCCCGTTGCAGCGCATTGTTATGTGTCACTTCAGTTGAGCGACGCCTAGGTCGCGGCAGATCTTCCGGGCGAGATGTTCGTTGATCTCTCGATGGCGGGGAATAGCGGAGCGCTTGTTCTGGGCTGGGTTGTGCCACCATGAGTGGCGACCTCCTTCCCTCAACAGTTCGCAACCGTTCGACTCTAGATGTCGAAGCAGGTCGCGCCGCTTCATACTGCGATTTCGAGCTCCTCGAAGCCGTCTCCGGCAGCATCGATTGCTTCCGAGCGATTCAATTCGAGAGCTTCCTTGAGCGTAATCTGAAGAGATTCAATAAGTTCCGGGCGACTCGCCTCCTGGCAATTGACACCCGGCACTTCCTCGATCCAGCCAATCCACCAGCCAGCATCTTCCTTTATTACCGCTGTGTATTTCGCGCTCATCAGGAAATTATACGCCCTTCCTCTCTTGACACATAACAGCTGTTTATATTTCACGCACAAGCATCGTGATACTCAGCAAACGCATGTATGTGATACGTTGCAAAGCATTGGATACTGACAGCTACTTTGCAAGGGACTGCTAGGATCTGACTTTGTCATGGAATCGACACCTTTGCCGGCGGAGCCCGGCGTCCAACGTTTCTCGGACCGGTATCTCGAGGTACTGCGGCTGCTCCGTGTGCCAGACAAGGCCCGGCCCTGGTATCAGCGGCACATACAAGCCTTCATCGATGCCTACCCGGGCACGCGGCTGCGTGAGCACACGCCGGCGCTGGTTAATGCCTGGTTTGAGCGCCTGCGACGGGATACGGCGCTTACCGAGTGGCAATTTCGCCAGAAGATCGACGCGATTCGTTTGCTCTACGTCCATTTTCTGAAAGCGCCCTGGGCGGCCGGATTCGACTGGGCGCGATGGCTGCTCGATGGACACTGACGCCGACCTTTAGCTACTTTATCCATAGCCGCGCTCGCTGCATCCAGTTGTCAGGCATCGCGGTGACCTTCTTTTAAAACCCATAGAGTTCGTTCTGTCAACGAACAAATGGTGGTTTTGCTTCCGAATTGCGCGAATTTCCATTCTCGCATCCTCTACAGTCTTCGAATTATCGTGCTTCAGAAGCTTATTGAGGCTAAACGCATCTCGTCGAAGTGAATACGCCAATAATGCGCAAGCTCTATACCGAACCAGCGTGGCACGGTCGTTCAAGTCCAAACCAACCTAAAAGGAGCCTTCAGAAACACGGCTCACATTGTCTGGACGGCGCGCGCAGGAATATTGATACTCCGTTGATCCGATACTGGGCTATCTGAACCGAGTGTTCGGCTTCGCTGGGCACCGCCCTGGCGCGCGCCGGCGTGAGTTGCACGCCATTGAGTTTGGCATGACCGCGTTCACGCCAGAAGATGTGGATACCGCGGAACCGATTCTCGATGACCATCCTTATGGCAGTCTGGTGTTTATCGCCAATACACGCCAGCGCGTGTTGCGTGATGAGGGTATCAGTTATCAGTCTGCTTTCACGTTGGGTGTTTTGGGCACCGACATCCCCAAAAACGTACAGAGCTTCGTCCACGAAGCGCTCGGCCAGGACGTACCACAGGGTTGGGACAACCAGATCTCCGCAGGCGGCGAGCCGACGTTCAGGTACACGCTGAATCGGCAGGACACACTGGCACTGGAACTGTTCCCCGGCCATCCCGGTCACGACATTAAAACCACGTTCTCCGGCAGCGTTGGTTACATCACGGAGGTCGCCGCGGGCATCACCGGCCGTTGGGGAATCATCTCCACGCCCTGGTGGAGCTTCACGCCGGACTACGCCCAGTACATCAACCTCGGGGCACCCGTGGTAGCAGCCAGCCGTGAGACGGGGCGCAACGAATTTTACCTCTGGGGGTGGTTTAACCGCGCAATACCGAATCTATAACGCGCTATTGCAAGGCCAGTTTCGCGACAGCGCGGTGACCTTCAACCGCGACGAACTGAACGAGCTACTCGGCGAACTGAGCGTCGGTGTTACGCGTGAGTTCGACTCCAATTTGCGAGTAAGTTTCACGATACGTGCGCTCACACCGGAACTGGACGATGCCAAGGGCTTACCGCCGGTGTGGGGGTGCACTGATTATCAGCAGATCGGTCTGAGTGATACGCCGGGTTGCTTGTGTGTACGGCACTTGCGCTACACAGCCGCACACTGTCTGCCAACTCGAGAAGTCAGGAAGACGCTGGCTGTGCAACCGGCCCTCGACTGCTCGAGCACGTCAGTTCACTGTGCCTGTCACCTGCTCTAGGTGGTGGTCGACTGGTATGGCGTCGCGACTAAATGACGAGCTTTGCTTTCTGCTCTGCCAGGGTAATGGTCACGCGAGCGCCCGCATTGAAATCCAATTTGTCCTGCTCGACGCCGTCGCTGAATACGACACCGAAATCGCTCATCTGCGAATCGAGCATCAGCGGTGTATCGGGGCGTATGATCCCGAACACAAGGCCGGTTTGCGTTGCGTTCGATGGAAAAGGCTCTCGTACCGAATAGACCAGATAATCTGCATCCCAGGGGAGGCGCCCGCGATTGGGCGGCGTCACGACTTGACCATCAAGAGCCTCCACGACACCGGCAGCGCCAGCGTAGACAGACTGAAGCCACCCGGTCGAACCGGCGCCCGTCGATACAATGATGCCGCTCGATGACTGTTGTTCGGCCACGCCATCCTGCTCGATACAGTAACGGGCTGAAACATGCGAGCGGGCACCGATAAAAAGGTCGTTGAAGCCCAGGAGCGTTTGCCCATCCGCGAGAGCTGCCTGGGCCATCGTGACGTGGCGCAACTCGGCCGAATCGCGCAACGTACTGTCTAGTGTCGAGCGAAATGTATCGGCAGTAAACGGCATTAGAACACCATCGAACAGCTGCGGATCGGGATTGACGGCAATGATGGGTTGTCCATTGACGAACTTGGCGGTATTGGCCACCAGACCGTCCTGCCCCACGGTGACGATGAGATCGGATTCCCGAATTACCATCTGTGGCAGCATGTCCCGATCGACAACCTGGTTTTTTGTGCCTCTGGGCAATGAACGTCTGACGATGTCCAATGCGCTATGGTAGCGCGTATGGGCCGCCTGGATGGAATCGAAATCCTGACCGGCGTGCTCGAGATAGAAGCGCGCCTGCGCCACAGTATTGAACCGCGAGACCAGCCCTTCGAGTTGCGTTTTACGGGTCACCACGATCACCGTCTCGTAGAGAGAGCGGTGTGAACGTGTAACCCGTGCAGCCGCCGTGTTCATTTTTGTGTGCCACTGACCCAGCCAATCAGCTGGTTCAAGTGATCTGGAGTGATGCTCAGGTTTCCTATGGTGCCGGCATTGGCCGCCCATTCCTTCAAGGCCAGTCCTACCAGTGCCTGGGCAGGTAGATCGCCGTAAGGGCTCAGTTTCAGCTCATCGGCTTTGGCGTCTGCCTCCGCAAGCCGCAGACTGTTCTCGGCCTGCATTTCGACCAACTCCTTGCGGCGCTCTTCAAGCTCGATGTCGGTCGAGAGTTCGCTTTGTTTGATCTTTCGCTCTTCCTCGACGGCAGCTGCACGCCGCGCATAGATTGCCTGATCGGCACGCCGCTGCAGCCCTTCACGGTAGTCGGCTTCGAGCGCTTTGTGCATCTCGGGTGTCGCCGCCACATTGTTGAAATGCAGCCGTTCCAGCACAATCCCCAAATCAATCAAGTCCGGTTCAGCATTCACACGCTCCAACGCCAGGTCTGACAGTGCCTTGACCCTGACCAGCGCCTCTTCGAGTGACAACTCGTTGATCCGCCCCCGCGTATGAGTCTGCACCGCGGCGATAAGCCGCTGCGCGGGTTTCTCGAAATCATCGGTGCGAAAGTCGCCCGTTTTACGATCGATGGTGAAATCCAGATAACGGGTGATCTCGAGCGGTTTTTCCAGGCGGTAGGTCAGCAGCCCCTGAATGGTTATTTCCTGGAAGTTTGCGGTGGTCTCGTTGAAGACGAACGGCACATCCTGGCTCACCGCGGGAATCGCCGCAATACTCGTTCTATGGGGCGCATACCATAGCGACAGTCCAAGCCCGTTACGCTTGATCTCGCCGTTGCGGTACGCAATGACGTGCTGGCTCGGTTGACCTTTGAAATAGCTGATCAGCATGACTCACCTCCTGTAAGCTGAATCATTTGATAATTGCGACGGTGTCGCGGTATTTGGTGCGATAGAGGCGCGCGGGCCGCATTGTGCCCTCGCGGCGTTCTTCGCCAGTTTCCTCGATATGCCCCAACCCGAGTACCCATTTGCGGAAATTCCGCTTGTCGACAGGCTCCTGCCGAATGATTTCGTAAACGGCTTGCAGGTCGCTCAACGTGAACTGCTCGGGCATGAACTGAAATGCGATCGTCGAGTAGTTGAGCTTTGCCACGAGCCGCTCATGCGCCATAGTTAGAATGGCGTCGTGGTCGAAGGCCAGCCGCGGGAGTTCGTCCATGCTGAACCAGCCGACGGCTTCGGCGTCAGTGGCCGCCTGCAACTGCACCCTTTCGGAGGGAATCAGCGCATAGTAGGCGATGGTGACAACCCGCCCCCGTGGGTCGCGTTTAGGGTGCCCAAACGTGTATAACTGCTCCAGATAGACGCCGGAAACACCGGTTTCTTCACGCAGTTCGCGACGGGCACAGTCATCGATGTCTTCTTCTGCGTGTAAAAACCCCCCGGGCAGCGCCCAACGGCCCTTGTAGGGCTTCGCACCACGGCGAATGAGCAGGATTTTGAGGGCCTCATCGCGGATCGTGAAAATCACAATATCGGTCGTAACGCTGACGTTTGAGGACATACTTCAACCATATAGTGTATTTTATACACACAATAATAGTGTCAATTTAACACTTAGTCAATCATTCGAAGAGCCAGTGCCTGGAGTACGGGGCACGTTGGAAAGAAAAACGGGCCGAAAGAGCAGTTATCGATCGTCGAGGAAGTAAAGCTCGCGCTCGTAGCACAATGCTTTGTGACTTTAACATCGAGTAAAAGGCGGCGAACCCTGCGCTCACTCGCGCGGCTTTCGATGAAGCGGTTGATAGTTACCTAGCGAGGCACACTAAGGCGGGAAAGTGAGAGCGAGGAGCGCGGCGTTATTCAACCTTCGAATACTTTCGCGATTTCGTCGCGCCCGGGCCGCGGATGGAGCACCTCCCCATCTTGCGAACGGTTGTACACTGCAGCAGGGCCGGGGCCTACGGTGCCAATATCGGTACACGGTATACCCTGTGCCTCGAGTGCATGCGATATCGACGAAACGTGTTCGACCGGCGTAGACAGCAACAGCGAACCGGATGCGATGGTGGCCAGGGGATCGATGCCGAACACCTTGCACACGCGAGCCGACAGATCGGACACCGGCACGCGCTCCAGATCCACATGCAGCGACCGCCCGCTCGCCTGGGCGAGTTCCCACAACGCCGCGACGAGTCCGCCTTCCGTCGGGTCGTGCATCGCGGTGACTTCACCAGCCTGCAACGCGATCTGCGCATCCGGCACTACGCTGATGCCCGGCTCAAGTAAATAGTCCCTCGCCTGGTGCAAGTCGTCCTCGCCAAGCTCCGTGCGCAATTGCTGGGCGAACCCGCGAGCCAGAATCGAGGTGCCCTCGATCGGTACCGTCTTGGTCAGGAGCAGATGGTCCGCCGGTCGTGCGCCGCGCGGAGTAACGAGCTTGTCGCGAGCCACAGTGCCAATGAGGGCTGCGACCGCGATCGGGCGATCCAGACCGTGCGTAATCTCGGTATGCCCGCCGACGACAGCAATCCCCTGCTCCCGGCAACTGGCATAGATGTCCTCCATAAGACCATCCACCAGCGCTTCGGTAGTGTTAGCCTCTGGCAACAATAGTGTGACCAACAGCCAGCGCGCAGTGGCCCCGGTGGTGGCGATATCGTTGCCGTTGACCTGCACCAGATAGCGGCCCAGCTCGCTGGTGACGAAAGTGATCGGATCCGATTTCATGACCAGCAATTCGCCGTCCGTGTCGATGACCGCACAATCGAGTCCGACGCCCGGACCAAGCAGTACACTGGGATCGTCCACCGGTGCGCGTTGAAGAAGCCTGTCCAGCAGCGGTGCAGGAAGCTTGCCCAGTGGAAGGGTACTGTCAGGCATGAAAGTTCCGCTCATGGCACGCGGCCCACATCATGAAGCTCGCGATGGCTTTATCAATATCGTGGCTTTTGGCCATGTCGCCTACTTCTTTTCAATCTGCAGGCTATCGAAGTCAACCGGCAAACTGGTAGCTGCCAGCACCTCAAATCCAATCCAGCAGTACTGCGATTGCCGAATCAACGACTTGTCACGTCGCCTTTTCTTACCTATCGGATGGATGGTTGATTCCATCGTACGTCGGTACTTCGCCTAATTCGAACGGGTTGATTCCTTCGAGACACGCCACATTGAATCCGAATTCTTCAGGATACGAACGTCTCTGATGATGGGTATAGATCCCGCATCTACTGCAGAAAAAGTGCTTCGCTGTCATGGTATTGAATTGGTACATGGATAGATACTCTTGACCTTCGACGACTCGCAGGCCGCCCAGCGGCGCTGATGCGACAATGGCACCGCGCCGTCGACACATAGAACAATCGCAACGTCTGGGATTATCCAGCCCGTTAGGCAGCAACACGTCGAACTTGACAGCGCCGCAATGGCAGGAAGCTTTGTGGACTGGATCCAGGCGCACGAGAAATCTCCAGCTGCGCAAATACTAAATTGCAGTCTAACGACAAAACCCGGCTGACGGCGTAGTCGGTCAGCGGCAACGAGTCGTCAGTGACTCTTGAGTACTATACAGATGCATACGTGAGAAAGCCGCCCAACGCCATCGTGGCCATCCCTCCAGCCCGAGCATATGGCTTTGCCAATGATAAAGCGTCGCCGACCGCTGACACGGAAGTCGCGGCGGCAGCTGTCGATAACCAACCGATAATTGAAACAGTCACGGGACATCTGGATTCGTCCGCATATTGAATCAGCAGAATGCCGATTATTATCTTATGCCGATCGTGAGAACCTGAAGCGATACTTTTCCCAGATTACTTCGCAGCAGCCTGAAAATAGTTTGCCACAGCATCTCCCTATCACTTGGACCGTGCCGCCAATAACGCCAAATCACCCCGCGCAGGCCAACGAAACCGGCCGCATCCCGCGGTAGGATATGTTAGGTGTTCTGTCTATTATTGATCAACGTTTTGCGCCACGTGTATGTACCGGCAGGTTCCCCGGTTCGCCTGTCGTAGATCCACGTTGCAGTTATGAAGCGCAAACGTCGTTCGCAGAACTCGCAGTGTTACGGCTCGGAGCCTTCCCGTGCACCAATCCCCAGCCAAACACCGGATCGCGACCGGCCGTTCCCAAATCGCGGGTGGAACCGCGCAGGCTGTGCATGACGTCCGCGCTGTTTGAGGCACGCGTTAATATGTCGGCGGCGATCCCTGCAACGAATGCCGATGCGAACGAGGTGCCGCTGTGATACATGCCGGCACCGCCGCCCGTCGGCGTCCAGATATCCACGCCGGGCGCAGCAAAACTGACGTAGTCGCCGCGGTTGGCCCACTCATAGGGGCGGAAGAAGCGATCCAGCGCCGTGACGGCGATTACACCCGGGTAGGCTGCCGGGTAGGCTGCCGGAGCCTGCGTGCCGCCATTGCCGGCGGCAGCGACAACGATCATGCCATCGGCCTGGATGCTGGCCATCGCCGCTTGCAGCAGCGTATTCGGCGGGCCTGTCAGGCTGAGATTGACGAGTTCTACCTGTTCTTGGAGCAGCCAGTCCAGGGCCTTCAAGAGAAAGCTTGCGTTGGTGGTAACGGCGCCGTCTTCGGTACGATAGAAAGCATTCGCCGCCAGTAGGGTGGCGCCTGGCAGCAGGCCGGTAAACTCCGGTGAATGATCGCCGATCAAAAGCGTCGCGATGGCGGTGCCGTGCGCACTGGGTGCGGGTTCACGTCCCTGCGCGAAAGAACGGGTTTGCAGTCGTTGCCCTGTCAACGCGGGGTCTGCAGTATCCACCGGCGTATCTATCATACCGAGGCGCGCAGCGCGGCCACAGCCTGTCGCCGCGCCGCCCGTTCGCCACCCTATCAGACTGTGCCCGTAGCACTTGTCGTCGGCGCAGGACTCCCCCGCGAGGAAGTAACGTGTGTTCATATCCAGCAGGGCGCCCGGAATCTGTTGCGATATGATCCGCAGCAACCGCTCGGGATCACCGCCCTCCGGCACACGTAACCGTGTGACATTCAGCCCTAGGTTGTTTAGGTTCTGTGTCTCGCCGAGACGCATACCCAGGGATCGAGCTTTTGCCAGCTGATCACTGGAGAGGTTAACGGCCAGTAATTCTCCAGGCTCCGCACCACCTGTGCGACGAATCGCTTGCGCCTGTTTTCTGGTTAGCTGCGCGTCTTTTGCAGCGGCCGCCCGGGCTTGACCTCGCAACCGAGCATCGGCGGCCCGCGCCTGACCGAGAGCTTTGCCCGGATTACCGTCCTTGCCCGCCGCGTTCTCGTTGCCATTACCGCCGCCATTACCGCCGCCATTACCGCCGCCATTACCGCCGCCATTACCGCCACCCTTGCCAAACGCGCTCGTCGCGGGGGCGTAACCACCTTCCTCCAGCGGAGAAAAACCGACGCCCAACGCTGCGCAGAGGCTCAGGAGCAGGGTTATTCGAAACAAGCGTGTCATCTTTTATCTTCTTTCGGTCACCCGCGGCAGTACAAAGGTCGTATTCCGATTCTGCCGAGCAAGAAGTCAGCCAACTGCGACAACATCCGCAAATTCCAATTATTCTCCTGCCTGGGGAATAATTGCCGCACTTGTGCGTTGTCACCGTGAAAGGAGATCAGCCGCGTGCCAGATGAACTGACCGAGCAGCTGCCGGATCTGTTGCCGCGCCTGCGCCGCTTCGCCATTGGCATGTCCGGCTCCAGGGACGCCGGCGACGAGCTGCTGCAGGCCGCGTGCGAGCGCGCGCTCAGCCGCCAGCACCAATGGACGCCGGGAACGCGGCTGGACAGCTGGATGTATCGCATCATCCAGACCCTTTGGATCGACGAATTGAGACGAATCGGGAGACAGGGCGAAACAATGGAAGCTGAGATTCTCGAATATATTCCCGCGGGCGACGGCCGCCACGACGCAGAAACGTTGTTGACGCTGGACGAGGCCCTTGGCGCGCTGGGGCAACTGCCCGAGGACCAGCGGGTGATTCTGCTGCTGGTCAGCGTCGAGGGGTATTCCTACAAGGAGGCCGCCGCCGCGCTGGAGCTGCCCATTGGAACGGTTATGAGTCGGCTGGCGCGGGCGCGACTCAGACTGACCTCGCTGATCGACGAGGGTGCAAGCCGGCCCGCACAGTTGCGCGGCAGTTGACGCCACGCCGAGAAAGACAACCGGACAACTGACATGAAACACGAAATCGATGATGAAACGTTGACAGCCTATGTCGACGGAGAGCTCGATGACGCCTCTGCCACAGAGGTCAAATCGGCATTGTTGCGTGATCCCGAGCTGCGACGCCATGCGGAACGACTGCATGGCTCAGCGCAGGCACTGCGCGGTGCGTTCGACGAGTTGCTGGCCGAGCCCGTGCCTGCCGAGGTGCTGGATGTACTCGAGCGCGAACGTTCGAAATCACCGGTGCAGGGGCGCAAACACGTCGTTCAACTCGCTATTGCTGCATCGTTTGCATTGGTGATCGGCAGTTTATCCGGCTTCTGGTTTGCGCACACCGGGCCGTCATCCAGCTCTGTCGGCGCGTGGCCGGGTGCGCTCGAGGCAGCGTCGAGCGGGTTGTTCGACACCACACCGAGCGGTGCTTTGGTACAGATCGACTCTGGCCTGGAGTTACAACCGGTATTGAGTTTCAGAGACCGTAACGGGCGCATCTGTCGTCAGTATGTCATCACCGATACGCGCTCATCGGGCGCCACCGCGGACGGTGTCGCGTGCCGTACTGGGAACGATCGCTGGCAGGTGGAGTTTGCACGCTTGCGAAACCCGGCGCCGGCCTCCTCGCCGCCAGGTTTCGCTCCGGCTTCGGGTGGTGATTCGGGTACGTTTAACGCCGCTGTAAACGCGCTCGTGGCCGACCCCGTGGCGCCCGAACAGGAACGTGAGCTGATCCGCTCGAATTGGCGCTGAGCGGAATTCCATCACCTGGGAATAAATTCCGCAATGCCCCGTTGTTGTCATAGATACCTTGGACGAAGCGCCCGGCGTGTTCTGCCGGCGGCGCAACTGCCAGCAGTAATGGAAAGGAATTGAGAATGCACGAGTCGAACCCAGTATCGAACACGGTACTCCACCAGAGAGCCCGATCCTCAAGACGACGCACTGAGCGTTTCACGGAGTCCTTTACGGAACCGGGAGTTGACATCAAGTGCCATGTCTGGAACCTGGCGTTTCTCCGCGATGCGCTGATCATGCTCCTGCTGGTCGCTGGCACGGTGCTGGTTACCGCCTGCGGCGGGGGTGGCAGCGGGAGCGGCGCCGGGTCGGGCTCGGGTACGGGCACGGTCGCGCTGCTGTTCACCGATCTGCCGACCGATGAATTCGACCAGATCCTGGTCGACGTGCGTGAGATACGTTTACTTTCCGATAACGATGGCCAGGTGACGATCTTCGAAGACACGACGCCCGGTGACGGCACCGGCGTTGTGATCGATTTGTTGGCACTGCAGACGCATGCCGAATTGTTTACCGTGGCCGCCGGTGTACCAGCGGGGACCTATAACAAAATACGGCTGTACATCTACAGCATCGAGTTGATCGACCTGGACGACCCGGACGATCCGATAGACGTCAAACTGCCCGCCAACGGCAAAATCGATCTCAATCCACGTGGCGACTTCATACTCGATCCTGGTCAAACCCTGTTGATCGAGCTCGACATGGACGCCAACAGATCAATCCAGTACCACCAGACAGGTCGCGGCGAGTGGCGATTTCGTCCTGTCGTATTCGTCGACATACCCGAAGGTCTGGTGCGTATAAGCGGGACCGTAACCGCAACTGATCCAGTGATGGTGTGCGAAGGAGCGGCCGACGACACGTTGTGCGTCACGCTCGACACGAACAACGCCGCGCTGTTCGGACCCGACGGAACGCCGCTTGAGGAACCTATCGTTGTGGGTGATGAAATCACGGCAATCGGCTTCCTGTTCGCAGGCGAAACCGAAGGCGAGTTGGTGCTCGACACGCGCGTAGTCCAGATCGGCAACATGTACGAACGCGTCGCCGGCACCGTGGAGTCGGCACCGCTCGCGAACAACGGGACGTTCGGCCTGCTGGTCGATACCGGATCGCTAACCGTAGAGTTGCAACCAAGCACGCAGTTTTTCAACCGCCAGGGCGAACAACTCGCCGATTTCACGGCCATAACCGTAGGCCTGCAGGCAGATATCGACGGCGTACGCGACGCTACGGATACATTGCTGGCGACGCTGGTGGTGTTGGACACCGCTGCTGCGGTGACGCCCGTGGCCGGCACTGTCGCCACGGCGAACGGTGGACAGCTTACCGTGATCACGGACACCGGCGACCGTTGCGTGGATGCAGGTGCCAGTGATGTGTTCACGGTTGCCCCGGACAGCAACACCGAGGGCGATGCAGGCGACATCGAGGCGAACGAGACGATCGAGGCCTACGGTACGGAAAACAGCGACGGCTGCTTGTCCGCCGGGACCGTTATCGTCACAGCGGATTGAGCGCTGCGGTAGAGATATTTATTTTTCATCGAGGCCGACGCAAGGCCGACGGCGTCAAAGCACGCCATGTTAATTCCACCGGCGGTATTCCAACCGATACGCAGACAGGGATACCGCCGGCGGAGATATTGGACCCTGCAGGCTGATTCGGCAGCAGAGCGAGAACTCGTCGAATCCGACCGTATTTAGACCACTCGTTAAAGGTTCCCATTACCTCTTGACATGACACCTTTTGGTATCATTTTATATGAAGCCATAAGGTGTCATATCAGGAAAATACCATGTGGTTCGGAAAGTCCGTTCGCGGAGTCGTTTGCGCCCTGTCGGTTTGCAAATGCTTGTCCGACACGGACTGCATCACGTTTCTGTACCAGGACGGCAAGTTCGATTTCTTGCCCGCCGAACGATGCCCGCGGATCTGCAGGGTGCTTTTCGGGCGCTGGCCGACCCGACCCGGCGACAGATCCTGATGGACCTGAGCACGAGGGACATGACCATCGGCGAAGTCGCCGAACAGTTCGAAATCACCCGCGGTGCGGTGAAGAAACATTTAACCATCCTCGCGGAAGGCAAGCTGATTTCAGTTCGCGCTAAAGGCAGAACGCGAATCAACCGGCTCGAGCCGCTGGGCCTGAAATCGGTTGTGGACTGGTTCAACTACTTCGACAACTTCTGGGATGACCGTTTAAACAACTTGAAGAATGCAATCGAGCGTGAAAGCAGGAACAAACACAATGTCTGACTCAACAATCGTAAAAACCGTGTTTTTTACCGCGCCGCGCGAGACCGTCTGGTCGTTCCTGACTGACAAAGACAAACTTGCATAATGGTTTCACCCGGCGGAAGCGGATCTCGCCGCCGGCCAGGACTACACATTGATCGGCAAAGGAGAGGATGGATCGACGGTCAGGCAATGCTGGGGTACCGTCCAACAGATGGATCCTCCTTCCCGCCTCGTCTATTCATTAACGGTCAAACCCCTTGGCGGTGCCATGACAACCGTCAGCTGGACGCTCGAACAAGTCTATGGCGGTACCAAACTCACACTCACTCATGAAGGCATTGGCGAAGCGGCGGGCGAGTCTGCAATGGGATTGCTCATGGCGCTCGACAAGGGATGGGATAAACATCTCGAAAGTTTGCGCGCAGCATTATGAAGAATGCGGACTTGTGCGCAACCACGGGCGATCCTGCTTCGCCATCTCGCCGGACTATGCCGCGCGAGCCGGCAACATCGTCATTTGTTCCCGAATATGCCGTCGGCGCCCGAATGCATTGAACTTACGCCACGCCAACACGATTTGATCAGGCTTTCGGCGTAAAGAAGGGCACCGTCGTCAGGATCTTGTTCTCCTGGGATATCAGATAGCCGGCTTCGGCGCTGCGCTCCAGGTATGCCAGCCAATCGGGATCAGCCATCAGGGCTGCGCGTTTACGCTGCCGGTCCGCCGCATCCTCATAAACCCACACGTGCACGTAAGCGTTCACGTCGCCGGTCTCGGTGACCGCATATAGCAGAGGCTGGCCGAGGTTGCGGGTCTGCGGTTGCCAGCCGCTAGCTTGATACAGCGCCAGCTGTTTGTTGATCGTGCCAGGGCGGCAGGTGTAGGTGCGGTGATCGAAAATCATTTGCAGACTCCTTGATTGGTAGCAGATCGCACTGCACGTCACAGGGATCTGTGAGCAATCCCCTAACTCTACCCGCACGCGGCGTGTCACAAAAGGGACACGCTGTTTTCGTCACCCGCCCTTTGATTGTTCGTCTGGCGTTCGCGACGCGAGCAGTCTGTCTACTGCCGCGCAGGAAACGGCGAGTCGCTCGTCATAGCTGCCTCCTATGAGTACGAACGGCCGTTCTCTGTGTTCCAGTGCCTGGCGGTAAAGTGCAAATATGTCGGTCCGCCTGTCGTTCAAAAAGCGCTGCGTATCGTCGACCCATGGCACGTCCACATCCAGCAGCAGATACAGATCGAAGGTGCGTTGTTCCGCAAGCGCCGCCACTTCATCCGCACAGGTACCGAACAGGATATGGCTCCAAAGCGTGGTCGTCAGCGCGTCCGTGTCGCAGAAAAGCAGGCGATTCGCGTGGCGCGCCAAAGCGTCCTCGCTGGCGGCCTGGCCAAACGCGATGGGCGGGATGTCCTGCAGTTCGCAACGTCCGCCTTTCGGATTCAACAATTCGCGGGCATACTCGGGCACATACACGGTTTCGTAGTGACGAGCCAGGCGTTGCGCGAGTTCGCTCTTACCTGTGGATTCGGGCCCGAACAGGCAGATGCGTAGTACGTAGTGAGGGCGTACGATAGGTGGAATATACACCCAGTGTGCGAGTGGATCCTCGCGGATAGCGCTGGCCGAAACCGGTACTGCCGAGCGAGATGGATCGACCGGCATATACTCGGCATTCAATATCGCAGCGACTTTCGCGCCGTAGCTCTCAGAGGCGAATACAGTGTCGACACCTCGGGGAAACAATGTGTGCAGATGCGCTCGCCAGAGATCCCAGAAGCCGTCGTGTTCGTCGGGGTAGTGCGGCAAATCCTCGTCCACCGTATGAATCACGTGCGCACTTGGGAACAACTCCGTCAACCAGTCATATCGCAGCGTGCCATCAAGCGGGTCGCTGGACCGTGAATAATAGAGCAGGTAGAGGTTCTCGACGCGCTGCTGCGCGAACCGCACGAGATACTCGTGCCCGGCGTGCGGAGGCATGAACTTTCCTATGATGATTCCCGTCCTTGATCGCATTCCAGGATTTTCACCGGCTCGATTACGGCGTCGCCCGACCATTGTATTCATTGTAGTCGTCTGTGTTGGTTTTATGCCGTGCGGTGCAATCGCTGCCGTTCCGGAGAGCAGCGAGCCCATCGTGCTCGCGCTGCACGAATGGACCGGACAGCAGGTTACAACTCATCTGGCGGGAACGATTCTCGCAACGATGGGCTACAGCGTGCGCTACATCACGGCCGGCGCTTACACCGCCGCGATCCCGCTGGCGCACGGCGAACTATCCGCTTCACTGGAACTGTGGAGCAACAATCTCGGCGAACATTATTCCCGGCTGCTGGCGGCCGGCGAGATAGAGCGCCTGGGCGATCTCGGCCTGGACCCGAAAGAGGGATGGATGTATCCGCTGCACATGCAGCTTCGCTGTCTCGGGCTGCCGGCGTGGCGGGCGTTTATCGATTGCGCCAGCGAGTTCGCGACGCCGGAGACCTGGCCGAAGGGACGTTTCGTCGACTACCCCGCCGAGTGGGGCCAGCGCGCTTCGACTCTCATCAATGAAGAAGAACTGCCGTTTGCGACAACTCCCGGTGGCAGCGAAGGCGCGATGCTGGCGGAGTTGCGCAGCGCGGTTGCCCGCAGGTCGCCGCTGGTCATGATGTTCTGGGCGCCGCATTGGGTGCTGTCCAAGGTCGAGCACGGGTGGGTGGAGATACCCGAGGCGTTGCGGACCAGATACGGGCTCGAGCAGCCAACGATTTTCAAGGCAGCATGGCCCGGACTTCGCCAGCGCTGGCCTGCCGCGCATCGGCTGCTCACCGCTTTCAGGCTCGACAATGATACGCAGCAGCGGCTCGTTGATCGTATCGATAATGGTAGCGAGCGAGTTGCAGATGTCACCGGGCAATGGGTCGCCGAACACAGGCAGGTCTGGAGCGCCTGGGTGCACTAAAGCACTGCGTAGAAAATGCAGTTACCGAATCGCCCCACAATGCCACAACCCAAGGTCGTCGACAGTGTGCACGGTTTATGGGGTCGGCCACCAGTGAGGAAACTTTGACCGCGCTGAGTTGGTAGCGCCCGATTTTGCAAACGGTCCGCCGTCAGGTAGGCTCACACCCGGTTTTACGACACATCCGAGGAGCACACTTATGATCCACGTCATCGCCTTCATCACCGCCAAGCCCGGTCAACGGGAGGCTCTACTTCGGGATTTCAGCGAAGTAATACCCGCGGTACACGCGGAACAAGGTT
>JAOTYY010000292.1 GCA_029861595.1 Gammaproteobacteria bacterium
AGTCTTACGCGTACACGACGCTGCGCTGGAGGTCCTGGAAAAGATCGGTCTCAGCCAGGCGATTCCGTCGTGCATCGAACTGGTCACCAACGCCGGCGGTCAGGTGTCCGCGCAAGGGCGCTTGATCTTTCCCCGCTCGCTGGTGGAGGACACCCTGGCGATTGCGGCGCGCGACCTGGTTTTATACGGACAGAAACCGCGCCACGATATGGAACTGAGCGGGACACGGGCCTATTTCGGCACCGCCGGTGCCGCGGTGCATATCGTCGATCCGTTTACGCGCGAATACCGGGAATCGACGCTCGCGGATCTGTACGACATCGGACGAGTGGTCGATACCCTGGAGCACATTCACTTTTACCAGCGTCCGCTGGTGGCGCGCGACATGGAGGATCCCGGGGACCTCGACTTCAACACCTGTTATGCCAGCATATCGGCAACCACCAAGCACGTGGGCACGAGCTGGGTGCAGCCCGAGCACGTAACCGAATCGCTGCAGATGCTGCACATGATCGCGGGTGGCGAAAAAAAGTGGCGCGAGCGCCCGTTCGTCAGCATGTCGAATTGTTTCGTGGTACCGCCGCTGCGCTTTGCCGAAGACGCCTGCCGCTGCCTGGAAGTTGCCGTACGCGGCGGCATCCCAGTGCTGTTGCTGGCCGCCGGTCAGGCTGGAGCCACCAGCCCCGCCGCGCTCGCCGGCGCGATGGTGCAGGAAGTCGCGGAAGTACTGGCCGGGCTGGTGTACGTCAATGCTATCCAACCGGGTGCGCCCGCTATTTTCGGTACCTGGCCGTTTGTGTCCGACTTGCGCACCGGGGCGATGAGTGGCGGAAGTGGAGAACAGGCGGTGTTGATGGCGGCCTGTGGGCAAATGGGGCGCTTTTACGATCTGCCTACCGGCATTGCGGCCGGCATGGCCGACTCGAAGCTGCCGGACGCGCAGTCCGGGTATGAAAAGGCCTACACGGATATTCTCGCCGGTCATTCGGGGGCCAATCTGATTTACGAGTCGGCCGGCATGCAGGCAAGCCTGCTGGGCACCTGTTACGAAAGTTACGTCATCGACAACGACATGCTGGGAGCGATCAACCGCACGATGCGCGGCATCGAAGTGACCGAAGAGTCGCTGTCGATTGAAGCCATGCGCGAGGTGTGCATAGACGGGCCGAATCATTTCCTGGGTCACGATCAAACGCTGGCGCTGATGCAGTCGGAGTACATCTATCCCGAGGTGGGAGACCGGGGTAGCCCCAAGGAGTGGCGCGAGCAAGGATCGACGGACGTGGTGGAACGCGCCAGGATCAAGGTCGACGGGATACTCGGCGGCCACTTCCCGGACCACATCGATGCGGACCTCGATGCACGATTGCGAGAACGATTCCGAGTCATACTGCCGCGCGAACGTATGCTGCCCGGCAGTGATTGATTCGGTGGATTTAGCGAGCGATAAAGTGGTGCCCGTGGCAGACAAATACCGGCGCGCGTCTCGAACCCGGGATGCTCGACTATATATCCGCCGGGTAGCGGAATTGCCCGCGTGCGACAGTCAGGAATCGATTGCCGGGGAGCGCCATTGTTATGCCGAACGCTGCGCGGCGTTCCGTGCGCCGCGCCCCGCTGGTGTCGATGCAAAGGACGAAACGTTGCCCGGTCCTCATACACCGGTTCGCGTCCGCATATATCGCACCGCGGGCGCGTCGTGTGGCCGCGTGCTTTACATGCACGGCGGTGGCGGGGTCGTCGGCGACCTGAACTCGCATGACGATGTGTGCAGCGAGATTGCTTTGCACACCGGCGCTGTGGTGATTGCGGTCGATTACCGTCTGGCGGGTGCGGCATCGCCGCGGGCCGGTTTTCGCTATAATGGCACGCGCGACGCTCGGGAGCCGCAGAATGCAACACGTCGAATTCGTGAATATGGCCGATGGAACCCGCGAGGAGTACGCGTTCCTCGAGCAGACGGAGCAGGATTATGTCGCCGGTTTGCCGGATCGTGTGCTGGACGCGTTGCGCCGGCTGGAAAACTCGATCAGCGGCTACAAGGTGTCTCGCCTGGGGCATTCGCTGCAGTCGGCTACCCGGGCGCAGCGCGCCGGCGAATCCGAGGAGATGATCATAGCGGCGCTGCTGCACGATATCGGCGATGATCTCGCGCCGCATTCGCACGGCGAACTGGCAGCCGCCGTTCTACGGCCGTTCGTTTCCGATAAGACTTACTGGATCATCAAACATCACGGCCTGTTTCAGATGTATTACTATGCACATCATCTGGGCGGCGACCGCAATGCGCGCGACAGATTAGCAGATCATCCTTACTATCAGGCGACGGTCGATTTTTGCGAAAACTACGATCAGAACTGTTTCGATCCGGACTACGACACCCTGACACTCGATCACTTCGAGCCGATGTTGCGCCGTGTTTTCGGCAAGGTGCGTTTCGACGATCAGGAACATCAGGCCCGTTACGGGACTTGAACTGATTGCGCGGGACGCCACCGCGCGACGATTGCCGGCGATCGAAATACTGAATTCACACGTCCCGGCCCGGCGAGTAGCGCCGGCTATTGGAAGATCGAGATGCAGCCCGTCAGCGTGTATTTACATAGCTTCAGTTTGCGCCATCACTTTGCCCGCCACCAGGGATTCGACATCTTTGCGTTTATCGCAGTGGCGCGTGAGCACGGTTTCGATGGTGTAACGATCTCGGCTGACGGTCCGGGGTTCGGACACCTGGGTGGTACTGATTCGCGGCATTTTACAGCTGTGCACGATGCGCTCGTCGCGCACGAGCTTGGTGTCGAACTCGAAACCGGCGATACCCGGCCCCAGCATCTACATCTGTTGATCGAAGTCGCCGCGGCGTTAGGCGCCGATTGCCTGCGTACGCGCACGCGGCATCGCGGAACAACTGATGATATACAGAAACATACCGTCGCTGATTTGCGCATAGCCGCGCAGCGCGCAAAAATCACGGGCGTGAGCATCGTACTGGACAACCGCGGAGAATTCCCCGGGCATCAGCTTGCGGAAATCGTGCAGCGCGTAGACAGTGAATACGTACGGGCGTTGTTCGACTACGGGAACTCGCAGCTGGTGGGGGAAGATCCGTTGGCTACGCTGGATGCGACGCTGCCGGTTGTCGGCGCCGTCTATGTAAAGGACCAGTTGATCGTCAGGGATGCCGGCCAACTGCGGGTGCAGGGTGTGGCACCCGGCGAGGGTGCGTTGCCGCTAGAGGAAATCACAGCACGTCTGTATGTTGCGGGTGTTCGGCGGTTCTGTCTGAAAAACGCGTGGTCGTATGCGGCACCGTTGCGGATAGGACTGGCCAGGTTACCCGACACCCCCTGTTTCGCCGTGCATGACGATCGTCCGTTGGTTGATGGCAGTAAACTCGATCCGGCATCGGCCGTGACCGGCGAATGGCTTGCATTACAGCGCGGCTGGACCTGGTTCGGTACCGTGCTTGCGGCGATAACGGGCGATTCACGATTGGCGCCGGGCGAACAGCATAGCCGAGATCGCGTCGCGCGTGGTGTCAGCTAAACACTCAACAAGCAGTGCATTGTCGTCGATTCGCTCATCCCAGCAGAGGTGAGGGCTCCGGATGCGACTAAGACTCGGCGTGAAATTTCTCGTATAATGCGTGCGCGCGTTCGCGCTCCTTGAGTACGTTGTCGAGCCAATCCGCGTCCATCTCGGGAACGGACGACAGCAGCAATTCCGTGTAGTCATGGTGCGGGGGCGTCACGATTTCCGTCTTGGGTCCCTGCTCGACTATCTTGCCCTGGTACATCACCACGATCTCGTCAGCGATGGCTTTGACGGTGGCCAGATCGTGGGTAATGAACATGTAAGACAGATCGAGTTCCCGCTGCAGGCGATCCAGCAGCTTGAGTATGCCCTCGGCCACCAGCTGATCCAGCGCTGAGGTTACTTCGTCGCAGATGATGAACTTGGGTTCTGCCGCAAGTGCGCGCGCAATGCAGATGCGTTGTTTCTGTCCGCCGGATAGCTCACCGGGGTGCCGGTCTATGAACTGGTCGGGGTCGAGTTCAATCAACTCCAGCAGTTCACGCACACGCTCTTCACGCTTCGCGCCGCTGTAACCCAGGTAGAACGACAGTGGCCGTCCGACGATATCACGAATTCGCTGGCGCGGGTTGATCGCCGTGTCCGGCATCTGATAAATCATCTGCGCCTGGCGTAACTGATCCTTGCTGCGTTTTCGGTAGTCGGCCGGCAACGGTTCTCCCTCGTAGTAAACCTGCCCCTGTTTCGGCGGCAGCAAACCGGTGATGACACGGGCTG
>JAOTYY010000293.1 GCA_029861595.1 Gammaproteobacteria bacterium
TGCCGAACTGTATGCCCGGGAGCGTAACCGCGGCACGCTAATGTGTCATTATCGCCATCGCGCTCACGATGATCCGTTCGTTTATCCCGGTTTGCAGGACATCACGGCGTGGGTGGACTTTACGGCGCTGGCCGAAGCGGGTGTTGCGTCCGGACTGCAACTGGCCGGTTACGCTACGCAGTCACACTTTTTGCTTGGATGCGGCATCGATCAGCGATTTGATGAAATGCGGCGGGATATCGAGGATGAAGCGCAGCTTGTCAGTCTCAAGGCACAACTCAGGCGCCTGATGATGCCTGGCGAAATGGGTGAGCGTTTTCGCGTTGTGGCGCTGACGCGCCGTTTCGACAACGAAATGATCGGTTTTTCCTTTCGTGATCTGGCGGCCACGTTGTGATCGACAAGCTGCAGGCAACAGTCCTGGCTCTGCTACAGGGACTCACTGAGTTTCTGCCGATCTCCAGTTCCGCGCACCTGATACTGGTGCCGCGTTTTCTCGGTTGGCCCGACCAGGGACTGGCCTTCGATGTCGCGGTGCATCTGGGCACATTGACGGCGGTGGTCTGGTACTTCCGACGCGATCTGGTCGCGATTTCCGGTGACTGGTTCAGGTCCGTTGCCGGCGGAGCAAAAACGCAAAACTCGCGGCTTGGTTGGGCCGTGCTCCTCGCTACGATACCGGTTGGTCTGGCGGGGCTACTTTTTAGTGATGCGATCGAAACGCACTTGCGCAATCCCATAATCATTGCGGTGGCAACCGCGGTGTTCGGTATCTTGCTGTGGCTGGCAGATTTTTTTGGCCGGCGGCAACGTGACGAACATCAGCTAACGCGGCGCGACATTCTCGTTGTTGGCCTGGCGCAGGCTTTGGCATTGATACCGGGCACCTCGCGGTCGGGAATTACGATGACCGCGGCGATGGCCATGGGTTTGACGCGCAGTGGTGCGGCGCGCTTTTCATTTCTGCTTTCGATTCCGGTAATCCTGCTGGCTTCCGGTTTGAAATTGCTCGAACTGTTGCGGTCGTCGGTTCCGGTCGACTGGCCGATACTTCTGATCGGGCTCGTTGTCGCGGCGGTCAGCGCGTATTTATGTATCGAAGTCTTTTTGCGATTTCTCGAGCGTACCGGCATGGCGCCGTTCGCGGTCTATCGTCTGTTGCTTGCCGGCCTGCTTTTTTATTCCTTCACCTGATCCTGGCGTGTGACTACCGTGGCGCCTGCTGGTGGTCCGCCGTGGATCAGCCGTCGCCCGGTGACTGCACCCCAGCACACCAGCACATAACGCGACCCCGTTAGTGTCGGGTACGCAGCGTGTACGTAGCGATGATCCGAAGGAAACAAAACCATCATCCCCGGTTTTGGCGCCAATCGTAAACCGAAATTGGGAAAGTCGATTTCGCCACCGGTGAATTCACCGTTGAGATACAGCAGCAGGCTGTAATGGCGATCGACACCCTGTACCCATCGTCCCGCATCTTTATCCCAGTTTTCCGCATCCACATGGGCGTCGTAATGACCACCCGGGCGGTAACGCAGTATCTCTGGCTGTTCGAACCACGTAATCCGCTCGCCATAATGTGTCTGCACGAGATCGACGAAAACGCGGCGCATGAATTCCAGCACCTGGTCCTGTATTCCAGCAATCGAGATGTAGTCGGTGATCCGTGTATGCGATACCGCAATGTCACGCGGCGATCCGGTTCCCTGAGCCTGAACAGTCGATGGTGTACCTTTTTGCGTTTCAGCGTAGTCCACGATGGAGCGGCACTGCTCTGGCGACAAGAAGCGTTCGGCGACAAGGAAGCCTGGCGGCAGATTGCCGTGTATGCGATAGACGCCTTCGGGCTGGTCTTGCAGGTACTTCCGTTGCGCGGGGGCGCGCAGACCGTCACGAAAATAACCGAGTTCGTTGTAGGGAGAATCAGTCATCGGCTTGCAGTCCGGTATGGCTAAACTTTGATGATAACGCGCACTGCATGTCGCTTAGCCGGTTGTGCGTATCGCGGCCACGCGAGCCTGGTGCAGGCGGGCGCCGATAGCTTCGCCGGTCAGTCCTTCGGTATCAATGTCGGCGACGTTGACTCTGACCGCCGCTGCGAGGGCTTTGCGCAACAGTGTTGCCTGTGGATAGTCGCGTTTCTCCATACCCAGCCGCCCGCGGGCATCGGCTTCGCACGCCAGCAGGTATAGCTCGAAACGCTCCGGTCGGCGGAACGCATCGCAGTTTTCAAGGAGGCGGATGACCGTGTTCGCGCGCATCTCGAGCGCCCGATGACAACGGACGTGATCACGGGCCACGACTTCGGCCAGCTCGCGGTATTCGTTCGGAACGCGTAAACGGTCACATAACTCTCGCAGCAAATCGACCGAGCGCAGTTCGTGACCGCGATGGCTGGGTAGTTGTTCTTTAGGCGTCGTGCCTTTGCCGAGATCATGCGTCAATGCCGCAAAGCGCACCCGGGTGTCGGCGCTCAACTGTGCGGCTTGCTGCAACACCATGAGCAGGTGACGTCCGGTGTCGATCTCCGGATGCCAGCGAGGCGTTTGTGGCACGCCGAACAGACGATCGACCTCCGGAAAAATTACGGCCAATGCTCCACATTCGCGCAAGGTCTGGATAAAAGTTTCCGGGTGACGGGTGCCAAGTGCCTTGAGCGTTTCCTGCCATACGCGTTCTGGCACAAGGGCTTCCACCTCGCCATTACGGGTCATCTGTGTCATCAGCTCCATTGTTTCCGGCGCGAACTTGAACTCCAGATGCCTGAACCGGGCGGCAAAGCGAGCGGCGCGCAGGACCCGTACCGGATCTTCGACAAAGGCGTCCGAAACGTGCCGCAGGACCCGCGCTTCGATATCGGCGACGCCGTTGTGCGGATCGATGATCCGACCATCTTTGTTTTCGGCAATGGCATTGACACTAAGATCGCGACGCGCGAGATCCTGTTCCAGAGTGACGTCGGGGGCGGCATACAGATCGAAGCCATGGTAACCACGGCCGGTTTTTCGTTCGGTACGGGCCAGCGCGTATTCCTCACCGGTGTCCGGATGCAGGAACACGGGAAAATCGGCGCCGACCTGGCGAAAGTTCTGGTCCAGCATGTCCTGCGGTGTCGCGCCGACCACAACCCAGTCGTCGTCGCCAGGGGGTTCACCCAGCAGACGGTCGCGAACTGCACCACCGACACGATAGATTTCCATCAGGGCATTCTAGCAACGGTCGCGGGCAGGCAACGTGTTATCTTGCGCAGCATGCGATTCGTCGTGTTTGTAATGGGCTTGGCGCTGATTATCCCGATGACCGGATGCGCGCGCACGGGCTACTACCTGCAGTCGGTGCGTGGCCAGATGGACCTGTTGTCCCGGCGCGTGGATATCGAGGAATTGCTGGAAGATCCCGACACCCCCACTGGTTTGCGCGCCCGGCTGATCACCCTCGGTGAGATACGTAGCTTCGCTTCCGCCGAGCTCGGCTTGCCGGACAATCGCAGCTATCGCAGCTATGCCGACCTTGAGCGGCCCTACGTAGTCTGGAACGTATTCGCCGCGCCGGAATTCTCCGTCGATCCGCAGGTGTGGTGTTTTCTGTTTGTGGGCTGCATTTCCTATCGTGGCTATTTTAGTGAGCCACGCGCCACCGAGTTTGCCGATCGGCTGGCTGCCGATGGCGCGGATGTCTATGTAAGCGGCATCGCCGCGTACAGCACACTGGGCCGATTCGCCGACCCGGTGCTCAATACCATGTTGGGTGGTGATGATATTTATCTTGCGGGGTTGATATTTCACGAACTTTCTCATCAACAGCTCTACATCAAGGATGCAACCGCCTTTAATGAAGGTTTTGCGACACTGGTGGAGGAAGAAGGATTGCGACGCTGGTTGAGCAGCCGTGATGACCAGCAGTCATGGGCGCGTTGGCTGAAACGGTCTGATCGCCGGGAGCAGTTCAATGGAATTGTTGCCCTGGCACGCGAACGCCTGACGGAATTGTACGCATCCAATTTGGATCCAGAGCAAATGCGCGCGCAAAAACAAAGCGTCATTGAGCAACTGCGCGCGGATCACCGAAGGCTGCGCGAAAGCTGGGGTGGGTATTCCGGTTATGAAGCCTGGTTCCAGGGCCCGCTTAACAATGCCCAGCTCAGCTCGGTTTCGACATATCGGATGCTGGTACCGGCGTTTCGGGTGTTGTTCGAACAATCGGGGGGCGATTTTGCCGAGTTTTTTCGGCGCGCTCAGGAAATCGGCGAACTAAACGCAGACGAACGCGAGCAGGCTCTCGCAAAGCTGATTGATTCCCATTTACATT
>JAOTYY010000294.1 GCA_029861595.1 Gammaproteobacteria bacterium
ACGTTCCCTGCCGTGCACAGCACGATCTCAACACCGGCTCTCCGTGTGCGTTGTAATGTGTGGTTAACGTCAACGGTCGTGCGGGCCAGGCGAAAGAAGCGTGTCGGCGTCGGGTAAACGGCCAGGCCGTCTTCCCCGGGTTGCGGGCAGAGCTTGTGCGGCGCCTGCGACTCGAAACGTAATATGCGCAGCAGTTCCGGTACATCGACGTGCTTGGGTGTCAGACCGCCGCGCAGCACGTTGTCGGAAGCCGCGCAGAGTTCGATGGCGAATCCCGACAGGTAGGCGTGCGGTTCGCGGGCTCCCAGAAACAAACCCTCGCCCGGCGCGAGATGCACGAGGTTCAGAACAAGCGGGCCGAACACCCCGTTGTCGCCGGGGTAGAGTGACAAGAGTTGACGAACCACGGCGCCCAGTTCGTCCTCACGGCGGCTCGCGCTCTTACCCAGTCGCTCGAGCGCCTGGGTTCTCTGCTGTCCGGTCAGCGTCAGCCAGCTCTCGACGAACCGCTGCAGGCCTGCGCCGGGTTCGCCGGTGGTCAGGGCAGCGAGCCCTTCCGCCAGGCCCGCCGCCCCGTCGAGTCCGAACTCGCGGAAATTCGCGGCAATGTCGGCGGGATTGCGAAAGCCTTTGAGCGCGGTAAACGGTTCCAGCGCGACGACCAGCTCCGGCTTGGGGTGCGGGTCGGGGTATTCCCGGTCGGCCGCGGAACGGGGAACCCCCTGTGCCTCTTCGCGGTCGAAACCCGCGCGCGCCTGATCCTCGTCCGGGTGGACCTGGATCGAGAGCGGCGTAGCGGCGGCCAGCAACTTCAGCAGGAACGGGAATTCCCCGGCGAAACGTGTTGCCACGGCCTCGCCGAGCCACCTGGGAGGATCCGTCTGTACAACCGCGTCCAATCCGTCGGTTCGATCGGCAACCGTTATTCGCGACGGCGCTCTCGGATGCGCGCCCATCCACAGCTCCGCCCAGGGCTCGGCTGCGTGGTTTGCAACCCGGAGCAGGGCGGGAATGGCTTCTTTCGAACCCCACGCATAGTGCTGAACTTCATTCAGCAGCTGAAATATGTTCATCGAATCGCACTGTCGGCCCCAGGATGAGCGGATGGTATTATCGGCGGTCGGAGGAGAGCCGCCAACCATAGTGAATAAGCTGTCTATAGACTGCCGAGGAGGAATCATGAAAAGAATAGGACTGATACTGGCCGCGGGCCTGACGAGCATCTGCGTGCAGAGCGCGGGTGCGGCCAACGTGAAGATCACCCCGCTGGGGAGCCATGACGGGGAATTCTGCGCCCGGGATCGCGCGATGATCTTCGAGGATCCCGACGGTACCCGGATCCTGTACGACGCAGGTAGAACTGTCGCGGGGCCAAAAGATCCCCGGCTCGGCAAGATTGACGCGCTGCTCGTGAGCCATATGCACGGTGACCATCTCGGTAACGTTCATGCAACCGAGCTAAATGCCGGCACCTGTGAGAAACCAGAATTCACGGTCAAGGCCGTACCCAACTCCAACACCGTCAACATTGCGTTCGCCAAAGGCGCGAAGATCGTCACCGGCAGCGAGATGCCGCGCTTTTTCGCCACCAAGCTCAAAGCGCTGGGCGGGGACCCCAAAGCATCGCAACTGGTGCGCTTCGGGGCATCGCGCAAAGTGGGCGGCGTGGCAATTACGACGGTGCCCGCGGTCCATTCCAACGGCATCGCCGGCGGGTTCATCGGCGGCGAGCTGGGTAAGCTGCTGGGTGCCGCGGGCCTCACGGCCTACGCCGGTCCACCAACGGGCTACGTGTTGACGTTCACCAACGGCCTTGTGGTTTACCTGTCGGGTGATACGGGCATCACCGCCGAGCAGGATACAGTGGTTCGTGGGCACTACCACGCGAACCTCGTGGTCATGAATATCGGCGACGTCTTCACCACCGGCCCGCGAGAAGCGGCCTTCGTGATCAACGAGCTGGTCAAGCCCAGTTCCGTCATCCCGTCACATGCGAACGAGTTGGCGACCAAAGGCGGCAAGGTGATCGACGGCACCAGGACGGACATTTTCAGCAAAGCAGTCAAGGTTCCGGTGCACCTGCCATTGAGCGGCCGCACCATGGAATTCGACGGCGAAGGGAAGTGCCGGTCGGGTTGCTGAGAACCGGCACGCGGATGCTGCAGGGCAGCGCCTAGGGTGCATTCCTCCCCTCTTCCAGGCGGCCCTGCAACACCGCCACGGTCACCGCGTCGAGCGGTTTCATGTCGATGTATCCGGGTCGTAACGCTTACCGGCAGCGAGGATGTCAGGCGTGCCGAGCACGTCGTTGAGGCCGTTGAAATCGAGCATGCGATCCTGAAAAGGTTTTGTGGTGCCGTGGGTGTAAAGCGACGAGAAAAATTCCTGCGCGGTACGTGACAAAGCCCGCACTAAGGCGCCTGGGAAGATTACCAGCGAAAATCCAATTGCCTGGAGTTCCCGGGCGCCAAGCAACGGTGTCTTACCGCCCTCGACCATGTTGGCCATCAGGGGCGACACATCGCCCAGCATGGCAACCGCGCGGCGCATCTGTTCTTCGTCCCGCAAAGCTTCGACGAACAGCAGGTCGGCGCCGGCTTCGGCGTAAGCGGCTGCGCGCTCCAATGCGGCCTCGAAACCTTCGGGCCCCACCGCATCGGTGCGTGCGACGATCAGCGTGGCTTCGTCCCGGCGTGCGTCGACAGCAGCGTGGATTTTGCCGACCATCTCCGCTGCGGATACCAGGATCTTGCCGTCCAAGTGGCCGCAACGTTTAGGTATCGATTGGTCTTCGAGCTGGATCGCGGAAGCACCAGCCTGTTCGAGAATTTGCAGAGTCCGCTGCACGTTCAGTGCGTTGCCGAACCCGGTGTCGGCATCCACTATCAACGGTAGTTCGGTACGCTCGCCGATGTTGCGCACTATCTCCGCGACCTGGTCGGCGCCGAGATAACCCAGATCAGGTCTGGCCAGCCGTGTGTATGCGATGGAGGCACCCGAGACATAGAGTGCTGCGAACCCGGCGAGCGCCGCCAGGTTGGCGCTCAACGCGTCGTAAACGCCGGGGGCGACCAGGATCGTGTCGTCGTTCAATCGCTCACGCAGCAGCTGTTGGGGGGTCATCGTTCAGTCTCCAGCTTGTTCTGCAGATAAGGAATCAGACCCCCCGCCTGCACGATCGCGGCGAGGTGCTCCGGCAGCGGTTCGCAGGTGAGTCTTTCACCTGTAGTCAGGTTTTCCATGACGCCAGTGTGTACGTCGACGGAGAGCCGCTGGCCGCTTGCTATCCGGCCTACGCTGTCCGAGATAAGCGCGGCCAGTCCGAGGTTGCAGGCGTTGCGGTAAAAGATGCCTGCAAAAGACGGTGCTATCACCGCCGCGACGCCCAGCAGCTTCAATACCTGTGCCGCCTGCTCGCGGCTCGATCCGGCGCCAAAGTTACGTCCGGCCACCACGAAGTCGCCTGCCTGCACGCCAGCGGCGAACTGCGGATCCACGGATTCAAGGCAGTGTGTGGCGAGTTCCTCTAACGGACCTTTCATATAGGTGCCGGGTGCCAGCACGTCGGTGTCGACATTGTCGCCGAATTTCCAGACCGTGCCGCTCACCCGCCGGCCCCTTCGGCCAGCAGCTCCCGGGGATCGGAGATATGCCCCTTCACCGCAGAGGCCGCTACCGTGTAGGGTGAAGCGAGATAAACCTGCGATGTGCCGGCGCCCATGCGGCCCTTGAAGTTGCGCGCTGTGGAGGACAGGCAGATTTCACCCTCGGCAAGTTGCCCGGCGCCGAATCCGGCGCAGGCGCCGCAGCCTGATGGCAGCAGAATGGCGCCCGCTTCGGTTAAGGCCGCCAGTGTCCCGTCGGCCGCGGCCGCCGCCGTCGTGCGCGTCGAAGCGGGTGCGACCAGTAACCGCAGCCTGGCCGATACGCGCCGGCCCGCCAGCACCCTGGCCGCCATGTGCAGATCATCGAGCTTGGCGCCGGTGCACGCACCGATGTAACACTGATCGAGACGTGGCGACTCAACCGCGTCGATGGCCGCGGCATTCGCCGGGCTGTGCGGTGCTGCGACCTGGGGCGCGAGCGCCGCCGCGTCGAACCGGTGCTCGGCCAGGTACTCCGCATCCACATCGCCGCGCACGGACTGCCAGTCACCGGGGTCGCCACCTGATTGGACAATGTACTCCGCGGTCGATTCGTCAGGCTCTATCATGCCGACCTGCCCTCCCAGTTCAGCCGCCATATTGCACAGCGTCATACGCCCCAGCATGTCGAGGTCCTGTACGGCTGGCCCCG
>JAOTYY010000295.1 GCA_029861595.1 Gammaproteobacteria bacterium
TGCACGCTGCCATGCGTGTGCGCCGCAAGCAATTAGCAGTCCCGTGATCAATCGTGTTGATCGCGCAGCTTCGGGTAACGCTCCAGCGCCGTGTGTTGCACAATATGCGCCTTGGGCCGTATTGCCACCATTGATTATCAGAAGGCGCCGAGCATCATGCAAACCCATTTAATCGTCGGTGCGGGTCAGGCCGGCGGACAGGCTGCGCGCACCATGCGCCAATGCGGATTCGAGGGCAGGATTATCGTCGTTGGCGAAGAACCGCATCCGCCGCATCAGCGACCGCCATTGTCCAAAGCAGTGCTGCTCGGGAAAGTCCCGCCGGAGAAGACCCATCTGTTCAAGGCCGAATGGTATGCGGAAAACGACGTCGAACTGCGCCTGCGCACCCAAGTGACCCGGGTCGAGGCGGATGCGCACCGGCTGACGCTGGACGACGGGAGCACGCTCGACTACGACAAACTGCTGCTGGCCACCGGTGCCACGTTGCGACGTCTGGAAATCTCCGGCGCGGAGCTGCCGTCGGTGCACTACTTGCGCCGCATCGAAGACGCCCTCGCGCTGCAGTCGGCCTTCCAGGGAGGCACGCGACTGGTCGTGATCGGGGGCGGCTTTATCGGCCTGGAAGTGGCCGCCTCGGCACGTCAGCTGGGTTGCGAGGTGACCGTGCTGGAAGCGGCCGATCGCCTGATGGGACGGGCCATGGACGCCTGGATGGGCGCGTATTTCGAACGGCTGCACGAAAGTCACGGTGTGACAGTACGCCTGCAGCAGCAAGTTACCGAAATCGTCGTCGACGGCGACGCAACCAAGGTAGTGACCGCGGATGGTGCGGTGGCGGCAGACGTGATTGTCGCCGGCATCGGCATCGTGCCCAACGACTCGCTGGCACGGCAGATCGGGGCCGAGGTGGACAACGGCGTGGTAGTCGACACACAGGGGCGAACCGATATCGCGGATATCTTCGCGTGCGGCGACGTGGCGTGCCACCACAACTCGCGATTCGGCCGGCGGCTACGCCTGGAGTCCTGGGAAAATGCTCAGAACCAGGCGATCGCCGCAGCCTCGACGATGTGCGGCGAACCGGCACACTACGACCCCGTACCCTGGTTCTGGACCAACCAGTTCGACGTGAACCTGCAACTCGCCGGCATGCCGCCGAACTGGGATTCACGCGTGCTGCGGGGCGACCCGGATAGCGGGCCGTTTACGGTATTTTACCTGGCCGGTAACACGATCGTAGCTTGCAGCGCGGTAAACAACGCGCGCGAAATGCGCTCGGCACGCACGCTGATCGAGCAATCTGTGCCAGTTACGGCACAACAGTTACAGGATCCGGAAACCGACCTGAAAGTGCTGGCAAAGGAAGGGGCTGCTCAGTGAACCAACGGCACTGATGCGCGACCGCAGTGGCTGCGAACCGTACGGCACAACGACGGTTTTGCAGACCGGAGTGTTTCGTGCCCTGGCGCAACATCGCCACGGGCACTTGTCTGGAAGGTTAGTAGCTCGACCTGCGTGGCGGGCGCTCGGTCCGCGGACGTGCCTGGTTAACCTTGATATTGCGACCCTTTATCGGGCTCTCATTCAGTGCATTGATCGCGGTTTCAGCTTCCGCGTCGGTAGGCATTTCCACAAATCCGAATCCTTTCGAACGCCCGGTCTGGCGATCAATGATCACGTTGGCACTGGACACTTCTCCATGTTCTTCGAAGAGCGAACGCAGTTCATCTTCCGATATACCGTAGGGCAAATTACCGACATAAATGTTCATCATCAATTCTCTCTGGCGAGTGCACTGTCAAAAATCGCCGCCGTATAACCAATGCACGACATTAGCCGGCAGCATAACGATGGGTACCAGGTAAACCCGGGGGGTTTCGTCGTTGAAGACAAGGGAATAGAGCCGATTAGTAGATAGGATGGGCGATGCGCAAGCTTATATTTGCTGGCATTGTAGTACATTTACCGCAGAAGTTAACTATTTATCACCGCCTATTTGCACGCGCCCGCGGCCGCTGATTGCCATTCGTTTGCGCATATTCCGACCCCGGGGCAATGCTAGAATAGCCGCTTTCCCGAACGCCGGAGAACGCGTGAGCCAGGCCGATATCGAATACCCGTTCGCGACACCGCCCCAGGCCGCGCAAGTGCTTGCGGTCGCCGATGGCATTTACTGGCTGCGCATGCCGCTACCGTTCGCGCTGGATCACATCAACCTGTGGTTACTGGAAGATCTCGACGGCTGGGCGATCGTCGACACGGGATTGAACACGGCGCAAATAAAGACCTTGTGGAATACGTTGCTCGACGATGAGAGGTTCAAGCAACGCATAACCCGCATAGTGATAACCCATCATCACCCCGATCATCTGGGGCTGGCGGGCTGGCTGCACGAGCGTACCGGGGCGCAAATAACGATTACCCAAACCGAATGGCTCACCGCGCACCGTATTTATGACGATATCGACGCCGCAATAAAGACGCACATGCTCGCGTTTTATGCGCAACACGGACTTGACGAGCAACGCTTGCAGTCAATGCGCGAGCTGGGCAATCGTTATCGGCTCGCCGTGTCACCGCCGCCCACAATACACAATGTCATGCGCGCGGGCGAGGCACTGCTGATCGGTGGCCGGGAATGGCAGGTGATCATCGGACTTGGACACGCGCCGGAACATGCGTGTCTGTATTGCCGTGCTCAGAACGTGCTGATCGCGGGTGATCAGATCCTGCCGAAAATCACGCCCAACATAATGCTCAGCGCGGCCCAGCCCTATGCCAATCCGCTGCAGGACTACCTGGATTCGTTCGACGCTTTTGCGGAACTGGCAGCGGATACCCTGGTGCTGCCTTCGCACGGCTTGCCTTTTTACGGTTTGCACGGGCGGATAGCCGACCTGCGGCGCCATCACCACGAACGACTGGCACGGCTGATCGAACATCTGGCGCAACCGCAGTCGGCAGCGGATCTGCTGCCCATGCTGTTCCGCCGCACGCTCGATGCGCATCATCTGATGTTCGCGATGGGCGAAAGCCTGGCCCATCTCGCGCATCTGCGTGCCAGCGGTGAAGCCGTAGAGGAATCACGTAACGGCATCAGTTATTTCCAGCAATCGGCAAGGGGGATGGTCGCATGATCGCCGCCGAAGACCCGCATCCGCGTGAGCGCCTCACCGTACTGGATTCGCATATCGACTATGTGCAGACAGGTGACGGCCGCCCGACCCTGGTATTCCTGCATGGCAATCCGACCTCGTCCTATTTATGGCGCAACGTGATCGCGCCTCTCAGCGCACGAGCCCGTTGCCTGGCGCCGGACCTGATAGGCATGGGCAATTCCGGTAAACCGCACGACTGCACTTACCGATTTGTGGACCACGCGCGTTATTTGCATGCCTGGTTCGAGGCACTGGATCTCTCCGATGTGGTATTGGTGTGTCATGACTGGGGATCGGCGCTCGGTTTCGATTGGGCATCCCGGCACCCGGAACAGGTCGCCGGCATCGTTTACATGGAGGCCATCGTACGTCCATTGACTTGGGACGAATGGCCAGAGCCGTCGCGCAAGATCTTCCAGGCGTTACGGTCCGCCGACGGCGAAACAATGATCGTGGAAAAGAATTTTTTCGTCGAACGCATCCTGCCGGGCAGCATCCAGCGCTCGCTGAGCGATGATGAAATGGCGCGCTATCGCGCGCCCTTCGATACGCCGGGCGATCGTGTGCCGACACTGCAATGGCCGCGCGAAATTCCGCTCGACGGCGAACCCCGCGATGTGTATGAGATCGTTTCCGATTATGCCGACTGGCTGTCGCAGGCGAGCGTTCCCAAACTCTTTGTGAATACCGAGCCGGGTGCGATTCTGGTGGGCGCACAACGCGAGTTCTGCCGCAGCTGGCCTAATCAGACCGAAACTACCGTATCGGGCATTCACTTTCCGCAAGAAGATTCGCCCGCACAGATCGCGCATGCTATCGGGGAATTTCTCGACCGATTGTAGCTGTTACGCGGTTCACTCGGCGCTCCACATGACTCAACGTCGAATTTGACGTACTGTTAAGCGCAGAGGTGGTCGAATGTCCGTCACTGAAACGTTTATCGATATCGCCCCGGAACAGCAGGTCTCGGCATTGCTGCAAACCGGCGCCGAGAACCACTGTCTACTGGTCCTGGGACATGGCGCCGGTGCCGGTATGCACCATCCGTTCATGTGCGACTTCGCCGAGAACCTGGCGCAACGCGGCGTCGCGACGCTGCGCTACCAGTTCCCCTAC
>JAOTYY010000085.1 GCA_029861595.1 Gammaproteobacteria bacterium
TGCAACTGCTCCTCCGGTGGCCCCGACGTCCTGTTCACCATCCTGCCGCGCTTGACTGCCGGTCGGGCGTCAATTTCCAGTGCCCAGCGGCCGACATGCGTATAAGACGACGCGTCGAGAAACTCCGCCGCCTCGTAGGCCCGGTTGAGCACGAGTGCACCGTACCAGGGCCAGATTGCAATGTCCGCGATCGTGTACTCATCGCCGCACATATAGCGTCGGCCGGCGAGGTTGCGGTCGAGCACGTCGAGCTGGCGCTTGACCTCCATCGTGTAGCGGTCAATGCAGTATTCAATCCGAGTCGACGCGTATTTGTAGAAATGCCCGAAGCCGCCGCCGAGATAGGGGGCGCTGCCCATCTGCCAAAACAACCAGCAAAGGCACTCGGTGCGGCCAGCTGCATCTTGCGGAATGAACGCCCCGAACTTTTCTGCGAGGTACAATAGGATCGCACCGGACTCAAATACGCTGGTCGGCGCAGACGTGCTGTGATCGACCATCGCCGGGATCTTGGAGTTGGGGTTCACGTCCACGAAGCCGCTGCCGAATTGATCTCCATCGCCGATGCGGATGGGGTAGGCATCGTACTCGGCGCCGGTCTTGCCGAGTGCGAGCAGCTCCTCCAGCATGACCGTAACCTTCACGCCGTTCGGCGTCGCAAGCGAATAGAGCTGCAGGGGGTGCTTCCCCACTGACAGGGGTTTTTCGTGCGTCGCGCCGGCGATCGGACGATTGATTTTCGTCCACTCGCCGCCGTCCTGCGCATCCCACTTCCATACCCGAGGTGGCGTATAGATTGAACCGTCGTTCATCGGTTTTTGGCTTCCCAGATAATCTGCTGGCGCAGCATACTATGCATTGGCAACCAGTACCTTACAAATCGCCAGCCCGCCCGCAATCGCTTTTCTTACCGTGTTCGTCAATACAATCTCGGCTTTGCCGCCACTAGCCCAAACACGGCCTCGGTCCAAGTTGGGAACTAAAGCGGTCAATTCCGCGGCTGTGTCGACGTTATCTTAGGCCGACTTTTCGAATTTCTCGAAATGGCACAAGCAGCAATCTTTGGCGTGCCGCACAAAACAACGTGCAGCTAGAATCACGCGATACGAGGGGCACGCAGTCGGTGCTGTAACCGCCAAGGCTGGTCGCTGCCTGCGCGTCACACCGTGTCGCGTCAAATCGTCTCCAGTGCCGCGATTTTGAGATGCTCTGCGAGGATGCCGAGTCCCAGCAGCGCGGTGCGTGTTGCCGCCACCTGTTCCGGTGGCGGCACGGCATACACATCGTAGCGGGACAGGTCGGTTTGCCGTTCCAGCGATTCGCGCAGCCCTGGCGCAAAGTTCTGCGCGTCGCCGAGTTCAGCAACGCTGAACGTGAAGTCGTCCAACGCGTCCTGCAGTGAGCGGCAATAGTTTTTCAGGTACAGGCCGCGCTCGTCATCCGCAAGCCAGATCAGTTGCAGCGGCGCCTGCCAGTCGAGCGCGATAACATGTTCCAGCAGACTGTAAACGGGCGCGAAGCCAGTTTCGTAAGCGATGAACAGCAGCGGTTTTTCGGTTTCCTCGCGCAGCACGAAATCGCCCGTCGGTCCGCGCATTTCGCACGCCGTACCATTGCGTAACGCACCGAAAAGTTGTTCGCTCAGCGGGTCGCCGTGGACACGGCGCAAGTGAAACTGTGGGCGCAGGCCATTGCAGGGGCAGTTTGCAAGGGGCAGGCGGCACGTCAGCTCTTCAGCGAACCTGACGTGCACTTCCTGACCTGCCAGGAACTGCAGGGTTTGCGAGCGCGGCGTGCGCAAATGCACAATGGCGTGGTCGTCGCTTGGGAATTCCGTTTTGCTGATTTTCGCGGTTAGCTGCTGTTCGGGAATATCCGCCACGGCGCCCAGTTCGGTGGCTGCCAGGCGCAGGTCGCCGAGCGCGGTATTGGAGCACATCAGTATGCACCCCTGAGCCGTCTCGGCGGCGGAAAAACAGAAATCGTGATACTGGATCTGGTTTACCGAGCCTTGCAGAACTTTTGCCCGGCATTCGCCGCAGGTTCCATTGCTGCAGTTGTAGCGGAGGTTCGCTCCGGCGCGCAGGCCGCCCTGCAGAATGCTCTCGCCTTGCTGAACTTCAAAACGCCGACCACCGGGAATTAACTCTACTGTGTGCAACATGGCGACCCGCAATCAGGCAGTGACTGGTTCGAGCTCCTGCGGTCTGCCGAGCAGATATCCCTGGCCGAAGTCAAAGCCCAACTGCTGCGTGACGGCTGCGATCGCATCGCTCTCGACGCCTTCGGCGACGAGTTTGTAGCCCGGCTCTTTCAACAGACCAACCAGCTTCTGCAGCATCCGTCCGCGCGCCGTATCCTCACACATCGCGTGCACCAGGGAGATGTCGAACTTGACCACGTCGACCGGCATATCCGCCAGGTAACGCAACGAGGAGTAGCCGCTGCCGAAGTCGTCCAGCGCAATCTGAAATCCTCGGCCACGCAAGCGCGAAAGTTTTTCCGATGCCAGCTGTAACTGCGAAATCAAAGTGGTTTCGGTCACTTCCAGCAGCAAACTGTGACGCGGCAGGTAACGCCTGAACGGCTCGAGCCGTTCTTCGAGGTCGGAAGCCACGACGCTCGCACCTGACATGTTGATCGACAGGCCCTGGCCTTCCGGGATCAGACCTCGTTCCAGATCGCGTAACAGAGCGGCGAACACCGCATTGTCGAACTCCGCATCCAAGTGCCGGGATTCCACCTGCAGAAAAAACTCCTCCGGCGCCACCAGACGATCGTCCACCCGCAAACGAACCAGCGCCTCGTGGTAAGCCAGGACCCGGTCGGACAAACGGCGCACCGGCTGGTAGTTCATGCAGATGTTCTGTCCGTGCGCTATCGCTTCGTCGACCGCGCTCACCGCGCGACTGGACAGCGCCACCGCGCCACTGCCTTCCATGTCCGGTGTGTAGATCGCCAATGGCGGCTCGGTGGGACGTTTAGCGCGAAACATCGCGACGTTGGCGCGACGATACAATCCCTTGAGGTCGGCTGGCTCGCCGCTCATGCTGTGAGCGACGCCGATGCTGATGCGCACCGGCTCGCGCACGCCAAGATGCGTGAAGCCATGCTGCTGGATAGAGCTCAGGCACATTTTTGCGATATCGCTCGCCTGGTCGCGCACGACGTCCACGAAGATCACCGCAAACTCGTCGCTGGAGATGCGGTACAACCGATCGCCGCGCTGCAGATTCTTACGTACCGTGGAAGCTATTCCCTTCAACACTTCGTCACCGACGTTGTGCCCGTACGTGTCGTTAATGGCTTTGAAGTGATTGCAGTCGAGCAGGATCAACGATACGCCGGCCGGGCTCTTGCTGGCCAGTTCGAGAATATGCTTCCAGTCGTCCTCGAAGGCGCGGCGGTTGAGACACCCCGTCAATGGATCGTGATGGGCGAGTTTCCACAGGCGGCGGTTTTTGCGATTCAGCCCACGGTGCACCACCTCCAGGCGGCTTTGATACTCGTTGAACGAGCGCCTGACTTTTTCCAGCTCCCCGATCACAAATGGCGTACCGATACCGCCGCTCTGCGACTGCTCGTTGCGCAACCCGTCGATGTGCCCCGACAACTGGCGAAGCGGGCGGCCGATCAGTTTAGTGATACCGAAGTAGATAATCAGCAGCAGAATAATCATCGCTGCCACCACGTTGACGAACGCCACTTCCACTAACGGCTGAAATTGGTCGATCTGATCGTTGCGTTGCACCTGGTAACGCACCTTATTCGCTATTTCGCTGCTCGCAACGCGGGCTTTTTCCGGCAGTGTGGTAACCCGGCTGTCCAGCGCCGCGTAGCGCAGTCCGCCAGGTGGTACCAGCGCCTCGGCGAGGTCCAGCGCCAGCACCGCGAATCCCAGCGTAGCGTCCGGCTCGGCCGGATGTGCGATCGCCCGCGATAACAACAAGTAGTCACGACCGCGTTCGCGCACCAAAATCGGCCGTTGATCACGATTGCGCAACGTGGGCGTGAACGGTATGTCGACGTCGACCGCCAAGGCATTGCCGCCGCGCTCGTAGAGCTCCACCCCCACCACGTAATCCGGCAGTTCCAGGGTCGACACACGTTGCGTGCGCCAGTAATCGTAGTAGTCGCTGGTTCCGAGCTGCTGACGGGCCTCGTCCCAGGCAGCGATGGTCTGCACGCGTTTGCGTTCCTCGCTCAACACCCGTGCGACCGATTGTGCGATTTCCTGCTGAGCCGCCGCAGCATACTCTTCGTTCATATGCACATTCAGCGAGCGCACCTGAAAATAGGTATACCCGCCCAGCGCCGCGAACAGCACCACGCCCGCCACCACGATCAAAGTGATCAATCCGGAAAGAGACATGCGCATTACGCTAGTTCTCGCTCGCGGACCGGAAAACAGAATCTGTCATCGTCATCCCTCGATAATCAACGACGCCACGATCAACTCCAACAGCGATCCCAGATGCCGCGGATCGCGGAAACTGGTCGCGTCGGGTACCAGCTGCACCAGGGCGCCCGCCTCGTCCAGGCGCGTGCGCCAGCCGGCGTCCAGGCGCTTATCGCGACCGCCGACAATCGCACGCACGGCGACCGTGGAACGCTTGACTGCCTGCATCAGCTTCGCCGCATCCCAGTTCACGTAACTGTAAATACTGTCGGCCGGGCCCACGTAACTTGGGCAGTGCCACACCGGTTGCCGCATCAGGTCGCGCGCGCCTGCGGCCGCGGCCGACCGCAGCGCCGGCAGATCAGCATCGCTCGGCGGCGGGGTCTGCGGGCTGATCATAATCACCGCCTGCACCGCGGGCGACAACAGCTGCCCGGCGAGCGCCACCGCCTGCCAGCCGCCGTAGCGCAATCCCACCAGCACAATCCGCGTGCGTCCCTTGCCGAGCAGCCAGTCGACCCATTGCCGCAGTTCCACCAGGTCCTGCTCGAATATATGCGTATGAATGGCTTCACACGCCAGCGGATCGCGCCGCGCGACGATACCCAGAGACAGCGTCGGCACCAGCAGAGCTACCCCATCGCGGTCCAACCGACGCGCCAGGGCATCGACCACGGGTGCGCTGGGAGCGGCCAGGAAATCGTGCACGAACAACACCACCGGCCGATCGGAGCGCCCCGCGTGGTATTGCGCCCGGCCGTGCACACCGTCGCCGAGATTGAGCAACACCGTTTGCGCCAGCGAAGCACCTGCCCCCTGCACCAGCAGACAACTCAGGGCCAGCAGCGCCGCAATTTTACCTGTTGCAAATAACCGTTTAATCATCAGAACGTTATGAGAACAATCCTGGCAAGGCGGGCTGCTTCGCGGCGGTTGCTGGAGCGCCAACCAGCAGACTAGCGTAACACCGGATGCCGCACAGCGCTCAATCCGCGACGAACTCTAACAGCCCGGACGGTTGCAGATCGAGCTTTGCCAGCAAATCGTGCAGTGCCGCCTGCAACGCCTCTTCGATCACCGGGTGGTAATACGGCATGCGCAGCAGGTCCAGCACGCCGAGTTCCTGCTGCACAGACCAGGCGAGCAGATGCGCCAGGTTCTCGCATTTGGGACCGCAAATTTCTGCACCGAGTATCCGCCCGTCGCGCGCTCTCGCGTAGACGCGCAGCAGCCCGCGGTTCTTACCCATAATCAGCGCTCGCCCCACGGGCCCGAACGGCATTTCGCCGATCGCCGCAGAGCTGTCCAGGTCTTCGAAGGGCGTACCGACACGGGCGGTATTCGGGTCGCAGAAGGTTATGTGCAGCGCGACCCGGCGGCGGAAGCGGGTGGTGATGTCCCGCGCCGCATTGTAGCCGGCGATGCGTCCCTCATCCGCCGCTTCGTGCAGGACCTGGCGCGCGCCGTCCGCATCACCGGCGATAAACAACGGTAAATCGCCGATCTGCATGCTGGCAGGGTCGTGCAGAGGCACCCCGGCGGCATCCACCGGCACACCCAGCTCCGACAGTCCCAGACCGGCGGCGTTCGACACGCGGCCCATGCTGAGCAGTACCTTGTCGACCTCGGCCTCGCGTTCACCCGCCACCACCCGCAGCCCCTTGGCGGTGGCTTCGATGCGCGCGGCGTTGCCCAGATGAAGGGGAAAGTCTCTGCCGATGGCCTGCACGGCGACTTCGCTGACGGCCACGTCCTGCAGTCCTGCGACCGTCGACAGGCGATCGAACCCGGTTACCTCAACGCCCAACCGCGCAAGGGCCTGGCCGATCTCCAGGCCCACCGCGCCCAGTCCGATCACCGCCAGACGCTGTGGCAACGACTCAAGCTCGAATACGGTGTCTGTCGTGAGCAGCTGTGGCGCGAACTGCGCCCAGTCGGGTGGCACGAAAGGACGTGACCCGACGGCAATTACAACACGTCGAGCTTCGATACGCTGATCGCCGGCAAGCAACGTCGTCAGCGACGTGAAACGCGCCGGCGCCGCAATGAATTCCTCACCGAGTTCGTCGGTGGTGCCGGCCAGCACCCGGTCGACGAAAATATCACGCAGATCGCGCACGTGCTCCAGCGCCTTGGGACCATCCAGTTCCAGGGCCTCGCCGCCATCTATACCCAGTCGCGAAAAGGCGCGGCGGCGTGCGAAATCCTCGGCGACCTGAAGCAACGCCTTGGAAGGCATGCAGCCAACCCGAGCGCAGGTCGTGCCCAGCTCGCCACCGTCGATCAGCACGAACGAGCATCCTGCCCGCCGCACCTGCGCCATAGCTGCGAGGCCGGCTGTTCCCGCTCCGACAATCGCCACATCCACCTGCCTGGTCATAGCGGGCTCCACGCTGACACACCCTGCAACAGCGCGTCAGTATGCCAGTTTCGCTGGCGGCGGAGGCGCAAGGGCAAGAATCCGCCCGGCACCTGGGCGTACCCCATCCCGCTCTCCAGGTCCACGCACCCTCGAGGCGAGGTGGTCCACCCGCTGCCCGGCGTTTGTGCGCTACCGCAAGCCATCCGCGTTCGGCGGCTGAAAATCACGCGCAGACGGGCGTTTCGTCAACTTCAGACATATGTTGCGAATGCGAAAAGCGGTAAACTACGCGGACACCCCCGTTGCGAGCCTGCCGTGCGCATTATCAAGAAATACCCCAATCGCCGTTTGTATGACACCTCCCAGAGTTCCTACGTGACGCTGGACGACGTCAAGGATCTGGTGCTCCAGGGCGAAGAGTTTCAAGTCATCGAATCGCGCAGCAAGGAAGACATCACTCGCAGCGTGCTGCTGCAGATAATCAGCGAACAGGAGGCCCAGGATGGCGTTCCTTTGTTCACTAACCAGGTCCTGCAGCAGCTGATCCGTTTCTACGGCGACAGCTTGCAGGGTTTGATGGGTGAGTACCTGGAAAAAAGCGTAGCGATGTTCATGGAACAACAGGAGACGTTGCGCAAGCAGGTTCAGACGGTGATGGATGCCAACCCGTTCAGCGTGATGTCGAAAATCGCCGAGCAGAACCTGTCGATGTGGCAGTCGCTCGCAAAAAAGCCGCACGAAGACGCCGAATAAATCACGCGCTCAGTATTCTATCCCGCCAGCCAGTTGGCTATCCGTCTTGGCACCTGTGCACTCGCGGTGCGGCTGACGTAGATGCCGATGTGTCCGGAGTCGACCGCAAATTCCGCGTACGGAGCATGAGGTAACAGATCGCTCAATGCTCGTGCCGCCGCCGGCGGTACGATGTGATCTCGGGTCGCGTAGACATTGAATACGGGTTGCCGGATGCTGCGTATATCAACGTCGCTGGCACCCAGTCGCAGAGCGCCTTCCACCAGCCTGTTTTGGTGAAAAAACAACTGCACGAATTCGCGGAATGCCGTGCCCGCCAGGTCGGGCGTATCGTGAATCCAGCGTTCCATGCGCAAAAACGCTTCAAGGCGTTCTTCCGAGATCTCGCCCAGGGCCGCATCCAGGTATTTCTTGCTGACCAGCGTGTAGGGCTTCAATGCGAGAAACGCCCTGGTAATCAGCGAGCCCGGAATATTGCCGAGCACGTCGGCCATCAGCGTCACGTCAATATTGGCCAGCAGGTTGCTCAGTGCGTTATCGGGGGTGTGGAAATCCACCGGTGTGACCATGGTGATCAGTCGCCGGACCTGCGCGGGCTGCAATGCCGTGTAACAAAGGGAAAAAACACCGCCCTGGCAGACACCCAGCAGGTCGAGCCGAGTCGTCCCGTTGGCGTCCAGAACATGCTGCACGCAGCGTGCGAGGTAGGTTTGCAGGTAAGTGGCAAGCGATATGTCGCGCCGGCGCGGAGGCTCATCCCATTCGATGAGGTGCACGTTCACACCGTGCTCCAGCAGCGCCCCGATCAGACTGCGCTCGGGGGTCAGGTCGAGCACGTCGGGGCGGTTCACCAGGGCGAAAACGATCAGCAGGGGCGGTCCCGCCACATCGCCATAGCGATACAGGCGCCAGCCCGGCTCGTGCGCCAGTTCTTTCCGTGGTGTGACGCCGGACGCCGCCTCGGGGTGCGCGCGCACCCGCTCCGCCATTTGCGCATAGCGTTGCTGCCAGGTCTGCAGTTCCGCCACCCAATCCCGGGCATTCATTTCCGCCGCGCATCCAGATTGGCGACGCGTGCGGCAAGCGCCTCGACGCCGTGCCGCAATTCGGCCAGTGCCTGCTGCTGTCCGACTGCATGACGCGCATCACCGGCCATCGTGTCGCGGTAGCATTCGAGCGCTGCGTTGACGGCATCGCCGAACTCGGCGCCGAACTCGGCGTCGACCAGCAACTCGAACAGGTGTTGTTCATAGCACCCGACCCAGCGATCGAAAAGTTCCTGCAGCGAGTCCGGCGCACCAACGGTATTGCGCGCCTGAACTTGCGCGGCCGCCGCTGCGTTCGCTTGGGAGAAGCGCGACTGCAACGCGCTCGCTACCGCTGTAAAACGGACGCACGCAGCCGCGGGACCGGCAGAGGACTCAGGTGGCCGTAACGGGCTCTGACCAAGCGCCTGAAACGCTTGCACCAGAGTCTGCGCATAAGTGCCCGCGGCATCCGGTCCGGCGTCGCCCGCGCCTTTCGCGAAAGCGGCCAGTTGTTCCTCGAACGCACCGAAGGCTTGTTTATGCGCGGCAGGTTCGCCGCGTAACAGCTCAGACCAGAACTGTTGAAACTGCGTAGAGGACGTATCGTTCATGGCTGGCGTCGAGGTCGGCTGTTTAATGCTCGTTCCGGACAAGCCGGCGCGCGGCGTAGCTCAGCTACCAACCCAACAGCGTAAGCACTGCGAACACCACCAGCCATAAGGTCAAGGTACGCACTATCAGGTCTCTGGCGCGCCGCGCGACATCGGTCGGGGTATCGTGGGGATGAAAGTCCACCGCCGCGCAAGTCACTTCCGCCAGCATTCCACGATTCGCGGCAAGCAGATCGGTTTGCCAGGCAAGACCGCCGGTGAGTTTGAAAAGCGCTTTATCGAAATTCCCCATCAACGCAAACCCGAATGCAGCCAGGCGTGTACTGGGCCACCCCAGAACGCCGAGCAAATGTTCTGCTGCCGGACGCAGGTTCTCGTGTGCGGAATCCAGTTGTGCGATCAAGCGGGTAAACCGGTACAACACCGCGCCAACGGGGCCGAGAATCGCGAACCAGAAAAGCACCGCGAAATACTCATCGTGAGCGCGGCTTACAATACCCACTGCTATGGGATCCTGGTCTTCGTGGCGCCCGTCCTCGAGTTGCGCACGCAAGACCGCCGTTTGTTCCTCGTCTTCGGCGTGCAATGCCTGCAGGTATTCGTTAATCGTGGCGAGCAGATGGCCGGGTCCCAGGCAGCACAACAACACCAGCCATGCAAACGCGGTTCCCAGCACCAGCCCCGGGCCACGTGCCAGTAGCGCCTGCAACAGCAGCACCGACAGCACCGGCAACGCCAATGCCAGCAACAGTCCCCACGCGCCACGTAAATCTACGCGTGCGCCCAACCAGTCGAGGTGTTGCAGATACCATGTGAAATCGCGCCAACGCTCCGGCCACTGCATGAATTGACCGACGAGCAACGCGGCGACGATTATCAGCAGGTTCATGTCCACACCCGCGGTGCGCAGAATAGACCGTTGTTTATTGGACAGGACACTAGTTACCCCAGCAAATTTCTCAGCCTGCTCCAGTCGAAAGCCGGACCCGGATCGGTTTTACGCTGCGGCGCGATATCGCAGTGCCCGACAATGCGTTGTGCATCGAGTCGAGGATACGTGTTTAGCAACGTACCAACAACTTGCGCCAGCGCAGTGTACTGAATATCGGCATAAGGGCAATCGTCGCTGCCTTCCAGCTCGATGCCGATCGAAAAATCATTGCAGTCGCTGCGCTCCGCGTAACAGGATTCACCGGCATGCCACGCGCGGCAATGAAACGGCACGAACTGGACCAGCGAGCCATCGCGTCGCACCAGCAAATGCGCCGATACCCGCAGGTGCCCGATGGTTTCGAAGTATGGGTGCGCCCGCCGGTCCAAACGGTTAGTGAACAGTGCCTCGATACCCGGACCGCCGTACTCGCCCGGCGGCAGGCTGATGCCATGTATGACCACCAGTTCAATATCCTGCGTGTCGGGACGCGCGTCCTGGTTTGGCGATTCGCACCAGCGCGCGTCGCTCAACAAGCCGCTGTCGGTGTCGATTTCCATCGCGGGATTATCGCGCAATCGGACGCCGCCGTGGCAAATCGCCGCCGCCGCACTTCCTGCACCGTCGACGTCTAGCCCTGGAACGCGATACGCGCTCAGAATGGTAAGTTATTTTTGGGACAGGGCACTAGAATAACCGCTCGCGCCGGGCATCGGTTAGAATCTGCCACTTTTTGCACGGGGATCCATCGCAAGTGCCGGCCGGACTCAACTCTCCACAAAAACAAGCTATCCGGCACCGGCACACACCCCTGCTGGTGCTGGCCGGCGCCGGCAGCGGCAAAACCCGTGTCATCACACACAAAATCGCCGATCTGTGCCTGCGCGACCCGCCGATCGAGGGCAGCGTATTCGCCGTCACCTTCACTAACAAGGCCGCGCGCGAGATGCGCGAGCGGGTGGCGCGGCTGCTGAACGCCAATCAGCTGGCGCTGGTGTCTGTATCCACGTTTCATTCGTTGGGCATGCGCATGCTTCGCGAGGACGCACAAAGTCTGGGCCTGCAACGCAACTTCAGCGTGTTCGATACGCAGGACAGCGAGTCGCTGCTGCAACAATTGAATACGGAGCGCGGCATCGAATCAGCGGATTGCGGCGTGCTGCGTTGGCGCATATCGCAATGGAAAAACGACTTGACAAACCCCGCGGCCGCGCTTGCGGGCGCCAGCGAAACGGCCCACACCACGGCAGCCCGGATGTATGCACGCTTTTGCGACGCGCTGCAGACATACAACGCCGTGGATTTTGACGACCTGGTGCTGCGCGCCGTGGCTTTGTTGCGCGAGCATCCCGAGATCCGGGAAAAGTGGCGGCGGCGTGTAGCTTATCTGCTGGTGGACGAATATCAGGACACAAACAACGTGCAATACGCACTGGTGCGTGAGCTGCTCGGCGAGCGTCCGGTACTGACGGTGGTCGGCGACGACGACCAGTCAATTTACGCCTGGCGTGGCGCACGTCCGGAAAATCTGCAACGCCTGGCGGAAGACTTCCAACCGCTAGAGGTGATCAAGCTGGAACAGAACTACCGTTCCACGGGGCGCATTCTGCGTTGTGCGAACCGGCTCATCGGGCACAATCCCCATCTGTTCGAGAAGTCGCTGTGGAGTGAGTTAGGGCCCGGCGAAAAGCTGCGTGTCCTGAATTGCAGCGACAGCGACGACGAGGCAGAGCGGGTGAGCATCGAGATCGTCGGCCACAGATTCAGGCAGCGCACACGCTTTTCGGACTACGCGATCCTGTATCGCGGCAACCATCAGTCGCGCGCAATCGAGCGGGCCCTGCGTGCGCACAACGTTCCCTACTCGGTGAGCGGTGGCACGGCATTCTTCGACCGCAGCGAGATCAAGGATCTGCTCGCCTATCTGCGCCTGCTGGCCAATCCGTACGACGATACGGCGTTTCTGCGTATAGTGAATACGCCACGCCGTGAAATCGGTCCGACGGCGATCGAGCGGTTGGGGAATTTCGCGCGCCGCCGCCGCCTCAGCCTGCTGCATGCCAGCGTGGATCGGGATTTCAGCAGCGAGGCAAGTTCACGCATCGCCGATCGCGTTGCCGGATTCGGTCACTGGATCGTATTGCTAGCGGACAACGCGCAACGCGGCGACGCGCTGGCCAACATCCGCCAGATGATCGAGGACTGCGGCTATTTCGACTGGCTGCACAGCAGCAGTGCGACGCCGCGCGCCGCGGAAATGCGCGTCGAGAACGTCCACGAACTGCTCGACTGGCTGCGTAAAATCGCCAACGACGGCGAACGTTCGCTGGCGGAGATCGTCACCCAGATCACCGTGTTGGACATGCTGGACCGTAACAAAGAGGATAGCGGCAACGACACCGTGCAGCTGATGACCTTGCACGCAGCAAAAGGTCTGGAATTTCCCTATGTCTTCATCGTCGGCATGGAAGAATCATTGTTACCACACCACAACAGCCTGGAGGACGACGCCCTGGAGGAAGAGCGCCGGCTCGCTTACGTGGGCGTGACGCGAGCACGACGCGAGTTGACCTTCACCTGCACCACTCATCGCGTACGTCACGGCGAGCGCATCGCCTGCGTCCCCAGCCGGTTTCTCGGCGAGATGCCGTCTGAAGACCTGGCCTGGGAAGGCCGCGAAACGTTGAGCGCGGAAGAACGGGAGGCGCACGGCAGATCGCAGCTTGCGGGCCTGCGCGCATTGCTCTCGGAATAAATTAAGGGGACAGTATACTTTTTTCTTGTCGAGCTTCGACAACGCTCATCACTAACGTTTGGCAAGAAATAAGTATATTGCCCCCTTAGCCCGGACGGCGGGGTAACCTGCAACGCGGCGATTTCACCGGCGTTGCCGGGCGCCCACCTATGCTAAAGTTCGCTGTTTGACAAGCAACGTCAGCCTCGATGCTCAAGGATCACCAGCGCCGTCCAGGATCCGGCTTTTTTTTCGTTCTGCTCATCGCCATGTACGCGCATGCGGCCGGTGCTCAGGCGCCTGCCTCGCTGGTGCGGGTAGACCCCGTGCGCAACGAGCCCCTGGAGCAAACGGTACCGGTGCTGGGACGCCTGGTTGCGAAACGTGCCGGTACTGTTGCGGCACGCATTGCCGGCCCGGTTGTGCAGATACGTGTGCAGGTCGGCAGTCGCGTAACCACCGACGACGTCATCGCCGAACTCGATGCGGAAACCCTGCAGGCAGCTCACGCCGTGGCGAGCGCAGGCCGGGGAGAAGCACAGGCACGCCTGGCGACCAGCAAAGCCGAGCAGGTACTGGCAGAGCAGCAGCGGCGCCGCTACGAACGTCTGAAAGACGCGACCAGCAAATCGCTTTACGAAGACGCCCGACAGGGTGTGGCCATCGCTGCGGCACGCGTCGAGGAAGCACGTGCCGGACTGCTCTCGGCACAAGCGGCCCTGCGCGTCACCGAACTGAATCTCGCCTACGCGCAGGTGCGCGCACCCTATGACGGGGTAGTGACTGAACGGTTGATCGAAGTGGGCAGCTACGTGCAGGCCGGGCAGGCACTGGTGCACCTGGTGTCGGACCGCGAACTGGAAGTCGAGGCCGATGTACCTTTCGAACGACTGGGCGGCATGCAGCCGGGTGCAACGGTCGATGTCACACTGGACGATGGCACCCGGCACGTGGCCGAAGTTCGCACGGTGATTCCCACGGAGAATCCCCAGACGCGTACCCGCCGGGTGCGTTTCGTGCCGCGTTTCGGCAGCACGCGTCTGGCGCTGGCGGTGGATCAGAGCGCCACGGTGCATGTGCCCGCAGGTGCGCCGCGCGAAGTGTTGTCGGTGCACAAGGACGCGATCAACAAACGCGGCGGTGCGGACATCGTGTTCGTGGTGATGAAAGAGACGGTCGGCGAGCGCGAGGTGCTGCTGGCCAAACCGCGTCAAGTACGCCTTGGCGAACCCGTCGGCAACCGCTTCGAAGTGCTGCAGGGTCTGCAGCTGGGTGAGCGCGTCGTGGTGCGTGGTAACGAACGACTGCGCCCCGATACGCCGGTCCGCGTCGAGGAATCGGCTTCGTGAACCTGATCAGGCTCGCGATCGAGCGGCCGATTGCCGTCATCGCCGCCGTACTGATGGTGTTGTTGTTCGGCCTGGTGGCCCTGCAGACCATTCCCATCCAGCTGGCGCCTGACGTAAACCGCCCCGTCATCACCGTGGAAACGCTGTGGTTCGGCGCCGCGCCAGCGGAAGTCGAACGCGAGGTCGTCAATCGCCAGGAAGAACAGATGGCCGGCCTGGAGGGCCTGGTCAGGATCAACGGCCGCGCGGAGCAGGGCCGCGCGCAGGTCGAGCTCGAATTCGAGGTCGGCACCAACATGGATAAAGCGCTGCTGCTGGTGGCCAACCGCCTGGACCGCGTGTCCGGGTATCCGGAGGAAACCGAACAACCGACGCTCGATCCGGCCGGCGCCGAGGACAGCCCCATCGCCTGGTTCATCGTCAACCGGGCCGCGGGGAACCTGCGGCCCATCCACGAGTTCGGCGATTTCCTCGAGGACGTGGTGAAAGACCGCATCGAGCGTGTGCCGGGCGTCAGCCGGGTGAACATTTACGGCGGTACCGAGCGCGAAGTGCACATCACGGTGCTGCCACAGCTGTTGGCTCGCTATGGCCTGACAGTGACCCAGGTCACCGGGGCGCTGCGCGCGGCTAACGCCTCCGTTTCCGCCGGCGACGTCGACGAGGGCAAGCGTCGTTACGTGGTCCGTACCGAGGGAGAATTGAGCACGCTGGATGCGGTGCGCAGCGTAGTGCTGCGCTCCTTCAACGATCCCGATACAGGACGCGTTGCGCGGGTTACCGTCGGCGACATTGCCGACGTGACGTTCGGCTATAAAAAGCCCACCGCAGCGATTCGCCTGCAAGGCGAGCCCTCGATAGCGTTTAACGCGGTGCGCCAATCGGGCGCCAATGTCATCGAAACGATGGTCGGCATTCGCCAGGCGGTGCGGGAACTGAACGAAAACGTAATGCCGGGTGCTCAACTGACACTTCGCCAGGTTTACGATGAGACGGTATACATTGATTCCGCCATCGATCTGGTGCAGCAGAATATCTGGATCGGCGGCAGTCTCGCGGCACTGCTGTTGTTACTGTTCCTGCGCTCGATACGCGCGACGTTCGTGGTGTCGATCGCCATTCCAGTGTCGATCATCGGTGCGTTCGTGGCAATGGCGGTGCTCGGCCGCTCCATCAACGTCATCTCGCTGGCGGGCCTGGCGTTCGCGGTAGGCATGGTAGTGGACGCCGCGATCGTAGTGCTGGAGAACATCTACCGGCTGCGCGAACAGGGCGCGAGCGCGGCGCGCGCGGCCTATGAGGGCGCGCAGCAAGTGTGGGGGGCAATACTGGTGTCCGCGCTTACCACGGTGATGGTGTTCGTCCCGGTGCTGGTACTGGAATTGGAAGTCGGACAACTGTTTCGCGATATCGCGGTAGCCATTTCCGTAGCTGTACTACTGTCGCTGCTGGTCTCGGTGACGGTAATACCGGCGCTGTCGGAGCGCGTGTTTCGCGGGCGCGATAACCAGAGCGGGAAACCGATGCGGCGCCTGCGTTTGCCGTTGATCGACTCCCTGGCTCGTGCGTTATTGAACATGATTTTGCGCTACACGCAGTGCGTTGTCGCCAATCGGGTGC
>JAOTYY010000086.1 GCA_029861595.1 Gammaproteobacteria bacterium
CGAGAACAAAGAGGTGCTGGACAACTTCGAAGTCGAGGAGGTTGGCGAAGCGCAGGATGCCGAGTCGGTGACCATGGAATCCGACGCCGAGCACAAAGAGGTGCTGGATAACTTCGAGGTCAAAGAGGTCGACGAAGATTCCGATACGGAATCGGTGATTATGGAAACTGGCCGCTTCGAGGTAATGGACAATTTCCAGGTCGAGGACCTGGCAGACCGGGTGCCGGCAGAGTCCGCGCCGCAGAGCGCTGCGAGTGATGCACCCGGGCAAGAGGTGCAGGGCGAGGTTCGCGCGAATGAGGGCCCGCCAGTCGTTCCGGTGGACGCGCAGGCCGCGCGGCCAGTCGGTACGGCGACACTGGAGCAACCGACGATCGATCCGGTGTTGCTGGATATTTTCACCCGCGAGGCGGAAGGTCATATAGATGCGCTGCATAAACTGGTGGAGACCGCCCTGTCGCGAGGTGGTGAACTGCGGCCCCGCGATGAGCTGACGCGTGGTTTGCATACGCTGCACGGCAGCGCGCAGACGGCGGAGGTCGAAGACATCGCCGTTTTGAGCGGCACCCTGGAGCGTATCGCCAAAGCCAAACAGGAACTGAACCTCGCGTTCGACAAAAGCGAAACGGAGTTGTTTCGAGATTGTCTGGAATGTCTGGACCAGGCGTTGAAGTGGTTTACTCAGCGCGGTGAGAAACCACGGAATCTGCGCGAATTGCAGGTGCAGCTGCGAGTGCTCGAGAAAAAGGTCGAAGGGCAATCCGGCGAGATAGAACAAGACGACGAGTTGATCGGCATTTTTATCGAGGAAGGCGACGAACTGCTCGAAAATGCCGATCGTTTGCTCGATCAGTGGCGGCAGCGGCCCAGCGATCAGAGATTGATTGCTGATTTACAGCGCCAGCTGCACACGCTCAAAGGCGGCGCGCGGATGGCGAACTTCACCCCGATCGCCGATTTGAGCCACGCGCTGGAAACGCTGGTCATCAACGTTACCGAACAGGGCGTGGAGCCCGAAGCCGCGACCTTCGAGCTGCTGCACGAAGCGGTAGACGCGCTCACCGTCATGCTGGAACAGGCCCGAGAAAGACAACCCGTCAGTCGTGTCGACTGGTTGCTGGACGAACTCGCTGGGCTGAGTGACAGCGAGGCACGCCAGCGCGTGCCAGAATTACCCGACTCTCGGGCCGGCGAGCTGGCGCCGATCAGGCCCGCCGATGAATCGCAAGCCGCCTTGTCCATGCAGGAACAGGTCAGAGTCAATGCTGAACTGCTGGACAATCTCGTCAACTACGCGGGCGAGGTGAACATTTATCAATCACGCCTCGGGCAGCAGGTAACCGACTACCGGTTTAACCTCGAAGAGCTGGATCAGACCGTATTCCGTCTGCGCGACCAGCTGCGCAAGATGGATATGGAAACTGAAGCGCAGATTCTGCACCGCTTCGAGCGAGAAGGCGGAAATCCCGCCGACGAAGAGTTCGATCCTTTGGAGCTTGACCGCTATTCGCAGATTCAGGAGTTGTCGCGCGCGCTGATGGAAAGTGTCGCCGACCTGGAGAGCATCAAGTCTATTCTAGGCGACCTGACACGCGATTCCGAATCGTTGCTGCAGCAGCAGACACGGCTGAGTTCGGATTTGCAGGATGGGTTGATGCGTACTCGCATGGTGCGTTTCGATCGCTTGTCCGCACGTCTGGCCCGGATAGTAAGGCAGACGGCGACGACATTGAGCAAGAAAGCGGAACTGGAGATACACGGTGGCGAGACGGAAATCGATCGTACCGTGCAGGAACGCATCATAGCGCCTCTGGAGCATATGTTACGCAACGCCGTCTCGCATGGAGTGGAGTTACCTGCCGAGCGGCGGCGTCTCGGCAAGCCGGTCGCGGGGCGCATATCCATAAGCTTGCAGCGTGACGGCACGGATGTGCTGATTACCGTCGAAGATGACGGTAACGGTATCAATCTGCAGGCGGTACGCACCAAAGCCATTGCACGTGGCCTGTTAAGCCGCGAGGTGCGGGTAAGTGACGAGGACTTACTACAGCTGGTTCTGGAAACTGGAATGAGCACCGCGCAGGAAATAACCCAGATTTCCGGACGTGGTGTCGGCCTGGACGTGGTCGCGTCCGAGATCAAGCAGCTCGGCGGCGCGATCAATATCGACACCACATCGGGGCAAGGCACGCGTTTCGTCGTGCGTTTGCCGCTTACGCTGGCGGTCAACCAGGCTCTGCTGGTAGATGTAGCGGGGGATACCTATGCGCTGCCCTTGACCGGCATTGTCGGCGTCAGTCAGGTCGACGGCCCGGAGCTGCAGCGCTACTACGTGGACCGCTCGCAGAAATACCACTATGCCGGCCAGGAGTACGAAATTCAGCATCTGGGTTCCATGTTGGACGTGGGCACGCCGCGGCTGGGCGAACACAATCATGTCTGGCCGCTGATCATGCTGCGCTCCGGCGAACACAGGGTCGCGATGCACGTGGAAGGCCTGTTAGGGCGCCGCGAGGTCGTGGTAAAGCCGGTCGGTCCGCAGATAAGCACCGTGCGCGGCATATCGGGCGCCACTATACTCGCCGATGGGCGCGTAGTACTGATACTGGATGCGGCTTCGCTGCTGCGCTCTTTGAGCACCACGCAAACGGCCGCGAAACAGGAACCGATCGCGACGGCGGCGCCACTGGAAGCGGGTGTCACGGTAATGGTGGTCGACGATTCCATCACCATTCGCAAAGTCACGCAGCGCATGCTGGAGCGTCATGACATCAATGTCACCACTGCGAAAGACGGTGTGGATGCCGTTACTATGTTAGGTGATCAGTTGCCCGATTTGATGTTGCTGGATATCGAGATGCCGCGTATGGACGGCTACGAAGTTGCCGCCTATGTACGCAACAATGAACGTCTCAGAGACATTCCGATAATAATGATCACTTCGCGTACCGGCGACAAACACCGACGCCGCGCCAAGGAAATCGGCGTGGATGAATACCTCGGCAAGCCATACCAGGAAACGGAATTGCTGGAACACATAAATCGGATTCTCGCCGCGAATCCCAGTCAGTTGCATTAGGCTCCCATGTTGCACGCTGTTTACGTCCCCTCGGGAAAAGGCGGTCACACGAAGCCAGTTTTCGACAATTCGATCAGTGTGCTACGCCAGATTCGGAACACGGTGGCAAGTTGCACTTTGAACCCATCCACTTTATTCCGAACATCCCTGCCCTCCACCCCTGCGGGGCCAGCTGGTGCTGTTCAAATTGCTTCCGGCAATTTAGTCAGGAAAAATCCGGCGTCGTCTATTCGACGATTGGCCTTGAGCAATAGAGCAGGCTATTACTCTGCGGCCAATCTGCATAGCCACATTTCCCCTGAGAAGCGACCCAGTCCAATATTGAGTGGGCATCGGGAACGATTCGAACAGCGGCAGCTGGCCCAACGGGCGAAGAGCAGGATGCCCGGAGTAATCCTTTCCCCCGGAGGGGGACGCAAGCAGCGTACAACATAGGGGCTAGCCCGCTTAACGGCAGTCATCGCTTATGGCACAGGAAAACGACAGTCGACTCAAATGCTTGTTGCTGCCCGTGCAGTCCGGCACCTTACTGCTGCCGAACTCCGTGGTCGCCGAGATCGTGCCGGCACAGCGACATCACCGCGACGCCGGCCCCAGGCCGGACTGGTATATCGGCCATATCGAATGGCGTGGTACGAGCTTGCCGCTGATTTCGCTGGAGACCCTGTGCGATTCGGTGGTGCGCGAGTTTCCAGCGAAAACCTCGTTCGTGGTGCTGCACCGTCTGCTTGATGCCGACGGCGGCGAAGATTATTACGCGGTCTATATTGACGGCATCCCGCATTTTCAGTTTGTCGACGAAACCGCTGTGAAATCGCTGAGCACTTCTGAAGAAAACCCGTATATCGCCCACGAAGTGAGTATCGACGGTGCGTCCGCCGTGATTCCCGATCTCGATACCGTCGAACGTCAGCTCGACACGCTGAAGCAGACGACCGACGAGGCTTGATTGCCCCTCGATTCAACCCAGATCGCCGCAACGTATCTGCAGCACGGTCAGGGCGACCAGCGCCGTGGTTTCAGTGCGCAGGGTGCGCGGACCCAGACTGGCCGTCGCCAGCCCCAGACCGCGTGCAGCGCGGATTTCATCGGCGCTGAAACCACCCTCTGGCCCCACCAGCACCGCGACGTCAGAGCCGCTCAGCGGCAGCTCGCTCAGCGAAGTTTGCGCATCTGCACACAGCATGATGGCCGAGGGATTGTCGGCCATCCAGTCCTGCGAAGGGCACGGGTCGAGCAGCTCAGGCAGATCGGTGCGTCCGCATTGCTCGCACGTCTGTATCACGATGCGTTGCCAGTGCGCCTGGCGGTTGTGCAAGCGCCGGGATTGCGGTTTGAAAGTACTCCGCTCGGCGAGTATGGGCTGAATACGCGTGACCCCCAGCTCGACGGCTTTCTGCAATGCGAAATCCATGCGTTCGCTGCGCGTAATGCTTTGTGCCAGCATGATGCGCAAAGCGGAGCGTACGTCGCGCTCACTTTTACCGGTCGGGAGTACCCGCCAGTGTTGCCCATTGCGTTGCAGCGTGCACGTATATTCGCCGCCCTCACCGTTGAAAACCCGAAGCGTCGCGTCAGCTCGCAGCCTCAGTACACGTGTCAGTCGATGCGCCTGCTCGCCGGTCAGTGCGGTGGGTTGGTGCAGCACCAATGCGGCGTTTACGTAGAGACGCGGAATGCGCACGATCTAGTCCGCGCGCTGCGCTGACGCGTTTCCGGAAGATTCTGCGCCGCAGCGCACGATGCTAGTAGCGATAGTAGTCCGGTTTGAACGGTCCTTGCGCTGCAACGCCGAGATACTCCGCCTGTTCCTGACTGAGCGCAGTGAGATTCGCACCCAACTTGTCCAGGTGCAGACTCGCGACTTTTTCATCCAGGTGTTTGGGCAGTACGTATACCTGGCGTTCGTAGTTGTCCGACTTCTGCCACAATTCTATCTGTGCCAGCACCTGATTGGTGAACGAGGCGGACATCACGAAACTCGGATGGCCGGTGGCGCAACCCAGGTTTACCAGGCGTCCCTCCGCGAGCAGGATAATACGCTTGCCGTCCGGGAACTCGATTTCATGCACCTGTGGTTTGACTTCGTCCCACTTGTAGTTGCGCAATGCGGCGACTTGAATTTCGGAATCAAAGTGGCCGATATTGCATACGATAGCGCGATCCCGCATCGCGCGCATGTGTTCGATGTTGATGACGTCGATGTTGCCGGTTGCGGTTACGAAAATTTCTCCCTGCGCGGCCGCTTCGTCCATGGTAACCACCTGGTAGCCTTCCATAGCCGCCTGCAGCGCGCAGATTGGATCGATCTCCGTGATCATGACGCGAGCACCCTGTGATCGCAGGCTGGCTGCGGAGCCCTTGCCGACGTCACCGAAACCACATACCACTGCTACTTTACCGGCCACCATCACGTCGGTAGCACGCTTGATACCGTCCACCAGACTTTCGCGACAGCCGTACAGATTGTCGAATTTCGATTTGGTGACGGAGTCGTTGACGTTTATGGCCGGCACTTTCAGCGTGCCCTGCTTGGCCATATCGTAAAGCCGGTGCACGCCAGTGGTTGTTTCTTCCGAAAGTCCGCGCACTTCTTCCATCAGTTCGGGGAACTTCTCGTGCATCACTTTTGTCAGGTCGCCGCCGTCGTCGAGGATCATGTTGGGACGCCAGCCGTCCGGGCCGGTAATCGTCTGGTCGATGCACCACCAGAATTCTTCCTCTGTTTCGCCTTTCCAGGCGAACACGGGAATACTCGCGGCGGCGATAGCCGCAGCCGCCTGGTCCTGCGTAGAGAAGATATTGCACGACGACCAGCGCAGCGTCGCACCCAGCGCGATCAGCGTTTCGATCAACACCGCCGTCTGGATAGTCATATGCAGGCAGCCGGCAATGCGTGCACCTTCGAGCGGCTGCTCGGTGCCATATTCTTCGCGCAATGCCATCAGGCCGGGCATTTCCGTTTCGGCGATGCGAATTTCCTTGCGGCCCCAATCGGCAAGCTCCAGGTCGGCGACTTTGAAATCGCCATTGCCCGTTACGGCAGCTTCACTACTCATCAGATGGATGTCTCCTGTTGGGTGCCGGGGTCACCCGCGACACGTCATCTTAGTCTCCGCTTTTCGTACGCCCACCGGCCGTCGTGCGATGTGCGGTCAGGCGCCGGCTGCCTCGCGCAACTCGTCCGCTTTGTCTGTGCGTTCCCAACTGATGTCAGACTCTTCGCGGCCAAAATGCCCGTAAGCTGCCGTTTGCCGGTATATGGGACGCAGCAGGTCGAGCATTTTCAGAATGCCGTAGGGGCGAAGGTCGAAATGGTCATTCACCAGTGCTGCGATTTGCTCATCGCTGCATGTGCCGGTACCGAAGGTGTCTATGTGCACCGACGTCGGCTCGGCAACGCCGATCGCATAGGACACCTGAATCTCGCACCGCCTGGCGAGTCCGGCGGCGACAATATTCTTCGCGACATAGCGAGCGGCATACGCGGCGGATCGATCGACCTTGCTCGGGTCTTTGCCGGAGAACGCACCGCCCCCATGACGGGCCGCGCCGCCGTACGTGTCGACGATAATTTTCCGACCGGTAAGACCGCAGTCGCCGACCGGCCCGCCGATCACGAAGCTGCCGGTCGGGTTGATGTGGTAGCGGGTTTTGTCGTCCAGCCAGTTGGCGGGCAGAATCGGCTTGATGATCGATTCCATTACCGCTTCCTTGAGGTCGCTTTGCGAGACATCGGGATCGTGTTGTGTCGACAGCACGACTGCGTCGATGCCGACGATGCTGTCCCCGTCGTAGCGAAAAGTCACCTGGCTTTTCGCGTCCGGACGCAACCACGGCAGTTCGCCGGCACGGCGCACGTCCGCTTGCCGTCGCACCAGACGGTGCGCGTAAGTGATCGCTGCGGGCATTAACACATCGGTTTCGTCCGTCGCGTAGCCAAACATCATTCCCTGGTCGCCGGCCCCTTGTTCCTCCGGTAGCCGCCGGTCCACGCCTTGGGCAATATCCGGGGACTGTTTGCCGATTGCGTTGATTACTGCACAGGTGTTGCCGTCGAAACCGACCTCCGTGCTTCGATAGCCGATGTCGTTCACGACATCGCGCACGACCTGTTCGAAGTCGACATACGCGGAAGTGGTGACTTCCCCCGCGATCATGACCAGCCCCGTTTTGATCAGCGTTTCGCAGGCCACCCGGGAATTGGGATCGTCACGCAGCATCGCGTCCAGAATCGCATCGGATATCTGGTCCGCTATCTTGTCCGGGTGGCCTTCCGAGACCGATTCCGAGGTAAACAGACTTATTGCCATAGGGTCTCTCGCCGTTTGCTATGCCGCTGGCCGGCAGCGCCGGTAAAACGACACATTTTAGAGCATACAATTTGTGCGGCGCAACGCAGGGGACAGCTTACCGAAATAAGCAAACTGTCCCCGAGGGCACTAGTATCCCCAGACGCCGTCCAACAACTGTGCATAGCCGTCGTAGGATCTGGAGTTGGCGGGTATGAACGGAGCGAGGCGCAACGCCTCCATGGTGCGTCTTCCGGTGGGTGTCCGGTCGATGTTGAGTAACGCCTGGCGAATGCGATTGGCGAGCGCTGCAGGTACCTGCGGTGAGGCTGACAAGGCGATGTGGGGAATCGGATCGGTGGTCAGCACCGTATTGAGCTCGGGATAGTTCTGCACCAGCGGCGAGGGGATGATGGCGCCCGCGACTTCACCGTCCAGCAATGCCTGTACCGTGTCGGTGGCATTCGCGAAGTCGACGAAAACCGGCAGGCGCGTCGGGTTGGGATACAACTGGTTGGCACGCACCGCAGGCATACTCGGCGACCCCAGCGTACCCAGCTTACGGCCGATCAGCTCTTCGGGCTCGAAGATCAGCAGATCTTTGGCGGTGACCAGCGTGAGACTGACGGTGTCGGGGATTCGCGCCAGCACACGATAGCGGAGCCGTTTGATTCGGAAATCAGTGAAATGTGCGGCGTCGAGAATCAGGTCGTAGTCGCCTTTTTTCATCGTTTCCCAGTAGGTCACGAAGTTGAGCGCCGTCACCAGTCGAATGTCGGCGCCGGTCTGTTGGCTCAAATAGCTGGTCAGCGGCGCGAATGCCTCACTGGTTTGTCGGGGAGTGAGTATCGGTTGCACAACCAGCGAATAGGATTGTGCAAACGCGTTGTGTGCAGCGATAAGCAGCAGGCCTGCCAATACGACGTTTCGCACGCGACACACCTCTGATGCCCTCACTAAGAGATTGAATTTAATGTATATATAGCAGGAAAATCAAGTCGTTATTTGCTTTTCTTTATAAGTTCGTTGAGTTGTTGTTTTTCCGTATCGGTCAGGTCTCGCTGCCCGGCGAGGGCGAGCAGCGATTCGCTGTGCCGGCGGTAGAGGTCTCGCTGCAAACTGTGTACCGCGTCGTCGAACAGCGCCTGGCGTTGCGCCTCGTCGAGACTGACGGGGGGCTCCCAACTCGCGAGTTTCACCAGCACCGGCAGTTGCTCATGCGCCTCCAGGCGGTGCATCAGCAAACCGGCGGTGGGTGTCTCTATCGAGCGAATGTATTGCAGCAGGCTACGCAGCAGATCCATTCCCGGCTCCGCGCTTTGCATCAGTTCATCCGGCAGCAGCAGACGCGGTTCCAGGCGCGGATCGTTGAGCAGCAGTGCAATCACCAGGCGCAGCGGCGTCATGCGCTGTGGTGGTCTGCCGTGCTGGGCACGTATTGTTTTATCGGCGCGGTTGCTGGAATCGTTGTGTTGTTGCAGCGCGCTGCGTACGTTGGCCCGGTGGCCGCCGATTTCCTGAGCCAGCCTGTCGGTCAATAACTCCGCGTAAAGACCCGGCGGCAGTTTGTTGATCAGCGGGCGTGCGAGTTCGGCCAGCCGTGCGCGGCCCCCGATGGTATCGGTGGCGGTCTGTTCCTTCAGCGTGGCGAGCATGAATTCCGCCGCCGGAGGGGACTCTGCGATTCGCCGTTGAAACGCATCTGTGCCTTCGCGGCGTATCAGGTCGTCGGGATCGTCCCCCTGGGCGAGTAACGCGAAGCGCACTTCGCGTCCATCGTCGAGCAGCGGCAGGGCCATTTCCAGGGCGCGCCAGGCCGCGCGCTGTCCGGCGGCATCGCCATCGAAGCAGAAAATCAATTCGTAGGTTTCCCGGAACAAGCGTTTGAGCTGGTCAGCCGTGACCGCGGTGCCCAGCGTGGCCACGCTGTTGGGCAAGCCATGCTGATGCAGTGCGATAACATCCATGTAACCCTCCACGAGCAGGATGGGCCGATCGCGCACCCCGGCCTGACGCGCCTCGTACAGTCCGTAGACTTCACGGCGTTTGTGAAACACCGGGCTCTCGGGAGAGTTCAGGTATTTCGGTGTGGTCTCGCCAAGCGCGCGCCCCCCGAAACCGATAGTGCGTCCGCGAGTGTCGCGAATCGGAAACATGATGCGATCGCGGAAACGGTCGTAATACCCGCCTTGTTTGTTCTGTATCAGCATCCCGGCACGGAACAGATTCGCCTGGGCGCGCTCGCCAAACGCGCCGCGCAGCGTGTCCCAGCCTTCAGGTGCGTAACCCAGGGCGAAATCACGGGCGATCTCGCCGCTCAGGCCGCGTTCCTTCAGGTATGCAACTGCCGCCGGGTAGTCGCGCAACGTGCGCCGGTAGAGCTGTCCGCAATCCTCCAGCTGCGCAAACAGATCGCGGTTTGATTCGGCCTGGCGTTCATCACCCTGTTCGCGCGGCACGTCGAGGCCGATGGAGGCAGCCAGAATCTCTATGGCTTCGGGAAAATCCAGCTGGTCGTAATCCATCAAAAAGCTGATCGCCGACCCGTGGGCGCCGCAGCCAAAACAATGGTAGAACTGCTTCGAGCGGCTGACGCTGAACGAGGGCGTTTTCTCTTCATGGAAGGGGCAACGCGCGAGAAAGTTGTCACCGGAGCGCTTCAGCGTGAGACGACTGCCGACCACATCCACGACGTCCAGCCGACCCAGGAGGTTGTCGATGAAATCCTGTGGGATGAGGCCCGCCATGTCGCGACCATACGCCAGCGGGCGCCAATCGCCAACGTGGTTGTGCTTTCCTGTTGCTCCCCTCTCTCCCTGGCAGAGCAGTCGGGGGTGAGGGCTCTTTACCTATTTCCCCGCTCCGTTTGGGAGACAGGGCAGCAATGAAAGGTCAAGCCGCTTTCTTGAGCGCCGACAGCAGCGACTCGAGTTCCGTCGCTTTCGGTTTCACCAGCCAGAAACGGTTCGCCAGGCGGTAGAAATTAGTCAACACGTGCGCAGCCCATTCGCTTTGCGTCTCTTGGGCATGCTCGCTGAGCATGGAATGCAGGAAACTACGGTAGGCCTCCATGTGTTCCGGGTTGATGCGATGGATATCGATCAGTTCGTGGTTGTACCTGTCGACGAAACGATTGTGCAGGTCGAGCACGAACGCCAGGCCGCCGGTCATGCCGGCGCCGAAGTTGACGCCGGTTTCACCCAGTATCGCCACGGCGCCGCCGGTCATGTATTCACACGCATGATCGCCGGTGCCTTCCACTACCGCGTACGCTCCGGAGTTCCGTACGCCGAAACGCTCACCGGCAAGACCTGCCGCAAAAAGCTGGCCGCCAGTCGCACCGTACAGACAGGTGTTGCCCATGATCGTGGTTTCCTGGCTGGCGAAGGTAACGCCCACTGGTGGGCGCAATACGATCTTGCCGCCCGCCATGCCCTTGCCGACGTAGTCGTTGGCATCGCCGCGCAGATATATGTGCAGGCCGCCAGCATTCCACACCCCAAGACTCTGGCCTGCGGTACCGGTTAGATGCAGTGTGATGGGATGTTCTGCCATGCCCTGGTCGCCATGACGGCGCGCGATCTCACCTGACAATCGCGCACCGATGGAACGATTGGTGTTGTTGACGTCGTAGCTGAATTCGCCGCCGCTGAGCGATTCCACTGCGCTAAGGCATGCGCGTACCATGCGTTCGGCGAGCTCGCCGCTGTCGAACGGATCGTTGCGTTCAACCATGCAGTAGCGCGGCGTGTCTTCGGCGACCTCGCCGTCCGACAGGATCGGGCTCAAATCGAGGTTCTGTTGTTTTGTGGTGTTCCCGGGGACCGCTTCGAGCAGATCGGTGCGACCGATCACGTCCGTCAAACTGGCAACGCCCAGTGCCGCCAGGTGTTCGCGTACATCCTCGGCAAGGAACTGGAAATAGTTCATGACTTTCTGCGCGTCGCCCGAGAAGTGGCGCATCCGTAGTGTCTGATTTTGCGTGGCAACGCCCGTTGCGCAGTTGTTGAGATGACAGATGCGCAGATATTTGCAACCCATGGCGATCATGGGCGCGGTGCCGAAACCGAAACTCTCTGCGCCCAGGATGGCGGCTTTCACCACATCCAGACCAGTTTTCAATCCGCCGTCAGCCTGCACGCGCACTTTGTCGCGCAGCCCGTTGGCGCGCAGTGTCTGGCTGGTCTCGACCAGCCCCAGTTCCCAGGGGCTGCCGGCGTACTTGACGCTGGTGAGCGGCGAGGCGCCGGTGCCGCCATCGTAACCGGAAATCGTTATCAGGTCCGCGTATGCTTTGGTTACACCCGCTGCAATGGTGCCCACACCGGCTTCGGCGACAAGTTTCACCGATACCAGTGCCTGCGGGTTGACCTGTTTCAAGTCGAAGATCAACTGCGCCAGGTCTTCGATCGAATAAATGTCGTGATGCGGCGGCGGCGAAATCAGCGCTACCCCGGGGCGTGAATGCCGTAATCGCGCTATGTTGGCGTTGACTTTATGGCCGGGCAGCTGGCCGCCTTCGCCGGGTTTTGCGCCCTGGGCGATCTTTATCTGCAGCACCTCGGCGTTGACCAGGTAGTGCGGGGTTACGCCGAAGCGTCCGGAAGCGACCTGTTTGATTTTAGAAGTACGCTCGGTGTTGTGGCGCGCAGGATCTTCGCCGCCTTCACCGGAGTTGGAGCGTCCGCCAAGTCGATTCATCGCGATCGCAAGGGTTTCGTGTGCCTCAGGCGACAAGGCGCCCAGCGACATGCCGGCCGAGTCAAAGCGGCGCACGATCGCTTCCAACGGTTCCACCTTCTCCAGTGCGATGGCCTGCGTGTCGCTGCGCAAACGCAACAGATCGCGCAACACCATCGGTTCGCGGCCGTTCACCAGTCTCTCGAACTTGCGGTAGTCGGCGTAGTCGCCCGACTCGACGGCGAGCTGCAGCGCCTGCACGACGTCCGGGTTGAAGGCGTGATATTCGCCGCCGTGTACATACTTGAGCAGCCCGCCCTGAGTGCGCGTTTTGCGTGGATTCCAGGCGTCGGCTGCCAGCACGCGGGTGTCTTTTTCGAGATCCTCGAAACGGCTTCCCGAGACGCGGCTGATCGAGCCGCGAAAACAACGTTCGACGACTTCCTCGTGCAGGCCGACGATTTCGAACAGTTGCGCGCCGCGATAGCTGGCGATCGTGGAGATACCCATTTTCGATATGATTTTGAACAATCCCTTGTTGATGCCGCGCCGGTAGTGCCGCCGCAGCACGGCCTGATCGTTGTCGCTTGCGGAGCTGTGCAACAGCAGGTTGTCGATGATCGCGTAAGCCAGATAGGGATAAACCACCGTCGCACCGTAGCCAATCAGCACCGCGAAATGATGCGGGTCGCGCGCGGTTGCGGTTTCCACGACGATATTGGCATCGCAACGCAAGCCTTCCTTGATGAGGCGGTGGTGCACAGCGCCCGTTGCCAGCGCGGCATGGATGGGCAAGGTGTCGTTCGCGATCTCCCGGTCCGAGAGCACCAGCAATACTTTTCCGTCGCGAACTGACTGCGTGGCTGCGTCGCAGACCCTCTGTAACGCGCGCTGCAGTGTTTCTTCGGCGTCGTAGTTCAAACTGATAACGGTCTGTGCGTAGTCGCTGTCGTCCACACTCATCAACAGGTGAAACTTCCGCTCCGAAAGTACAGGTGATTTCACCTGCAGTCGTTTGGCGTGAGCGGGGGTTTCATCGAAGGGGTTGAGCTCGCGTCCGAGCAGCGTTTCCAGCGACATTACGATGGATTCCCGCAACGGATCGATGGGCGGGTTGGTGACCTGGGCAAACTGCTGGCGAAAATAGTCGTACAGCGACCGGCACTGGCTCGACATCACCGGGAACGGGGTGTCGTCGCCCATGGAGCCAACAGCTTCCTGTGCGTCTTCGGCAAGCGCCCGGATGACCTCGTCACGCTCTTCAAAGGAAACCTGAAACAGTTTCTCGTAAACACTCAGGTGCTGCGTGTCGATTACGTCGATCGGCGGCGGGTCGTTGCTGAGTGTCGAGTTTACGCGCTGCACGTTGCGGGCCAACCACTTGGCATAGGGTTGGCGGTTTTTCAACCGCTCGTCGATATCCTCGGGAAGCAGCACGTCACCGGTCTCGGTGTCGGCGGCCAGCATTTCGCCTGGTTTCAGGCGCCCTTTGCACACGATGTCTGCCGGCGCGTAGTCGTAGACACCGATTTCAGATGCCAGGGTGATATGCCTGTCACGGGTAATGACGTAACGAGCGGGCCTCAGGCCGTTGCGATCCAGCGCGCACGCGGCGTGCCTGCCGTCGGTCATCACCACGCCTGCGGGCCCGTCCCAGGATTCCATGTGCATGGCGTGATAATCGTAGAAGGCGCGCAAGTCAGCGTCGAAATGTTCGGCGTTCTGCCAGGCTGGGGGCAGCAACAATTTGGTCGCACGGAACAGATCCATGCCGCCCGTAATCAGTACCTCCAGCATGTTGTCCAGACTGGCGGAGTCGGAGCCATCCAGTGATACCAAAGGGTGGAGTTCGCCGAGTTCGGGTATCAGGTCGGTCTTGAACTTGCGACCGCGTGCCTGCGCCCAGTTGCGGTTGCCCTGGATGGTGTTTATTTCGCCATTGTGCGCCAGCAGGCGAAACGGCTGTGCCAGCCGCCATTGTGGCAGCGTATTGGTGGAAAACCGCTGGTGGAACACGCACAGCGACGAAGTAAGCGCGGGATCGCTCAAATCGCTGTAGAAAACACGTAGATTGGCCGGCATCACCAGCCCTTTGTAAAGCACTACGTGGCTGGACAGCGAAGCGACGTAAAAAACCGGGTCAGCTTCGAGTCGCAGTTCGGCACGACGGCGTGCCACGTACAGGCGGCGCTCCGCAACCTGCTCGGAATGCTGGGCGGGAATATCCACGAACACCTGTTCGATAAGTGGACAGCTGCGCTTCGATTCTTCGCCGCAAGCGTCGGTATCGACCGGCACCGGGCGCCAGCCGGCGACTCGCAATCCACTGGCGGCCAGGTATTCATTGAGCGTACGTCTCGCCGCGTCAGCAAGCAAAGGTTGTGGATTGAGAAATACCATGCCGGTGGCGAAACGCCGCCCCAGCGAGATACCCAGTTGCTGCGCCGCTTTGCGAAAAAACAACTCCGGCGTCTTCAACAACAGCCCGCAGCCATCGCCGGATTTGCCGTCTGCCGCGATGGCGCCGCGGTGGGTCATGCGTTCCAATGCCTGGATAGCAGTGTCGACCAGCCAGTGACTTGCCTGCCCGTCGATGTTCGCGATCAGGCCAAAGCCGCAGTTGTCGCGCTCGAATTGCGGGCGGTAGAGCGAATTGGAGAGGTCGTGTCCGGCGGTCATCAGCGGTATGGTGAATTCGAGCAAACAGCTCCAAATTATACTTTACGCCAAAACGTTGGCCAAAACGCCGCCGCAAACGGCACCAGTGCGTCGTTTCGCCAGACTGCCATGGTCCGCAAAAGCGGTCTAGGGTGGGCTCTCTCGAATTGCTTTTTGCACCGACGCTATACTGCGAATCCAGGGTGAATGTTTGCGCAACCCGGGCGGAAGAGTGGCTATGGAGGCGCGTGCGACGTCGGCGTTGGCGTAGCGACCGTACAACAGGACGTGCCACGGCAAACCTCCCCGTTGCGTAGTGAACACCGCGGCCTGCGAGCCCAACGAGTGTTCGCGTATGAACTGATTCAGCACTTGCAGATCGCGCGCAGCCATCAGTTGCACGACGTAATGATCTTTGCGCTGATTCTGCAGCCATGCGCTGCCGCGCGGTTGTTCATCCCGCGCAGGGGGCTCCGGTACGGGTCCAGGCTCCGGTTTCGCCGAGGGTTGCACCTGCACGGCCTGGACAGTGTCGGGCGCCTGGCCTTGGGCTGGTTTCGGCTCCGGCTGGGCCGTGGGCGAGGCGCTGGGTGGGGTGGCTGGTCCCGGAGGCGGTTCCCCGGCCTGCGCACGCGCTTCGGCCTGCTGTTCCGGTGTGGGTTGCGGGCGTTCTACAGGTGGTGTCTGCGCTGCCGGCTGCACGGCCTCGTCCTTGAAAACCGGTTGCAGCGGCGCAACCGGCGGCGGCTCCGGAAGGGCCAGAGGTCGACTGGGTAGCTCGGGTTGTGGTCGATCGTCTGGCCACAGGGTCCACGTTATCGCTGCGACGACGATCGCCCCGACCGTTACTGCGCGTATCAGACCAGGTCTGCTGGTCAGCGCAACCGGCGCGGCTACCGGTTCCGGTTCGGTGATCGTTTGCACGGAATACTTGTGGTTCAGCGCGGTGGCCGCGGCGCTGTCAATTGCACCAGGCAGCCCTTCGGCCGACTCGGCTATGCCCGCCACCTCGTCGTTGTCAAACGGCCAGCTTGCGCCGACGCTGCT